>PLZQ01000503.1:3591-7550 GCA_003152225.1 Limisphaerales bacterium | reverse complement strand
GTAACGTGACGCGCTATTTCGTGGACGGGGTTGCTGTTTGAGTTCGTGGCGATCGCCTGCCCTTTCGCGGATGGGTTCGCGGGATTACCACTTCAAAGCGGCTCTCCAGCCCCCGGTTCCTCGCACCCTGCACCCGCCCCGATTCCCGAGCCGGAGCCACACTCGCTCCCCACTACCTCCTGGCCGCCCTGAGGCCCGCTCCAGGCGTATTACTGGCTAACCAGTAGCCAACTGGTAGGCAACCACTCCGATGTGGATCCGATCCACATCGGAGTGGTTGCCTAGTGGTTGCCTACCGCTTGGCCATCCCCAGGCTTGGACCGGGCCTGAGCCAGGCCGGCAGCGGGCCGGTGCGGCACTCCCGTCGCCGACGCCAGCGACGGACCGCCTTTTGGCACAAAGGGTAGGGGGGACCTGTGGCCGGGTCAGTCCGGCTACCGCAACGCGACGGGCTACAGGCCACCTCGGGGAAGCCTGAGGGTGGCTTCCGGGTGGCTACCAGATGGCTTCAGGGTGGCCGTAACCCGATTTCGTCGTTCACTGATAGCTAAGTCGCTGTGGTACGGAGATATACGCCTTAACTAAGCGCGATTCGGTTATAGCCCAATTCGAAGCGGGTGCTTCCTCGCACGGCGCCTTCAGGCGGGGACCTCCGCAGGCCGTTCGGCCGGCTGGGCGGCGCTCATCGATGCCGCCGCGCGCACGGGGGCCGTCAATCCCAGGTCGAGCATCCGGGCCGGCAGTTCCGGCTTGCGATTCAAGGTGCGCCGACGGAAGGGACTGGCCAACAACCTCAGGATGTCGGTGAACTTCATGTGCCGGCCGAGGGTGCGGAGCAAGTTGAAGGTTTGAATGGGACGGCACAGGATGCGGTGGGCGAATAGCAGGGCATAACCCTTTTGCCGGGCGCGGTTGACCGTTTCGCTCGGCAAGACGGTCGGGTCGATGTCCGAGCATTTAAACCACTTGTCCCAGTCGCGCTCGTCATCGAGGATGCCGCGTTCGAGATACTCATGCCATAACGGCGTCCCACGATAAACACACAGCCGGTTGAAGCCGAAAGTGTCCAGCTTGAGCCGGGCGGCGAAGCGGAAGCTCTGCAGGATGTCCTGCTCGGTTTCATCGGGCGAGCCTACCAGGAAGAATCCGTGAGCGCGCTCGATGCCGTGCTTCTTGGCTTCGTTGACGGCGTTTTCAATTTGCCCGAGCGTCTGTTTCTTATCGAGCCGGTCCAGGACCCTTTGAGTGCCGGATTCGATGCCAAACGCCAGGAATCCGCAGTTGGCCTGGCTCATGATGGGGAACTGATCCACGGCGACGGAATCCACGCGCCCTTCGCAGCCCCAGCGGAATTTGAGCTTGCGCTTAATCATGCCTTGGCAAATGTCGTTGATGCGCGCGCGTTTCAGGAGGAAATGATCGTCGGTCAGATAAATGGAGCGATAGCCCGCATCGCTGAGTTGCTGCATCTCGCCCAGCACATGTTCGGGCGAGCGGAAGCGCCATTTGCCGTTGGTCAGCGCCGGGATGTCGCAATAAATGCACGTGTAAGGACAACCCCGCGACGTTTGCATGGTGCAGAATCGGTCGAGCGAGAGGACCGCTGGAACATCAAGCGGTAGCGACTCGATGTAATCAATCGGGAGGGTGGTGCGGTCGGGATAGGGGAACTGGTCGAGGTCGCGGATGATTGGCCGGGCGATGTTGGTGACGATTTCCTTGCCCTGGCGCCAGACCAGGCCCGGGACGGCGGCGGGTTGGCCAAGATGGGCCAGATAATCGGGCAGAAGCTCCTCGCCCTCGCCAATGCCTACGGCGTCAATGTCGGGACAATCCCGCAGGATCCGGTCCTTGTTCATCGTCGCAAACACCCCGCCGACGATAATCGGGATGTCCGGCCGTTCGGCCTTGAGCACGCCAGCCATGCTCTTGGCGGCCGGATAGGTGGTGGTGGACAGGAACGAAATGGCTGCCACGTCGGGCCGGTCCTCGCGCAGGGCTTGCAGGACATCGGGTTCTTTCATCCGCGGATGGCAGGTATCAAACATCCGGACCTGGTGGCCATGCTGGCGCAGGACCGGGGCGAGCGTTTCGACCCCCAGCGGCGGAAACCCCATCACCTTGATTCGGGCGTCGTCCGGTCTGGAGCCGCCCAGGTCCTCGGGCAAGAGTCGGTAGAAGTTCTCATCATTGACGTAAATCAGGAATACTTTCATAAGGGCGAGCCTTTCCGGCGTTGGGTGTTCAAGGCCCGGGAAGGGCCAGCATGATGGATGAAGACACAGCAGCCTTCGGAGGGAGTATGCCAGTGAACTCGCTCCGAGCCGGCCTGGTCACGATCATAATTCGATGTCATTGCTTGCGACGTTTTGCACGACAGATACGGACCAACCCCACGCTCAAACCCGCCCCCCTGGTGGCCTTAAGAAAATCGGATATACTCAACAATCAACTCTAATTATGCCCCGCTTATGGCAAAATGCAATGCCAATCGCTAAACATGTTTTTACACGACCATTTGACCTGGTCTTGCTAAACTCTTTGCTGTGGAAACACCTTTGCCAAGTTCACAGCAGATTCTCGATAATGAACACCTGAAGCTCCTGTCCATCTTTCATTATGTCAAGGGGGGCATAACGGCTCTGTTTGCTTGCATTCCCATCATTCACGTGGTCTTTGGGTTGGTTCTCATCGTCGCGCCACGTTTGTTCGGACATGGCAGTGATCAACCCCCGACATTCCTTGGCTGGTTTTTTGTGATACTAGGCTTCTTCATCATTTTCCTGGGCTGGACCGTTGCCGTTCTGGTTCTGATTGCCGGAAGATGTATAGCCCGCCGGCGGCACTACACGTTCTGTTTTGTGGTGGCGTGTCTGGAATGCCTTTCGGTACCCTTTGGAACCGTGCTCGGGGTATTCACGATTCTGGTGCTCAATCGCCAGAGCGTGAAGGCTCTGTTCAATCCGGGGCCAGTAGCGTGAGCCACCCCCAAAAGCTCCGCTTCGCGGCCAGCTTCGAGATGCGGCCAAGATCCAGTCCTCCCTTCGCGCCCCACCCTTGGACATTGCTTGTTCGATTGCCTGCCAGCCGGCCGGTGGGATAAGTTGTTAACTGATTAAGGCAAACGCTTTCTTGAGCGCGACGGCCGCCGCCGCGCAGGCTTCCTCCTTGGGCATTCTATTCAGCGCCTGATTGAAAGGCTCCGCCCGAACAGGTCCGTCATAGCCGATCTCGTTTAGAGCCTTCAGAAAGGCACCGACGTCAATCACCCCGGTAGCGCAAGGCAGCTCACGCCGGCCATCCGACTGTTGTTCTTTAGGAACTGCAGCCGGCGCGTCGTTTAGATCTACGGCGATCACTTCATTTCCTCGGAGCGCGAGCAGGTCGGCCACCGTATCCCCGGCGTGCCACCAATGCCAACTATCCAGCACGAATCCCACGTTGCCGGTGTTGATTTCCGCGATGAGGTCCTTCATTTCGGCAAGGGTGTGAATGAAGATGTAGCGCCGGCTGGCCCAGGAAGTTTTCGGGCCAACGTATTCCAGCCCCAAGCGCACGTCGTGCTCCTTGAGCGTTTGGGCCACACTGCGCAAACGCGTGACATGTTGACGAAAATTCTGCTGGTAAGACAGCGTGTCATGGCAAGGCATGAGCCAGGTCGTGACGCGGCCCACCCCGGCCCGTTGAAGGCCGGAGGCGAATTTGGGCAGGTCTATCAGGCCCTTTCTGAACTGGTCGTCATCCCGGCGAAATTCCACCGGCAGCCCGGCCGCCCCAAACACAATGCCTCGGGCTTTCATGAAGGACTTAAGCTCAGGCACCTGGTCGTCCGATAGTGAAGCCAGGAATCCGCCATCGGCGCCTACGGATTCGAATCCATGCCGTGCCGCCAGTTCAATGGCTTCTCGCTGGTTGGCCGAAACGCCGATGTTCCCGCACACCAGGTCGATCGTCATCTT
>PLZQ01000503.1:0-3578 GCA_003152225.1 Limisphaerales bacterium | reverse complement strand
GGAAACATTTCTTTTAGGTAATGGGTCACCCCCTTGGGGCTGATCCTGCCGCACCGCGCCGTGCTCACACTGCGCGCCGCCGGCATCCGCAACTCGACGCAGCTCGCCAATGCCTACGCGGCCGGCAAGCTGGCACGCTGGCCCTCCAGACCGAGAACGGCTTGCAACGCCCGGAACGCTGGTGCGACAGCCCGTCGCCCTCAGACGTGCCGGAGCGCGGCCAACCGCCTGCTCACCACCGCTGGCCGCATGGCCCGCAAGCTCCTGCGCGACCGGGGATGGGATACTGTCTGGTGCGACGTCGATCAGGAACAAGTCTGGCGCAAGACTTTCTCTCCCGAAGACACCCAGCACCTCGACGAGTGGGATGCCTTCTATTACGAGCAGGACCACACGCGGCAGTTCTTCCGCGACGGCGGTATTCCCATGTCACCACGCAAGCCAAAGGCTTGACCTGTGGCTGTACTAGAAGCCCTTCGTTTCCACGCCAAGCTGCCCCCGTGCGCCTGACCTCGCCCAAGTGCCGCACGTGCCGCTACCGCTATCCCGGAGACCACAGTTGCGCCCTGGGCGCGGGGGACAAGCCCGTCCTCTGCCCCAGGGCGCGACCTGCCATCCGCGTACCCCATCCCCTCCCAACACGCCCGACGTCCCCCACCCCCCAAGCCCCGACTTTAGGCTTTAGGCTTTAGACTTTAGACTTTGGACTTGCCAACCCCCGCCTCCCCCGCTTCAATACACTCGTGAGTGTAATTCAGGTTAGCGGTCGCCCGAACTTCCTGCCCTCACCAGTGCCTTGCGTAAGGCCGTCACCAGGCGCGTTAGCGATACCGGCCCGCCATCCGCTGGCCACGGCGCCCCATTCATCCGCACCAGGAACTGCCGACCGGGAAACGGTGGCCGGAACAGCAGGATCTTCAGATTCTTTTTTCTGCGGTAGTCCTTAATAGAAATTCGCAGGTCTGCCTTCACAAGCCTATGGAAATACCCCTCTTTAGAAAAGTCAACCGTGCACAATCCAGTGCACGGTCTTTGTCCCAAACATACTGTTCGGCACTTGGAGAGACATCTTGGCGAGGTCGCAGCATTCGCGGCTGCATCGCACACCCTCGCACAGCAGATGCACCAGCCGTGTGTCGCAGTTGGGATTCTCTTGGAGTTCCCCGAGCATCACCCGGCAGGCGTGTTGAAAATCCGCGTGGGTCATCTCCATTCTGCCTGCCACGCTTGGGAGTGCCGAACCCGTCGGTGCAGGCAACGGCGGGCTCGCTGGTAGTTTTGTGTCTGTCGTATTTTCCATAGTCATTGGTTTTCGCG
Organism: Limisphaerales bacterium; assembly: GCA_003152225.1. Lineage (GTDB taxonomy): Bacteria > Verrucomicrobiota > Verrucomicrobiia > Limisphaerales > UBA8199 > PALSA-1440. The sequence continues at coordinate 2,261 of PLZQ01000503.1, read as the reverse complement.
CCGTGCCTGACCTCTATCGTTCGGCGTAGCCGCACGCATATGTCAGCATCATCCGAAAACAAGGCTGCCTGGTTGCAAGTCCTACGGACCGTCCAGACCGGCAGCGCGGAGGAAGTTCTGCGGCTGAAGTGTGGCGCGTGCGGCAGTTCTCTTCAGATAGTATGCACCCCTGGCAAACGAACATCACTGGCCATTCGTTGCGCGGCGTGCTCCTCGGCAATTGCTCTTGATGGCGAGTCCGAGGCACCGCCCTGGGTTGAGTCCCTTGGCGGAACCATCACCACGAGACCTGGGGCTTGAGATATGGCAGACCGCCCGCCGAACAAGGCTGCTTCAGTGGACGCGCCGATTGCGTCTCTGTTTCTTATTGTGCATCCTGGGCGGCGCGCCACTGAGCAGCAGCGTTAGCTAATGAGGAGCCTATGCGTACGAAACAGCAATTCGGAGACGAACTGCGGGTGTGTCGGTGGCAGTTATCGTTCGCGCTTGTCGGGGTGACCGTTCTTTGGATGTTGGTCCTCCCTGTGATCTGCGACCTACCTTGGTTTCACTCTCACACCGCGCTCCAAGGCGCTTTTATTGTTCTCGCGCTTGTGCTCCTGGCTGTCTCCTACGCCGTGGTCGCCAAGATTCTCTACAGTCGTCGCGGGCTCGTCTGCCCTTCATGCGGGGATTGGATGGGCTCGCAGTCTCGCATGTTGAGCACCGGCAGATGTCCCCGGTGCAAGGCGGAGGTGTTTCATGAGAGCTAACTTTTCGCTGCACTGGACCGGGAGCAGCCGTTTCCGTTTGTTCCAACGAGGCTGTCTCCGGTGGCTGCTCCCGGCCAGTGAGCTTCGACGTTGGACGGGGTCACACGGGTCATGAAATCTTATGGTTAGCGGCGCAGCAGCCTTGGTAGCGATGTTAGTGGGATTCATCGTCAGCGCGATTTTAATCGCCGTGGCGTGGCGCGCCGTGCGGTCTGGAGTGGATCTGGCCAAAGGTGACGCCGACACGGCCTTCTGGCGGGCGTTGAAGGTATTCGTGCTGCTTTCATTTGTGACGGGGGCCATGGTGTTCGGCGCGGTTCATGGGCGTGGTCTCCATCGGGGATTGCGGGAGCTTTACGAAGCGATTTGCGCTGTCTTTGGTATTCTTGGCATGCTGTTTTTTTTGATGGCCTTGGCAGGGCAGGTGATTACCCTCGTCGTGCTCCTGCAGGCTTGGCGCCGACGTAACTGAAAGGGTCGCCCTTAACTTTGCACACTCCTCGCTGGGCGCCCTGCTTGGACTCGCAAGCGGGAAGGTCCAACCAGACGGTGCAGCGAACGGGAGCCAGCCGATTCGCTCAGAGACAAACCGAACGTCAGGGGCGGCTGGCTCCCGCCGCTGACCTTTACGTTCGGCGTAATCATATCGAGTGACTATGTGGGCACGGTATCGCAAGTGGAAGCACGCGTTAGTCCCGCCGCTTTTTGCTGTCGGGTGGCTTTCGCTGAAGCTCTCCCCCGATGGATCCCTCCAACAGAAGATTGGGCTCGCTTGCGCCGTCCTGTTCTTTGGGGGCTATCTCGTTGAGGAAGTTGTCTGGATAGCGCAGAAGCGCGGGAGGCCGTGCCCCGCTTGTGGGCAGAGGCTCGATCTCAAACCGTTCCGTATTTACAGCCGCTGTCCATACTGCAAGAAGAGCCGCTAGCGAGAATGAGGAAATGAGCGTCGTGGCTAGACCATATGAGGCCGAAGAAAGCATCCAGCGGACCGGATCCAGCCGTTCAGCCCAGTCCCGATCCGTGCGCCGGTGGCGGCTGGCTCCGGCCGCTGACGCTTGGCATAAGCCAGGAAGCAAGCAATCCCTGAGCCACTGACTTCCTGAGTTCAAAACCCGAGGTCCGCAGTCCAGGTCCTCAGTCCTCTGGCCCGATCACGCATCACGCATCACTTCCATCGCCGTGTGGCTCTTTTTGTCCATAATGGCTATGTTTGCTCACACTGTTGACATTTGACCAGTTCTGTGCCATGTTCTGATACTACTGCCCGGTCCGGGTTGCTGTTGTGTCCGGCTATGTTCCCCGGCCAGCAGCCCAGCGTCCAGCAGATAAACATCAGTTAGTTAGCAAGGTTAGTTATGAAAATCATGGACATCCCGCAGTCAGGCAAAGAAGGCCTGAGTGTCTCGATGAGCGGCCGCTACGGCCAGGTCCGCCGCGCCCTCGTCATCCCCACCAATCCCCGCACCGCCGCCCAGTTGAGCGTCCGCGAAATCTTCACGAACGTCGCCA
>PLZQ01000500.1 GCA_003152225.1 Limisphaerales bacterium | reverse complement strand
GGAGGGGGAGGAACTTGCGCAGGGTATTGTCCGGCCCGGGAAAGAAGGCCCGCGGCTCACCGCTTTCGGTATCTGGGAGGAGAAGGCCGATATCGCCGTTGAAGAGCTTAAGGTTGTAGTCGTTTCGCGTGATCATGATGGGCCGGCGGGCATACCACGGGTACTGCGGCTTAATCAGCCCCGCCTCCTCCAGGATTCCCTCGGTCACATAGTTCAGCCCGGCCACGCCGAAGGGACCCTCGCGCAGGGCGCACAGGATGCGGAAGCGGGCCAGCGCCGTCAGTGCCGCAACTGGATCGGATGCTTTCAGGAACTCGCTGAATCCGGCTGTGACCCGCGCCCGCAAGGCTTCCTTTAACTCCGAGCGGCGGGGAAGTGGCGCAGAGATAAGGTCGGCTGCCGCATTGGCGCCTGCACCCTTAAGGATTTGCAGGGCGTCTTCCGCACGACCCTCATTAATGGCGTTGCTAAGGCGGTAGATGGCGCTCTGCTCGCCGAAGCGGTAGTTCTTCTTCAGTTGCACCACGCAGTCGGCAAGGGCGTGTTTGGCTGGTAGAGACGCGTTCCACTGCGTTCCATTCTCTACCGGCGAAGTCAGGGACGCGGTGGAACGCGTCCCTACCACTTCAGTGGCAGCAGCGGCGCAGATGTCGCCCAGGACGGCGCCGGCCTCGACCGAGGCCAACTGGTCCTTATCGCCGAGCAGTATCACCCGGGCGGAGGCGGGGATGGCCCGGAATAGTTTGGCCATCAAGGCGAGGTCCACCATGCTGGCTTCGTCCACGGCGACCACATCGAAGGGCAGGGGATTGTCCGTGTCGTGGCGGAAGCGGGCAGAGTCAGGGAGGTAGCCCAGCAACCGGTGGATCGTGGTGGCGCGCTCCGGCAGTTGGGCCTTGATCGTCTCATCGCATGCTAAGCTGGCTTTGACGGTCCGGATTGAGTCCTGGATGCGGGCGGCTGCCTTTCCAGTCGGCGCGGCTACGGCGATACGCAGCTTCCGGTCGCGCTCCAGCTCCAGCAGCAAGGCCAGGATCAGCACCAGGGTGTGGGTCTTGCCGGTGCCCGGGCCGCCGGAGATAACGCAGAACCCCTGGCGCACGGCGGCCTGCGCGGCAACGCACTGCCAGTTGACGGCCTCGCCGGGTGCGGGGGGAAAGAGAGCCTGGAGCTTTTGGCTGAGCGCCAGCGGGTCAGGTTGTGGCGGCGCGCTGGCCGCGCGCTTTCGTATCGCCGAAGCCAGGGTCTGCTCGTATTCCCAGTAGCGGTGGAGGTAGAGCCGATGACGGGCGTCTAGGACCAGCGGCTTGAACTCGCCCGGTGACCCGACAACTGGCGAGGCCCGAAGTGCTTTGGTCCAGTCCTTGAGGCGAGGAAGCTGGATTGGCGTCACCCCATCGGCAGGCATCTCCGGAAACGTCGAGCCGGCAAGCGTCTCCAAGCCGAGGCAGATATGGCCTTCGCCCCGCTTGCAGCTTGCCAGGGCGGCCGCCAGGGCGACTAATGGTTGCTCGCCTCCCGCCTGAGCTTCGATGGACGCAGCAAAGTGCCGGTCAAGGTCGCTGAACGCGCTGCTTGCAACGAGTTGGAGGATTTCAGTCATGTGCCGCGCTCTCCTTTCAAGTAGAGCCAGTCAGGAGGTTGTTGAGTCGGCGGACAAAGGATTCCTGCAGCCGGTCGCGATATATGCCGTATCCGGGCCGGGCGGGATCGATGCCGCGCAGGAACAGATAATAGACGCCGCCGAAATGCTGCTCGTAGCGGTAGCCGGGCAGGCGCAGGCGGAGATAGCGATCCAGCGCGGCAGTGTAGAGCTGGTATTGGAAGTAATAGTGTCGGCGGCGGATCTCGCCTGCGAGTGCGGCTGGGCCGTAATCCTCGACGCGTGTGCCGAGCAGGTTGGACTTCCAGTCCACGAGGTAGTAGCGGCCCTCGAACTCGAACACCAGGTCTATGAAGCCCTTGAGCATTCCCTGGACCGGGACGAAGGAGAATCCGCCCGGCTCGGCGCTACTGGCGTCGTCGGCGCCAGGAATAGAGTGCTCGCGGAGCAGAGCGCGGAGCATGTCCGGCGAGATACGCTGGAGAGGGAAATAGAATTCGAGTTCATTCAGCCGCTGTGCCGGCGTGATCTTCGACAGGGAGAGACCGGGGATGCCTGGGTCCAGCGGGGCGGTCATCACCTTGCCCAGCGTTTCGACGAGGACGTTAGTGAACTCGGTTGCCGGCAGGCCATGAGCGTGAAGTTGTTCCTGCACGAGTGCGTTGGCAGGCGGCTGGTTCCATTGCGTGAACTCCAGCTTCTCGAGAATCTTGTGCAGGCAAGTGCCGGGCTTGGCGCCGCTGGGGAACGCGAAGATGCCGGAGGCGGGAGGCTCGCCGCGCCCGCCGGCCCCCAGCGCGTCGTGATCCGGCAACTCTTCGTCCCGGTTGGCGGTAAGGGAGGTGAAGCTGCTGACGCGCCAGTCGCGGGCAATGACGCCGGTGAACCGCCGGTAATCCAGAGCAGGCCCCGCTGAATTGGAGGCGGCCAAGGCGGTGTCGGCCGCTTGAGGGAGATCGCTGACGGCGATGGTCGGCTCGCCGTCCGGGCCTTCGGATTGACCAGCCAGCTTGCCCAGGTCGTCGAGCAGGTGGTCATCGTCGAGTTGGGAAAAATGCTCTTCCTGCGCCGCCACCGGGTCAGGCTCCGGCTTTGGCGGCGGATGCAGCAGCCAAGCCGGAGCCGAGGTTGCGGCGTCACGGAAAGCGCCCCAGACAAAGTAACAGCGATGCTTGGCGCGCGTCAGCGCCACGTACAAGAGCCGGACATTCTCAGCCAGGCGCTCGACGCGGGCCTGCTGCTTGTGCGCCTCGTAATCGGGACTGCCGAGGTCGCGGACGAGATTGCCGTCGCCGTGTTCATGGAAGAACACCTGTTCCTCGCCGCCGTGTTCGATGTTCGCGCCCTTCCACGAGAAGGGGCAGAAGACGACCGAGTATTCCAGCCCTTTGCTCTTGTGGACGGTGACCAGCTTGACAGCCTTTTCATCGGTCTCCAACCGGAGTTGGTGTTCCTCGGCGACCTGTGCCCCCGGCTCGCGCTGTTCGCTAATCCACTTGAGCAGTCCCGAGACGCCCAGGCGATTCTCGACACTGGCGCGGTGGAGCACTTCCGAGAGATGCAGGAGGTTGGTCAACCGGCGCTCGCCATTGGGAAAGGCTAGCAAGCGGGGCCGGACTTGCTCGCGCTGCATGAAGCTGCGGAACATCTGGATGAAGCCGCGCTGGAGCCACAGGTCCAGATAGCCGCGGAAGCGTTCGAGTATCTGCTGCCACTCCGTCTCCTGCTTTGCCACGGCTTCAATGCGGGAGCCAGTGAACCCGAGCAGGTCTGTGCCGAGCGCGGCCATGAGCTGGGATTCATGGGTCGGGTCGGCAATCGCAGCCAGCACGTGCTGCGTCTCCACCACTTCACGGGAGTCAAACAGGCTGGCGCTGGTGTAGAGCACGCTGGGGACATTGCGCTGGCTGAGGGCGTCCTGGACCAACTGGGCCTGGCGGTTCTCGGGTACCAGGACTGCAATGTCCTCCGGCAGCAGCTTGCGGTCGCCCAAGGCGGCAGGGCCGTTCAGCAGCTCGACGATCTCCGTGGCCACAATCGGCGGCAGCAGCTTGTCGGCCTCGCCCTTGTTGATCTCGGCGCCGGTCCGCCGCCAGAACCAGATCTGGAAGGGCGGCGGCGCGTGGCCGTCCACTTTGAAGGGCTGCTTATCCGCCTCGCCCTTGGCTTCCACCGCTTGGAACTGGATGCCCGGGAACACGAAGGGCAGGGCAGGGGCGCTGACTACGGCATTGACCGAACGGACCAAGCCAGCCTCCGAGCGCCAGTTCTGCTTGAGGGTGTAGGCCTGGTCGGAATGCTGGCCAGCTTTAAGGTAAGTGAAGATGTCCGCCCCGCGAAAACCGTAGATGGCTTGCTTGGGATCGCCTATCAGGAAGAGGTAGTTCTCCGGCCCCGTGAACACACGCGAGAAGATGTCATACTGCAAGGGGTCGGTGTCCTGGAATTCGTCTATGAGGGCCGCCACGTATTGCCGTCGCAACAGTGCGGCCAGCGGCGAGCCGCCCGAGCCAGCCAGGGCGCCGTGCAACCGTGTCAGCAGGTCATCGAAGAACTGGACCTTAAGCTCATCCTTTCGCCGGGGCAGCTCCTGCCGCACATAATGCAGTGCTCCGAGCTTAACGCCAATAACGTAGCGCTCCTCCGCCTGGGCCAGGTCGTCGCACAGATCGAAGAAGGGGTGCTCCGGCGGCGGGAGCTTGACCCGCTTGGAGACCTTCTGTGCAATGGCCGATTTCCGGAAGAGCTGCAAGGTGTCCAATGCGGCAGGGGAGAACTCGGGAGCCCCGAGGCAATTATCAAGCTGGCGGAAGGCTTCAGCCATTGCCTCGTCATCGTTGTAGGGTCTGTTCGCCCACTTGGCTCCGCTGCCAAAGTGGTCGCGGATTGCCTGCTTCTGCTCGCGCCAGACTTCGCGCAGGGACGTGAAAGCAGCTTCCAGCGCAGCGGCCAGTGAGTCGGGGGTCTGGTCATCCACGGGCGAAAGCAGCTTGAGGAACGGATGCGGCAGGGTGGTTCGCACCCGCGGCAGGAGGCTCTCGGGGCTCAAGCCGTTCTTCAAGGCAAAGATGACGGGGATTTTGCCAGCGCGATAGAACTGCTTGCGCCAGTAATCTTCGACCAGTTGACGCAACAAGGGCGTTTGGTCGGTCACCAACTCGGTATCGAACAGGTTGCCGGTCTCGAACGCCCGGTCCCGCAGCACCCGCTGGCAGAAGCCGTGAATCGTATAGATGGGCGCCTCATCAAAGCCGTATAGGGCACGGTCCAGCCGCGCGGCCAGGTCGGCCCGCTGATCCGCGTGCTTGGCCAGCAGCGCGCGGAGGAAAGCGTCTTCGCTGGTGCCGGTGCTGAACGCCTGCAAGGCTTTGGCCAGGGTATTGCGGATGCGATGGCGCAATTCTTCCGTCGCCGCCACCGTGTAGGTCACCACCAGGATTTCGCGCACCGATAGGTTCTTCTCGAGGATGAGCCGCAGGAAGAGACCGGCGATAGTGTAGGTCTTGCCGGTGCCGGCGCTGGCCTCGACCAGGCTGGTTCCGGTATGCAACTCCGTCTCAGCTAACTGGAAGACAGGAACAGATTTCATGCCTCCACCTCCGTCAGCGCGGTCAACAGCGGCTCGAAGACTGCGCGCGCCGTTTGCTGGAACTCTTCGTCGAGGGGGTCAACGTTGCGGAAGCAAAGATCGAAGAAAGGGTCTCCGCATTCACCGGGCGCTCCGGTGAAGGAATGGCCCTCCCATTTGGCGCGGGCGACCACCATCGGCTCCTGCCTGGACCGGCCAGCTTCCTGTTTGAGCATGGCTTCCGTATAGGCCCACGCCGTCTGCGGGAAGAACTTTAGCGGCCTCGTCAGGCCTTTCCAGTAGAGATCAAGCAGGCCGGCCAGGAACTCCTGCGCCTGTGCCAGCGGTGGGGCTTCAAACACCTTGTCGCTGCCGACGAGCATGGCGTTTGAATATGGTCCGCCGGGAAACGCGGCATTCAGAACGAGGTGCTGCACCCATAAACGCACGAGGTCCTTGGCTTTGATACTCGCGCAGCGGAAATGCAGCGAGCCTTTCGCGGTCAGCCGCCGAATCTCTCCAACCACACGAAACTCACCCAGCCTGTAGTCCACCGGGATTGGATCAACGTAACCAGCGCCGAAGTGAGGCCGCAGTTGCTCCAGGAAGCCCTGAACGTCGGCTTGCAGTCCGCGGAAATGCGCGGCCCCGGCTTCGCCCAGAGGCAGCCGACCGGACGCCTTCTTCAACTGCAGAGCGTCTTTGAGGCTGGTCCCTTTGAGTGCCATGTCCACGAGGTCCTGTCGGATGGCATAGCCGTCCAGGGGAGCCACCGCGAAGGGCTCCACTTCCTCCAGGGCTTCGTCCTGATCCTCGAAGCGCAGCCCAAGCCGGTGGGTCACCAGCCATCGAGCGGGGTTGCAGAAGAACTCCGCCAATGCCCCCGCATCCACCGTGCGCCACTCGGCATCGGGTTCGCTTAACGGCACGTCCAGGAAGGAGGCGGGCACTGCTCGGGCGGTCCGTCCGCAATGGCTGGCCCGACAGTTCTCGGCCGAGTAACTGAACAACCGGCCATCGTGCGCTGTGAAGTAGGCCGGGCTGAAGGCCTGCAGACGATGCCGCACCAGCACGTGATCTTTCACTACGTCATGGCCTGGCAGCTCGTAAGCCTGGGCAACGTAATCCAGCAGTTCGCTCACGAGGACTGACGGCGGGGCTTCGCTATTATCGCGGATGGATTGGCCGACATAGCTGATGTGCAGGCGCTCGCGCGCAGAGAGCAGCGTTTCAAGAAACAGATAACGGTCATCTGCCCGCAGCGAGCGGTCTCCCAGCCGAGGTTTCTGTGCCATCAGGTCGAAGCTCAAGTGCCGGTCAGTCCGCGGGAAGGCGCTATCGTTCATGCCAATGAGCGCGATGACCTTGAACGGGATGCTACGCATGGGCTTGAGGGCACAGAACGTGACCCCGCCAGTGATGAAGCCGGAGCCGAAGCGATCTTCCTCCAGCAGTTGGTTCAGGGCTTCGAGAATTACTGCCAGGTCAACCGGCTCGACGTATCCGGCGGTGGCGGCCTTGCCGGCAAGCGCCCGCAACGTGGAGCGGATGAGCAGGGTTTCGGGCACTTGGCTCTCATGGGGTTGGAAGAAGGAGTCCAGCGCGGCCAGCAAGATCGCTTCCCACTCGCCGATAGTCCGCCGTTCCCTCAGGCTGGCTACCAGGTCGAAGAGCCGCTTCAAGTATTCCGCGAGATGTCCCAGCACCTCGGCGCTGCCGCCTTCCACATCGTCATACGGCAGCACGCCCTGAAACATCTTCACGTCTTCCCCGACCATGGCATAGCCCGCGAACAGCCGCTCCAGGCCTTGCTGCCAGGTGTTCTCGGCCAGGCCGGGCAGGCCCAGGCTCTCGCGCTGCCGGGCGTCCTGGCCCCAGCGGATGTTAGTCTTGCGGACCCACAACCGGATGATGTCCAGGTCAGCTTCGGCCAGCCCAAACTTCTCCCGCACGGCCGCGGTTTCCAGGAGGCGCAGGACGCTGCTCGCTTCCAGTCGCGTCGCGGGCAGACTTAGCAGATTGAGAAACGCATCGACGAGCTGGCTCGCGCTGCAGATGCCTCGGTCGGCCACGCTGAATGGAATGCGTTTGCCCGGTTCTTCCGGCGAGTCGAACACCGCCTGGATGAACGGCGCATAAGCCTCGATATCCGGTGTCATGACCAGCACGTCGCGGGGCGTCAGCTTGGGGTCGCGCTGAAACCAATCTAGCAGTTGGTCGTAGAGCACCTCCACCTCGCGCAAGGGGCTGTGGCAGGAGTGGACCTGCAGCGATGCATCCGCCCGGTTGATGGCGAGCCTGGGACAGTCTCCCTGTCCCCGGTCGCGCAGGTGAAAGAGGTCAGCCTGGACATGCTGGAGCAGGTTGGTCTCCGGCAGTTCTGAGAAGGCCCGGGCCTCATCCCAGTCGCCGGCGTCCAGCACCAGGTTGAGGAAGTCACGGCCTAACTGTCCCGTCGAGGCCAAAAGCCGATTACCCGCCTCCAGGTGGAGTTCATCGGCGGCGGCGTCACCTTTCCGGGCAGCCTTGAGCAGCCGCTCCGTCTCGCGCGCGTTGACGATCAGGCCCCAGTACTCCTTGGACGGCTGAAGCAGGAAGAGTTGGACCTCAATGCTGGCGCCGAGTGCGCAAAAGAGCTGGAGATAGGATGGCGGCAAGGCCGAGATGCCAAAGATCGAGATCCGCTCAGGCACATCCAGCGGCCTGAAGTCGGGCCTGGCCGCGCGTTCACTGAACTCCTTCAAGAGCGCCGCCAGATGCTGCCCCGGCTGCTCTTGATGCAGGCATCGCCAAAGCGCCGCCTGCCAAAGCTCATGCTGGTTTTCTGCGACGCCTGCCGGGCTCGACTTGCCTTGATCCCAGGCGAGGATCAGGTCGGGGCGGAACACCAGATACTGGTCAAAGAGGTTGGCGATCTGCCAGGAGAGCTGGAAGCGTTTGCGGACATCAGCCGGGTCCGCAAGATAACCCTTCAACGGGCTGAATTCCGGCCGGGTGATCAACTCCGGCAACCGTTGCATGATCGCCCACAGCATTACTTCGCGGTCAAGTGCGGGCTCCCGGCCCGGACTGGCTGAGTTAGCCGTGAGCATCTGTGCGCAGAAGACCTTGGGGAACGGGAAAGCGTAATTCGCGCATACACCGTGTCGGCTGGCCAACTCCAGCTTCAGCCACCTGGCCATGCCCTGGCTCTGGACCATGACCAACTCCGGCTGCAGTACAGAACGCAGCGGCCTTTGAATGGCTTCCGCCAATCTCTGGGCCAACGCTTCCAGGCGATTACTGGTGTGCAGCTTTAACATTCTAAAACGACAGGGCGCTCAGGAAATGAACCGGCGGCCTCGCCGCGCGCATGTCTCCACAGGGGACGGGAGGGAAGCTCCAACAGCCCAGCTCTGCCGTCGGCAAGTAGCTTATGTCCCGACAGGGCGTTCTCAAGCTGAAACCACTGCCAGGACTGAAATAGGGCACAATGTGCCTGCTTGACCAACGGACGCTCCTGACTACGCTCCAGGCCGCAAACCTGCATGAAGACCAATTCCATCTTCCTGTCTCAATGTCAGACCCGCCGGTTCCTTTCGACCGGCCTTTGCATTGCCGCGCTGGCAATCCTGACGACTCGACTCGCTGCCGCCCAGGACGGGCCCACCGGCACGCCCAAGCCAATCCAGGAAGGCAAAGGCCATCATTTTGTTTGCACTGACTACACCGCCGGCAAAGTGTTCATCATCAACGCCGATGGTAAAGTCGAGTGGGAGTACGCCGCGGGGCAGTGCAATGACCTGTGGGCCCTGCCTAACGGCAACCTCCTGTTCAACACGGGCCATGGCGTGAAGGAGGTCACCCGCGAGAAGGTGGTCGTCTTCAACTACGAGTCCGCCAGCGAAATCTACGCCTGCCAGCGGCTCTCCAACGGCAACACTTTCGTCGGCGAGTGCAACGCCGGGCGCCTGCTCGAGCTGGCTCCGGACGGCAAGGTCGTGAAGGAAATCCATCTGCTGCCCGCGGGCAAAGACGGTGGCCACCTCTATATGCGCAATGCCCGGCGATTGGCCAACGGCAATTACCTCGTCGCCCATTACGGCGAGCAGGTCGTCCGCGAGTATGATTCGCAAGGCCGGAAAGTGCGCGAGATCGCCGCCCCGGGCGGTCCCCACAGCGTGATCCGACTGCCCAACGGCAATACCCTGATCGCGTGCGGCGACATGGCCGGCCAGCAACACGTCGTCGAGCTGAATGCGCAAGGCGAGACGGTGTGGGAGGTCAAAGCCGACGAGATGCCCGGCGCCCATCTCAAGTTCATGGCCGGCCTGCACCGCCTCCCCAACGGCAACACCGTCCTGTCCAACTGGCTCGGCCATGGCCAGCTCGGCAAGGCCCCACTCCTCATCGAGGTTACCCCCGACAAGCGCGTCGTGTGGACCTTCTTCGATCATCAGACCCTGAGCACCGTTTCCAGCGTCCAGCTCCTCGACGTGCCCGGCGATGCCACCAAAGGCGAAGTCTGGCACTGAATGTAAGGAGTGCGCCCGTCCCCGGGCGCAGCAATGTAGGAATACGCTGGGGCCCTGCCGTAATCGAGCACGTCGTTACAGTCGGTTCTTGGTGCGCCCGAGGATGGGCGCACTCCGCCAAGCCCACCTGCCGCCCCTGGTTCATTGCCGCTCCAAAGCCGAATTGGGGCTTGACGCGAATCAGGCGGGGCGTAGCCTCATTCCAGTGCACTGGCCACCCCTAAACTGGAGAGTCTATGAGCATTCAGAAGCCCGTCTTTAGGAGTTCCCTCACCTTTCTATTCTCGCTTGGGGCGTTGCTGGCACTTTGCGCCTTTCCCGCCCGCGCCTCTTCCTCCAGTTCGACCGCCTGGCGGCAGTTGGTCGAAGCGGACTGGCTGGCTTATGAAGAGAGCCTGGTCGCCACTAACCAGGTGGCTCTGCTTCGTTCCGACGATGCCGCCGGCGGCTGCGACGGAGTGAAAGACGGCGGGCCGGGATTCCATACCGAGAAGCAGGACCAACCCTGGTGGCAGGTGGACTTGGGCAAATCCCAGCCGGTCGCGCGGGTGGCCATCTGGAATCGCACCGAATGCGCCGAACGCGCTGCTCTGCTCCAGGTCAAGCTATCCGACGACGCCCGACGCTGGACCACCGTCTATCGGCACGACGGCCACATCTTCTTTGGCTTCAGCGATAACCAGCCGTTGACTATCCAGCTTACCAATCAGCCGGCCCGCTTTGTTCGGATTCAATTGCCAAGTAACGACTACTTGCATTTGGACGAGGTGGAAGTGTTTGGGCCAACGGATGCGGCAAAGAACCTTGCGCTGCACCAGCCGGCCAATCAGAGCAGCCTTTCCATCTGGTCCAAGCCCCACCATGCGGAATCCACCATAGCAATTGATTGGGCGCGGCGTACGCAGGCTGTGCTCATCTTTTGCGAGCGGTTGCTCGCCGAACTGCCCGAGCAAGGCGCATCCCTCACCTTTTCGGAACAGTCGGCTCTTAAGCAATACCTCGCCGCGCTCCAGGCCGTGCCTTCCTCGCGCTATGGCCAGGCCCAATACCTCGAAGCCCGCTGGCTGCAGCGCCGGCTGGCCCTGGCCAATCCGCTCCTGGACTTTGACTCTATCCTCGTGACCAAGCGCGTGCCGGGCAGCTTCAACCACATGTCCGATCAATACTACGGCTGGTGGTCGCGCCCGGGCGGCGGCATTTACCTGCTCAAGCGCTTCAAGACCGAGGAACCCGTGCTCGAATGTCTCACCGAATCCTTCCACGAGGCCGGCAGCTTCCTGCGTCCGGCCCTGTCTTACGACGCTACGAAGGTGATGTTTGCCTGGTGCAAACACTATCCACACCTGGCCGCCGAGCCCAACAAGCTCAACAAGGCGAACGTTCCCGAGGACGCCTTCTATCACCTGTTCGAGATGAATATCGACGGCAGCGGCGTCCGCCAGTTAACCCACGGCAAGTATGACGACTTTGATGGGCGCTACCTCCCGGATGGCCGGGTTGTGTTCCTGTCCACCCGGCGCGGCCAGTTCATCCAGGCCGGGCGTGAGAGCGCCAGCCAGACACTCTCGCTAGCCGATCTGCCGGATTGCTACGTCCGTTGCGGCGGTGGGCCCGAGCGTCCGGTGGCTGTCTATACCTTGCATGTGATGGAGCGTGACGGCAGCGGGCTGTGCGCCATTTCACCGTTCGAGATGTTTGAATGGGAGCCCTCGGTGGCCAATGATGGCAGCATCCTTTACGCCCGCTGGGATTACATTGACCGTGACAACATGCCGTTCATGAGCCTCTGGACCACCCGCCCCGACGGCACCGGCACGCGGCTGGTCTATAAGAACTTTACGCGCAAACCCCACTGCGTCTTCGAGCCGCACAGCATTCCCAACTCGGACAAGATCATCTTTACCGCTAGCGGCCATCATTCGCAGACGATGGGCAGCCTGGTCCGCCTTGACCCCTCCGCCGGCACCGAAGGCGCGGACCCCATCACCCGGCTCACGCCCGAAGTCTGTTTCCCCGAGATCGAAGGTTGGCCGGTATCGTCTTACGCCACGCCTTGGCCGCTGTCAGAGCGGTGCTACCTGGTGAGCTGGGGGACGCCCGGCGCGAAGCACCCCGGCCCCGGCGGTTGGGCACGCTGGCACGCCGTGCCGGATCAAATCAAGGAGATGGGCGTCTTCTGGTTCGACGCTGACGGCCAGCTTGAGCCTCTGTATCGTGACCTCGAGATTTCCACTGTTTATCCCATCCCCGTGCGCCCGCAGCCGCTCCCGCCGGTCCTTGCCGCTCAAGCCAAGCCGGATGGCCCGCACGAGGGACGCTTCCTCCTCGCGGATGTCTATCGCGGGCTGGGGCAGGTGAAGCGTGGTGACATCAAACAACTGCGCATTGTGGCCGTTCCTCCCAAGACCCACCCGACCATGAACTTCCCCAACATGGGCCTCACTCATGATGACCCCGGCAAGTGTGTCCTGGGCACCGTGCCCGTCGAGGCCGACGGCTCGGCGTGGTTCCGCGTGCCCTCGGGCGTGACCCTATTCTTCCAGGCCCTGGACGCGCAGGGCCTCGCCGTCCAGACCATGCGCAGCGCCACCTACGCTCAGCCAAGCGAGACCGTCGGCTGCATCGGCTGTCACGAACCGCGAACCCAGACCGGTTCAGCCAAGCCGGTAATCGCCGCGCTGCGCGAGCCGTCCCGGATTACCCCCGGGCCGGAAGGCTCATGGCCGTTGCGGTTTGATCGTTTGATCCAGCCCTTGCTGGACCAGCAATGCATTTCCTGCCACGCCCCGAGCGCCAAGGATGCCAAGGCCGCCCAATTCGACCTCACCGCCGCTAAGTCCTACGACTCGCTGGTGAGCTACGGCAAACCAAGTCTCGCTGACCAGATCAAGCTCGGCTACCACCAGGGCTTCTCCAAACCGGGAGAGGGTTTGGCCGCGACCAGCGCCTTGCTGGCACTCCTGTCCGTTCCCGAGGGCCATTACCAGGTCAAGCTCGACCCCCGCGCCCGGGAACGCTTCACCGTCTGGATGGACACCTACGCTCAACGGCTCGGCTCCTTCAGCACCGACCAGGAGCGTCGACTGGAAGGATTACGCCGCGAGTGCGTCGATCTATTAACCGAGGCCGTCCCCCCGACTCACGCTGCCGCGGAAGAACGCCCTCTCAATACCACCTCGGTGGGAAGCCGGAACTGATCTGGTTATGGCAAACTATGAACCTACGCAATAGGAACTTATGAAAACTAACTGCCCGCTGCTGAACTCCATCCTTTTCATCGGCCTGCTCGTCTCGGTGGGCGGCACGACCAACGCCTCACCACTTGGCACCGCCTTCACCTCACCTACCAGGGCTGGCTGACCGACGGCACCAACGCTGCCAACAACCTCTACGACATGTAATTCGCGCTCTTCGATGTCCCTACCGACGGCAGCCCACTGGGCCCGAGCGTGAACTTCAATGGCTTTCCTGTAAGCAATGGGCTGTTCGCCGTCACGCTCGACTTTGGCGCCAGCCCGTTCAACGGCGACGCCCGCTGGCTCCAGATCTATGTGCGCACCAACGGCGGACTCACCACGCCGTACACTTCCCTAAGCCCACGCCAGGCCTTGACGCCTGCACCCTACGCGCTCTATGCCCCGAACGCGGGCACCGCTTACGCCACGGCTGCCGGTGTGGTGAGCAATCTGAGCCTGGCCCCCGGCGCAGTGACCTCCGACAAGATCGCGGACGGCACCCTCGTCGCCGCAGACCTCAGCCCGACGTTGGCCTCGAACACCTTCTGGCGTCTCGGCGGCAACGCGGGCACGCTGCCCGACCTGCAATTCCTGGGCACCACGGACAGCCAGCCGCTGGAGTTCAGGATCAACGGCAGTGGGCGTTGCGGCTGGAGCCGGGCCTCAACGGGGCGCCCAACGGATGGGCGGCTCAGTTTCCAACCGCATGGCGGGCGGCGTGATCGGTGCCAGCATCGCCGGCGGGGACAACAGCTTGGGAGCCGCGAACCGCATCGACGCCAATTACGGGAGCATCGGCGGCGGGTTCGGGAACACCATCATGTCTGGCTCGATCGATTCCACCATCGGCGGAGGCAGCGGGAACATTATACCAACCGCCGGGGAGCATGCCACCGTGCCTGGCGGCGACGGAAACCTCGGGGGGGGCTATTGCAGCTTCGCCCCGGGCTACCACGCTCAAGCTATCCACGACGGCTCATTTGTGTGGGCTGAAACAACGCAGGGCGATTACGCCTCCATCGGAGACGACCAGTTTTGCATCCGTGCGACCGGCGGAGTGCAACTGTCCCCCGGCACCAGCATTTATTGCGGCAACCAGGTCCGACAGATGCTCAACCTGTGGGGCACCAATTACGGCATCGGCGTCCAAGGGAGCACCCTCTACTCCCGCACGAGCGACGGCTTTGCCTGGTATCGCGGTGGCGCCCACAACGACGCTCAGTACAACAACGGGGGCGGGGCGACGCTCATGATCCTGAACAACGCCGGCCTGGTGAACGGTACTTTCGTCAGCTCCAGCGACCGCAACCTGAAGGAGAACTTCGCTGCCGTCAGCCCGCGCGAGGTGCTCGACAAAGTGACCGCCCTGCCCATCAGCCGTTGGAACTTCAAGGGCGACGCGGCGACGCCGCACGTCGGCCCCATGGCCCAGGATTTCCGCGCCGCCTTCGCTCTCGGCACCGACGACAAACACATCGCCACGGTGGATGCCGACGGCGTGGCGTTGGCTGCGATTCAGGGTTTGAATCAGAAGCTTGAAGCGGAAGTTAAGGCGAAGGACGCACGGATTGCCACGCTCGAAGGGCGCCTGGCGGAACTGGAAAGGGTTGTCGAAGGTCTGGTGCAGAAAAGAGCTGATTAATGGGGGCGAAAATGGAAGCCAAATCCTATGCGAAACAAGAGGACCGTTGCGACACGGTTGCTGACCTTATCCACCCTGGTGTTGGCCGCCGGACAAAGCCACCCTAATGCGACCCCAATGCTACCCCAAAGCCTGGAGTGATTCGTGATTCGTGATGGGCGCATTTTGACACCGTCACAATGTGGTGCGGGGCTGCGCGGACGCGTCACTCCGTGCACGCCGGGTAGTCACGGAGCACGACGGCGCGCACGGAGTGACACGCCCTACCGCCGTTACTTACTGATTACGCCGTGTCATCAGGGCAACGCCAGAGGCCCTGGCTGGTTGAAAACTGGTTGAAAGCTAGTTGGAAGCTTGTTTGGAGTCTATTTGAAGCTTGCGTCAAGTCGCGCAGTGTTGAACTGGCGAGGAATCGCCGTTAGAGTGAACCCCAGATGGTCACACAATCGAAGAAACCCGTAACGCTTTCTCCCTTGGCGGGCAAGCCGGTGCCGAAGGAGATGCTGGTGGACCTGGCACGGCTTGAGCGCGACTACTATGAGCGCCAGCCTGACGTTGGCAACCGCGACCAGATGGTCAGCTTCGGCACGTCCGGGCACCGCGGCACCTCATTGCGCGGCACATTCACCGAGGCGCACATCCTGGCGATCACCCAGGCCATNNGCAAGGACACGCACGCGCTCTCCGCGCCGGCGCAGCGCACCGCCCTCGAGGTGCTGGCGGCCAATAACGTCCAGACCATAATCCAGCGCGACGACGGGGTCACACCAACACCCGTCATCTCGCGGGCCATCCTCGTCCACAACCGGGGCCGCAAGGAGCGCCTGGCCGACGGTATCGTGATCACGCCGTCGCATAACCCGCCGGAGGATGGCGGGTTCAAATACAACCCGCCCCACGGCGGCCCGGCGGAGACGAGCGTGACGAAGTGGGTGCAGGACCGGGCCAACGACTTGCTGCGCGAGGAGAACGCCGATGTGAAGCGTGTGCCGTTCGCCACAGCCCTCGAGGCGGCCACCACGCAGGAAGAAGACTTTGTCCTGCCTTACGTGCAGGACCTGCGGAACGTCATAGACCTGGAAAGCATTCGGGGCGTCGGGCTCAAACTGGGAGTGGACCCGCTGGGTGGCGCCGCCTTGCCTTACTGGGAGCCGATTAGCGTTATCTACGGGCTGAACCTCACCGTCGTCAACCCGAAGCTCGATCCCACCTTTTCATTCATGACCGTCGATCACGATGGCAAGGTGCGCATGGACTGCTCGAGCCCTTACGCGATGGCGGGGTTGGTCCGGCTGAAGGACGAGTACCGCGTGGCGTTTGCCAGCGACCCCGATGCCGACCGGCACGGCATTGTGACGCCGTCGGCGGGCCTGATGAACCCCAATCACTACCTGGCGGTGGCGATCCACTACCTGCTCACCCACCGGCCTGCGTGGAGCGCCCAGTCGGCGGTGGGCAAGACCGTGGTCAGCAGCAGCTTGATCGACCGGGTAGTCAGCAAGCTTGGCCGGCGGCTATCCGAGGTGCCGGTGGGCTTCAAGTATTTCGCGCCTGGATTGCTCGACGGCTCAGTCTGCTTCGGCGGGGAGGAGAGCGCCGGGGCGAGCTTTTTGCGCAAGGACGGCACGGTTTGGACGACCGACAAGGACGGCATCCTGTTGGATTTGCTGGCAGCGGAAATCACCGCGCGCACCGGCAAAGACCCGGGCGAACACTTTCAAGCGCTCGCAGCGGAATTCGGCACGCCGTATTACACGCGCATTGACGCGCCCGCCACACCCGAGCAGAAGGCGCGCCTGGAGAAGCTGTCTCCGGAAGCGGTCAAAGTATCCGACCTGGCGGGCGAACCGATCACGGCCAAGCTGACTCGCGCTCCGGGCAACAACGAACCCATTGGCGGCTTAAAAGTCGTGACCGCCAACGGCTGGTTCGCCGCCCGGCCCTCCGGGACGGAGAACCTCTACAAGGTCTATGCCGAGAGCTTCCGCGACGAAAAGCATCTGGAGACGATCGTCGCCGAGGCGCAGAGCATAGTCCTTCACGCGCTGAACACCTCCGGGTAGCCGGGCTGATCCGGCCACAGCTCACCCCGACCATTTGGGCCCAATGGCGGTCCGCCGCGGGCGTCGGCGACGGCAGTGCCGCACCGGCCCGCTGCCGGCCTGGCTGAGGCCAGGTCCAAGCCT
>PLZQ01000328.1:331-20865 GCA_003152225.1 Limisphaerales bacterium | reverse complement strand
TGGGCGAGTTAAGCCCGGTTACGCTAAGTTCTTACGGAGTAGGGAAACTGGTGTCCGTTTTGGTGTCCGTTGCGGACTCCCTTGCTCCTAAACCATTGCTGCACACGCAGTTAGGATTGGAGGCGAGGGTCGGAATCGAACCGACGCTTAGGGCGAGGTGCGAGATGAATTTGAAACGAGCTGAAATCTGAGGAAACGAGAAGAAACGTACGACTACCAGGGCGACTACCGTTGGTTCCGCGAAGTTTGGGAATCTTACCAAACCCTTGATTTTATTGGTGCGTCCGACAGGACTTGAACCTGTAACCTTCTGATCCGAAGTCAGTGCTCAAGCACACTTTAGCAAACTTTAGTCGCTTGCATCAGAATGCAGAAAACTGTAGTGTTTCCAGCGTAAACATGTCACAATCTGTGCATGGGACTCAAGGCATCTACAGCCAGCTTCAGTCCGAAAAGTGGCAAAGAATTGGCAAAGGCTTCCGTAAGGAAAAGGCCAGCGCACAAGCCATCGCGCCCAACTGTCATTTATGGTAAGGGCACGTCCAAGTATTGGGAAGGAAAAGTTTACCGCCCAATCTGGAGCGATGACGGCGGGCAGCGCCGTGAGGTAAGCAACTACTTTGTCCGCGTAATGGTCGGCGGCAGGCGCGAGGCCGTTGCGCTCAACACAGCCGACCGCCCCGAAGCCGCTCGTAGGGCGGCTTTGTTGTATGCAAGAATCCGCGCTGTTGGATGGGACGCCGCCCTGCGCGACTTTGACCCCGAGCGCCACACGCCAAGATCAGATGTCACCGTGGCGGACGCGGTAACCGCCATTGGCCGAGCTGATTTGCGAGCCTCTACGAGGTCCAACTACGTCGGTGCTCTGCGCTGGTTCGCGGCCCGCCATGTCGGCTTTGAGACGACCAAGAAGACGTTCGGGCCTAAAGGTGCCGCCGAATACCGGCGACGTGTCGAGACTGTGAGGCTGGCCGAGCTAAACCAGGAAAATGTGCGCTCGATTATCGAAAGGCACATTCAAGGGGCGGGCGGCGATGGCGCTGTATCGCGCTCCGCTCGGATCAGCGTCGCTTCGTTCCTCCGTAACGGAAGAGCCGCGCTGCGGATCGCTGAGGGCCAGGGCTTAAAGCTCCCGGAGCCTCGGCCATTCTCCGGTGTCGCGAAGCCTGATGGCGCAACAGCGCCGGGTTATACCAACACGTTCGACGCTGCGAAGCTGCTGCGCGATGCGAAGACAGAGCTGGCATCTGACCCTGCTGCTTACATTCCCATCTTGTTAGCCATTGGCGCTGGACTACGCCACAGCGAGATCGAGAACCTGTGCTGGCATCGCGTCGATGCTCCGGGCAAACGTGTTCTTGTCCAGGCCACGGGAGGTTGGAAGCCGAAGACTGGCGACAGCGAACAGCCGGTCCATGTGAGCGACGGCCTGCTGGAAGAACTGGGATGCTTTCGGGGCAACCCGGATGACGCGGTGACCACGCCAGCCGGACTGGACCGCGCCGTTGATTGGCTGCGCCGGAAGGGCTTGGACACGGACAAGCCGCTGCATCTTTTGAGGAAAGAATTTGGCTCCATCGTTGCGGAGCAGTCGGACTTGTTCACAGCGTCCAAAGCATTGCGCCACTCAAGCTTATCGGTAACGGCCAGCGTTTACGTCGAGCATCGCAAGCGGGTCGCGCCCGACATCAAGGCCATGCTCGCACCGCCAGTCCCACCGAAGACGACATGAAGAATCGCTCGCCTGAAGACGAGTATCGGTTCGACCTGGTGAAAGAGGGCGAATGGAAGAATTGCTTCAGCTGGGAATTGCACCGCGAGTGCTGCAACAGGGACGGTCGTGGCATCTACCCCCCGTGGCTCAAACTCAGTGACGATGAGAAGGCCAGCTTTAGGGGGCAGTGCCCTTTGGATTATTTCCCTGAGCGTTCTCCTGTCATCATACCTCCACCACCACCCATTCACGGTGCCCATCAAGCCGATGACGGCACGGACTTTGTCAGCGCCGAAGTGGTAACTCTTAATATCACAGCGCTCGTGAACTGGGAAAGCTCAGACCCGCAAATAATAGATGGCTTCAAGGCCGAGATTGCGAAATGGCTCAAAGGACAGCGTCAAAACAATCCCAACGCCAAGCGCTTCATCGGCAAGGCCGATCGCGGCGCTCCGAAAAAACCGCTGTCTGCCCTGTTGAAGCTGGCCACTTGGCGGCTGGAACGGCGCTACGGCATTGTGCTGCCCGAGATCGAAAAGAGGCTCAGCAGGATTCTCTGGCTCCTGGACTTCGCGGCGGATGTGTCTGCTGAAGAACGCCAAAAGAAGATGGATCAGTGGGAGCGGGAGGGGAGAGTTGCGAGCCTTCTAGGCAACAAAACCAAATATGTCAGAGAGATGGACGCGCTCCTCCAAGACCCGGACCCCAACGGTGTAGAAGCTAAAAAGATACGGTATTGGTAACAAGGCGGTTTCAAGTCCTGAGACATTCGGTGCTCGGTCAGAACGGCAGTTAATCGTCCCGCCAACGCTCATCGCCCCCTTGAAGTAATTATTAGAGTGGCAATTTCCACTCTTCGCAGGGTTTTCAATTCTAATCCAGGCTTTGGCAAGTTTATGAAACCGAAGCCTGTAGTGAACACAGCAGAGGTAGATCGACAGCTCAAAAGTTACGGTGTTCGATACGTCGCCGAGGCCCTGTCTTTACACCCGGAGACAGTCCGGGATTGTCTTCGCAATGGGCGCATTATGGGTTTTAGGATCGGGAGCCATTGGCGCGTCCGCCATGATGTGTTGAGCGACTTGCTTACCAAAGGAGTGCCGCTGGCCTGCGACTGTCACCACTAGTCTCGGCATTCAATAACAGTAAAAAAACAAAAAGACATGAAGAAGCCATATGAACAACGCCCTGAGCAAGCTGCCCAGGGCGCGAGTGGACAGCCCAAAGTGGATAAAACTAAAAGCTCGTCCGACATCAATAAACAGCAGCCGCAGCGCCCCGTCAACGAGCCTGTGGCGGGTGAGGAGGTTCGTCGGCCCATAAGACCGTCCCAGCGCCAGCTGCTCGCCCAAGTCACGCAGCCGACGCCGCCTCCCTTCAACGAGCCTGTGACGCGGGCTGTTTTTCGCCGCCACACGGACAGCCAGCTCGCGTTCTTGCGGGGCATATTCCTCGCCCAGCCGCTTAAACTGCTGCCAGCGCCCTGGCTGGCCGCTGAGGCGCACAGCATCGCGTTGCACAGCCGCATTTCGGACTTGCGGAAGAAGTATGGAATGAAGCTGCGCAACAAGATGAGTCGCATCATCAAAGACGGCGTGGCGGTGCCGGTCAGCCATTACTACTACGTGCCTCGCGGAGCGGTTGATCCGTGCCCCCCTCAACCCACAAAGCCAGATGAACTTTGATCCCCGCCTGCGAAACCCTCTGTCGCAGACGCCTGGTGTGTCGAAGCCCGGCCCGAAATACGCGACTTTGGGGGAGATTCGGACGAAATATCTGGAGGGCTTGCTGTCGCCCATGCCATGCCCACAGACGCTGAAGAGCTGGCTGGCGGCAGCCGATGTCCCGACGCTGACCATCAAAAGCCCGGCCAAGCGCCTGCCTGGCCCGACCTTTTACGAAGTGGAGGCGGTCAAACGCTTCATCGCCTCACTTGAAAGCCCGCCCCAGGCGAAGCGCTCTCTTCACGGCAATAGCGACGGCGCACTATGAAAAGCAGCCCCAGCCAGCCTGCCAGCACACGCACCGGCAGCGAGACGCTGGAGCCGTTCGCGGTAACTCGCAAACAGCTCTTCCAGCTCTTCAGCTCGCCTCGCATGGTGCAAAGGATGATGGCGGCTGGCTGGATCGCCAGGGTGCGCAATGGCCGATCTGGCCGGGCGGCGCTGTTTGATTACAGCTCAGCCGTCGCCGCCTATGAACGGTTCAAGCGCGGGGAGGAGCCGCCGCTGCTGCCGTGTGAGGTCAAGCGCAAGGCACCGTGAAACCGGCGATCTTTCAGTCCAAATCGCAGAATGTGGTGGTGATTCCTGAACCGGCTGGAACGGTTTCGAGCGGTTTGGAATCAGACCGCAGTAAAATGCCCCTATGGGCGGCAATAGAGGCGGATTACGGCGACAACCCGCCTTTGCTGGTTGGGTTCGATACCGAATACACCCGCCGTGGCGACCAGAACCACGTCCTGTCCTATCAGTTCGCGGCGCTGGCCGTGGCGACGGGGGCTGAATGGTGCGGCATAGCTTACTCATGCGGACGCCGATACGGGATAGCGACCTTCTTGTCCGAGGCGGTCAGGCTTGGACTGGAGCAGGGCCGGATAAAATCCTGGCCCACGGAAATCTACCTCCTTTCGCACTTCAGCCTGGCTGACCTTGTCGTGCTGGGCGACTTCCAGGACCAGAAGGCCCGATTCGACGCCGTGCGGCGCACCTTTGTTACCATTGGACAGGCGTCAGTAGTTAAACTGTGGGACGCCGGGCGTCACGAGCACCCAGCGAAGATAGTCCTGCGTGACACGATGCTCCTGGCACCGGGCAAGAAGCAGAGCCTCCACGACCTCGGCCAGCTCGTAGGTCTGAAGAAAATAGAACTAGGCGCTGGCGAGATCGAGCACATGGACGACTTGCTGGCGGGCGACGAGCCGCGCTTCCGCGAATATGCTTTGCGCGATCCTGAAATCTGCATCCGGTATGCCATGAAAATGCTGGCCTTAAACTTCGAGGTCAGCGGGGAGCCTGCAATCCCTCCAACGCTTTCCAGTGTTGGCGTGAGCTTTTTGCTGCGCCTGTGGCGCGAGCTGGGCATTGACCGCCAGGCGCTGCTGGGCACGGAGACGGTCGTGGAGGAAAGATGGAATGCGAGCCGCCTTCGCCTGGTCGAAATCAAGCGCGAAGTGCCATGCCCTGAGCGTTACCTTTACGAAAGCTTTGCGACTGAGTGCTTCCACGGCGGCAGGAGCGAGCAATACATGTTCGGCGCTGGCACAGAAGGCGTGTGGAACGACTTTGACTTGGCTGGCGCTTACACCACGGCCATGTGCCTCATTGGCAAGCCCAACTGGAATGGCATCCGCCAGACGCGGGACGTTGACGAGTTTCAGCCTGGCACCCTGGGCTTCGCCCGCGTGAGATTCCGGTTTCCAGACGGCACGCGCTTTCCCAGCCTGCCGGTAAGGACGGCGTCGGGGCTGGTCTTTCCGCTTTCAGGCGAGAGCTTCTGTTGTAGCCCCGAGGTTTACCTGGCCGGGAAGATGGGGGCGCAACTTGAGATTGTTAACGGCATCGTCGTGCCCACGGACTTCAACGTGAGGGCTTTTGAACAATTCGTGGTGGAGTGCTCCAGGAGGAGGAAGCTGTTCGCGAAGGGCAGCCTGGAGGAGCTGCTGTGGAAGGAGCTGGGCAACGCAACTTACGGGAAGACCGCACAGGGCCTGAGCCAGAAGCGCTGCTTTGATTCGCGGGCGGGTGAATACCGCTCCCTGCCGCCCAGCAAGATCACCAACCCCTACTTCGCGGCCTTTACGACATCCTTCGTGCGGGCGGCGCTGGGTGAGATTCTCTGGCGTCTGCCGGAGCACGTCCAAGTTTGCTCTGCCACGACCGATGGTCTATTGGCCAATGCAACCGAGGCTGAAGCGAAGATGGCGACCGAGGGTGCCGTCTGCCAGCTATTCTCACAGACCAGGCTGCGGATCAGCGGCGATCCGACCGTGCTAGAGGTCAAGCACCGCATTGCCCAGCCGCTGGGTTGGAGGACGCGGGGCCAGGCCACTCTCAAGGAGATCGAAGGCGAGCAGCTCGTGCTGGCGAAGGCGGGCCTCAAGCCGCCCATGCGGGACTCGTCTTTGCATAACGCCTGGATCGTGGACCAGTTCGTTAACAGAACCCCGCAATCCAAGAATAGCCTGACGGTCCTACGGAGCCTGCCGGACATCTGGCGCAATGGCGGCGACCTCGTGCCGAAGGAAATCGTCCGCCGCCTGAGCATGGAGTATGACTGGAAGCGCCGCCCGGTAAATCCGGCGACGCGCCCGATTGCGGGAATCCCGCACCTGTTCTTCGATACGGTGCCCTGGCGGAGCGCCGATGAGTTTTCGCGGTGCCGACAGAAATGGAAGGAATACCAGGGCCGCGACGGCGCTGTCTTGAAAACAGTGGGCGACCTGGCTCAGTTTGAGGGCTTCAAGCAAATGCCCAAGGCCAGCCGCACTGTGAAGCGGCCTCATCGGGGCGGGCCGGTCGTCCTGGCCCAGCGGATGTTCCTGCGGGCCTATGTGCGGTCGGCATGGGGGTTGAACGCCAAAGCGATGTCGTATTCGGAGCTGGCGGCGTGGCTGACGGCAGCCGGATACCCCACGCGGAAATCAGATGTGGAGAACGCCGCTCGCCGGAGCGCAAAGCTCGTCCCGCACTTAATCCCCCGCTGTTCTGAAGTCGAAGCGTTGACAAGTGCGATTCAAGGGCGTTTTCCCTCCTTCGAGGAAGAGATGGTCATCTCGCGACCTCCGTCATATTGAAAGAGCTTTGCAGCGGAGCGCGACTCTGATATTTTGGGTCGGGTCAAAGAAGAATCATCATTTCTATGGCACGAACAATGGCACTGAAAGCTTACGGCAGACTCGCCGGGTGGTTTTCCATAGCAGTTGTTATCGCGACGTGTTTTTTTCCGTTGACGACCACCGCTCAATACAGCAACGCAAGCCCTTCAGATGAGGTTCGGAAAACCCAAGCTAGCCAAACGTCCGAAGCTACGAAAGGAGGCTTCTGGATGACCAACGAGTTTCAGAATGTGGCCCAGGCGTTCGTCGTCGGTTCGCTAGGTGCGGGCGCGTTCTTTTTGGGCGTTTTTCTCGGTTTTATTTGTCCTGACCGTGCGTCAAGGAGACGGCTGCTTGAGTATCTTACCAAGAAAGAAGAAGTCCAGCCGTGGCGGCTTGTTTGTTTTGTCATGTTCGGTGGAGTTGTTGCTGCGGTTTTTCAATGGGCACAGCCTTCAGTCTTCGCACCGATTCAGGCGTTCGTCCTCGGGGCTACCTGGCCGTCTGTGGTGTCGCGCATCATGGCTGGAAACAACAACCCGACGCCATTCGCGTCGCTCCCGGAGACTCCTCCCGACCTTATTCCAGTTCCTAAGAACGAAAATGCCACTTCAGACGACGCGCAGGTTGTCATCAGGCCAAACCCGTAGCATTGTATCTTATGAATTTTGAACAACTCCTCCAATCCGGGATTGCGCCGTTCGTCATGCGCGAACCGCCCATTGAAAACACGTCTTCGATGGACACTACTCTTGCAACTTTTAGCGCTGCGCCTAGCGGAAGTGTCCTCGTGATGGATTCAGGGACGCATCAGCTTTCAGGTATCATTACTGGCAGCGACATGACGAAGCTTCGCCCGCAGGGTGCGCCGCAGAGAGCAGGGGATTTGGCAACAAAAGAAGTAATCGCGATAAAGGAAGGCGCTAAAGTCTGGCAACTTTTGAAGATTATGAATGGCGAGAACGCATTTCATCGTCAACTTGACAGCTTGCCAGTCGTTGATGCGAGCAATAGACCGGTGGGTGTTGTGAAGCGGGAACAGTTGGTGAGCAAACTGGCGGAAATGGACAGAGCCGCTCTCGAATAAAGCTGAATCAGCAACGAGAGGCCGCGTTGGACTTGCGATATGTCTTGACAATAACGCCGCCCCAGTTTTGAGCTAATAGGGGTCCGGTTCAACGGGAAAAGCCCGCCTTCCCTTCAAAGCCTGCCTCAGTTCGCGGTTGAGCTTTTCCCCTCTTAGCCGCTCCAGTCAAACAGCTAAACGAACATTTGATGTCCACGTAGTCCTGGTTCCCTGATGCGTCCGAAAGCTAGGAGGCCATGCTCAGCACCTTGCCGACCGACGACACCGGCATCCGCAACTCCCGCGCTATGGCCCTCACCCCCAGCCCGCGCTTCTTGAGCTTGAGCACGTTGCCGCGTTTCGCGGCCAGGGTGCCGGGCCTCCCCAACTTCACGCCCCTCTCGCGGGCGGCAGCCAGGCCAGCGTTGACGCGCTCCTTGATTATCTCGCGTTCAAACTCAGCGACCGCCATGAGCACTGCCAACTGGAACTTGCCGCATGGATTACTCTCGCTCGTGTCGATGCCCTGGGTGGTGCAAATAAGCGGCACCTTCAGCCGTGCCATTTCATCGACCAAGAGCGCCAAGTGCGTCAGGCTGCGGCCCACGCGGTCCAGCTTGAAGCACACCAGCCGCTCGATCTTGCCCGCCCGCATGTCCCGAACTAACCTGTCGAGCTCCGGGCGCGTGGTGGAGGCCCCGGACATCTTCTCGCTGTAGAAGGCCGTGTTCTTCCAGCCGCGCATCTTGCAGTAGCGCTTCAGCTCCAATTCCTGGGAGTCGAGCTTCTGGTCCTTCGTCGATACCCGCATGTAAACGGCTGTGTCCATAATACTGATGTTATATGGACATCTTGAGAAGTCAACCAAAACCTGCAAAACGCAGGGAAATTGAGGGCCTGAATGCGGGGAGGATTTGTGGACACCCACCTTGGACGTTATGGAGCGTTCATGGACCGCGTAATCTTACACCAACGCCCCTGCCCTCCACTGCGCTTGGCCGCTCGGGACGCTGGCTGCAAAACTGGCACATCGGGTCACCGCACCGGCGTTCAAGCCATCTCCGGCAGCGAGGGCAAAAGCTGGCGTCCGATTCCAAGCAGTATTCCGAGGCTTGTCCGCACCGGTTGCAGCGATTGCGGCGGTCGGAGAATCCAGTCGGTTTGGGCGGCAGCTTCGCTGACATGACCGCCATCATCCGTTCAAACGGATCGGCTTCCTCCAGTTCTCCATACATGCGGCACAAGATACGATCGGCCTCGGCCCCCCCAGGCCGCGTCGGCGGCGTCCTCGGCAGCGGCCCTTGCCAACTGGAACGCGACGACGCGCACGAACACCGACTTTGGAGTCTCGCCTGAACTTCTATTCATCTGCCGTGCTCCAGCTCGATCGCTGGAGGCCCCTGCGCCACTAGCTCCTCCATTGGGCCTGTTGCCGTGTGGCAGGAGATCACTGGGCCGTCCACGTTGACGATCGACATTTCTGAAAACCCCACCCTGAACCCCGCCGATCGAAATTGTGTGATCAGAAGACGCAGCAACGATTCGGTATCATCGACATCCACCTGGGCCGTGAGTCGCACTTGGACATCTAAATCCAGACCGTCCGCGATAACTTCCAGCCGGATGCCCACGAAGCCCCGCTCCACCAGCTTGGCGCGAAGCCGTGGCAGGCTGGGTGTGCCGTAAACGGGCTGACGGTCCAGCCACGCGACCTCGGCGGGGGTGATCCTGCTCCGCGCCAGAAAGTCCGCGACCGACGCCGACGCGGCCCTCTCGTTCACTTTGAAGCGCTCTAAGTCCCTGCGCGGGAACTTGCGGAAGACGGCCCTGGGATTCTCTTTGGTCGCTACCATTCAGTTCAGTGTTCCGGCACCCCGCCAGGAACTGGCTGCTGCTGCTGAGCTGCTGCCGCCTGCTCCTGCTGCCGGAGCGCCGACATGCGTTTCAAGAAACTCTTTGGCGACTCTCCCATCGGGCGCGTGCGCGGCAACAGTTTGAAGACGGCCTTCGGCGATTCGACTTAAGACAGCCGAGGGGCAATTTGGTGTTGGGCAAGGTCTGGCATCGCGATCCTCACTGTAGCCTGGCCGGTCCTCGGACGCCGTCACGCTTTGATTTTCCGAATAGAAGCTGCGCCGGTCGTGCTTTAGTTTGGAATTGTGGGCGTTCTTCACTTCACCGGATTTCGCGGCAATTCAGTCATGCCCGTATAAATATCAGGGGTGTGAAGGGATAATTTGGCTGTCATTGGTAAATCCATTTGTGCCTCGCCAAGCCATGATTCCAAAGTCCAAATCCATTGGCTGTGCTCGGGTGTGCATCCAAAACGCTGAGTTGGAAGACAACACAGGCCACATCCACAATCCGTTGCTGGTGTATTTAACATCGGGAAATGAATTGAGTGATTGCCATACCGAAATGTTGGCGAAGCTGTTGGTTAAAGTAGTGCCTCGAATCCAAAATGATCTGTCTTCATGCGATTCTAGCACGGGAATTATAAACAGTCTGCTTTGCGAATATCCGATGAAATCCATAGCGGCCTCAAACATCACCCGCAATTCTCCACCTTGCGCTTGCTTGCGTTCCCTAGGCTGCGAAAGCTCGATCAATGGGGAGCCAATCGGCACCGTTCCACCTTCTATTTCCACAGAAAGCGTTATGGCGTAGAGGTTGGAGGATGACGGATTTGAGATTTCCACCTTCTTCCCAAAGAGACTTTTGCCATCCGAAAGCTGGACGCGATTGGGCGAAACCACTATCGGCGTGTCAATAGGCCGGTATGCCACGGGCCTATATTTCCATGTCCACCAAATCAAGCTATTGGTATCGAAACGCATTTTAGAAGCGTTTTCATCCGATGGCACGGCCAGGAGTTTGAAGAAATACAATTTGGGTAATACATCTTTTCCGCTGGTCAACACAGCAATCATCACGCTGCTTGGTTTTTCCTGCATATTAAATATGAGGCCGGGAGCGGAATCGCCGGTTCCTGGCGGCAAAGAAGCGGGGAATTGGTATTGTAGCACACGCCCTGGAAACTTGATACTCGCACCATTGGTCATTCGACCATTGGCAAAGACTTCTTGCCATTTGGAGTCTGCCATCCATTTCAGAGTTTCACCTGGATCAGAATCGGCGATCCATATATTTATTTCTGGCTTTTCAACTGAAAATAATGGCGGTGAAAAGCGAGGCGCGGAATCGTTAAGAACCCCCAACTTCAGGGTAAATTGGGGGTCGCTTTTTGCAACTTCAATTACTAAAAACGGTAGATTGGTCGGAAACTGAAAACCATCTTTGCCCATTTTGGAAAGCAAAACACTGTTCGTAAGATGCAAATTAACAGCGGGCGAATCTCCGGTATGCACATATAATGTAAGGTGTCGTTTCGTTTGTGGGAAATACTCAAACCACAAGTCCAAAACAGAAAGCCCAATAACAGTGCAAATGACAATGCCAAACCAGATATTAGCTATTAGGTCTGATTTGTGGTTATTGATGGCTACCTGTCTGGCAGAGAATGCTCCGAAAATCCCACCAATAGAAAATAAGACGACCGGAAGCCAAGGAGGAGCATGGCGATTATTATAGTAAAAAGCTCCCCACGCACAGAAAAAGGCAGCGATTCCGCCATAGGTGACTGCTCTAAACCGGCTGAGCCTGCTCCCAAAGAAGGCCGAGACATGAGCGCGGACATTCATGCTTACGCGACCAAAGACACTTTTGGAATTTGCGACCTCATTGCCATTTGCTTGATCTTTGAAGCTCTTGGGGTTTGGGTTGGGTGTTTGATCTGCCGGATTGGAGGGCATACACTTGTGATAAAGGCAGTTTAAATCACCAAGTTTATGTATTGCGCAGTTTGGGTGAGCAAGCTAACACTGCAAAACTTACGTTCCCTATAATCGCGGATTCCGAGTGCAAGGCTCGCCGCGTTCATGACGATTTCATTTCAGCGAGTAGATGCCCAAACAGGAAAGCCGTCAAGTGGTGAGTGCCCGCGTCTGTGAACACCGACGCACCCCTCCTGTAGAAACGGTCTGAGCGGGGTTACTGTTCCGGGGAGATATTCAGCAGCCCTGCCCCCGATAAGCGGGCTGACCTTTACTGGCGAGTAAGTTTCAGGCAACAAGAAGGCGCAGCCGGTGGTCCGCTGCGCCAGATGGCCGAGCCTGCTTGAGGGAATCCTAGATGTTGCCAGGCTATGGATGGAGGAGGCACGCGAGGCGAGGAACCCCGACATCTTCCAAGCCCCGCAGTAAAACGCCAGATTGGGCACCCATACAGGCAAATTACGGCGGTCGAATCCGAAACGGTTCCAAACGGTTCCAAATGGGCTGCTGGGAACCCGCTCAATCTGCGATTAAGCCCCCAAGATCGCACCAACAGCCTGGTGGACGAGCTTGAACCTGCGCGGGGTTTAGCCTGATGAGGGGGCGGGCCTGCCACTGGTGTCTGCATTTGCAGACAACTGTCCATTTTGGACAGTTCGCCTCGCATGGGATTGCGCCGGTGGGCAATTCGGCCATGTGCGGCGTCTGCCAATCGTTTGTGACCAACCTGCGGCATCAACTGATCTCGGAGATCAGTTCACGCGCTTGGCAACTGGAAAAGTTTACCAGTTGGCAATATGGGCAGGACTGGCGGAGAGGAAACGCTACAACCTGGCCCACTCCTCTTCCTGGGGTGCGTTTCGCGTTATTCGTTGCCATAACGAACGCCTCGCAGTTCGGCGGTCACCAGTCAGGGTTTCAGGGTGACCATGAAGTGCAATAGTTGTGACCACGAAGATCAAGTAACTGGCTGAAGCCCTGATGGAGGCACCCTTGTCAAGCCCAAGGCCCGCTGGGGGGCCGCAACAAGGCCAAGGCTGGGTGTTCGACGGTTGTGACGCGCTCCTTTGGCTGGACGGCTCGGCGTGGTCGGCGCACTACAGACGGCCAGGCCCTGCGCCGGAGCGCAACCACGGCTAGGCCAGGCCAGAAGACAGCGGAACGCCTTCCTGGCCCGCGTGGCGGATAAATGGAGCGCAAGACTGCTCTTGCGCGGCCCTTGTCGGTGGATTCGGCTTGCGCGGACGGCCAGTAACTTACGTTCGGTTTCACCGGTTCCATGCAATCAACGACTCAAGACTCGACTCCCCGTAGCGGCCAAGTTTGCCCGCTGGCTGTATGGCACAACCGCGACCGCCGTAAAACGCCAGATAGGGCACCCATATAGGCAAATTACGGCGGTCGGATTCCAAACCGTTCCATACTGTTCCAAACGGTGTGCCGGAGAGCGCGTCAAAATGCGATCTCTCCGTGAAGATCGCAGGGCAGGCATACCTTGACGCGAGCGTCGGCGTCACATTGGCTACCCCTGGCAAGTGGTCGGCTGTTGACGGCGGCAAGCTCCAGCGCGGTTGGCCTGTCAAGATCGGCCACGGCAATTCCTTGACGCTGATTCCAGGCCAACTTGCCGCCACGCTCCAGCGGCATCCTGCCGCCGTATCGCCGACGTTGACAGCCAGTGCCACGGGGCTTGCCAAAGGGCCGGAAACCTGGTTTGGCTAGGCTTTTGCCGACCGGAACGCGCAACCCTGGCCAATAAGCGCTGGCACCAGGCCGCTTGGACCCTCTACACGCGAGCGAGTCCGCTTGCATCGGCGCTCCAGTCACCGCGCCGTCACCCCACTGGCAGCCCCAAATCGGCAGCCCCGCGTTCTTGAGGTTTTTCATGCGTAAGCTCCTGGCAAAGCGGCTCTTGCCCGTTAGTCTGCCCTCTGTCGTGAAATCATCCAGTTTGGTCAATATTATTCTTTAGAAACCATCCAGGCAGCCCGGCTATCGCGTCGCGAACCCTGAAGCGCGGCAAGAAGGAACGGACCCGTGCCGTCAAGGCGGCGGCGGCGCGGCGGAACGGGGGTGCCGGTCAAGGCGGGCAGCCGCCCGCGTGGAAGGCCGCGCAAGCGCAAACAGGAGCCGACCATTCAGAGAATCAGAACGCTTCTCGCAGAACTACGTTCAGAATCTGAGGCGGCTCCGCCAGGATCGTGATGCCGAAGTTAGGGTGGACGGCCAAACATGGCGGTGCGCTTCTGAATCCGGCCACTCCATACATGGCGCAGGTGCCATCCGACTAAACAGCGGCGAGGAATATCTCCTTGCGATGGTGCGAGAGGAAATGTTTCTGGTCCGTATTCAGGGGGAGCGGGCGAGGCGGGTTCTGCGGGTCCAGACCCATGCGTCGCAGCGACACAACATCCGCAACTGGAGAAATCAGAACCTCGCCACTGTCATCGAAGCTGATGAAACCACGATCGAATAGGTGGTCGGCGGTCGGAGTAAGGAGCAAGCCGTTGGCACCGTGGAGACGCTCCTCGTTGCTGGACTCGCGCCAAGGCTTGATGTGGCTGCCAACCAGGTGCGCTGGGTTATCGACAAAGGTCAGGCGGCAACGTTTCTCAAGCCTTGATACGCGGTCCTTGAACAGGCCCTGGCCAACTCTGGCTTGAATCAGCGTCCGGCGAGTGGTGACGGGGATGTCACCTTCAAGAATATGGCGCTGCTCGATGTCCTCCCACTCCAGTTGGCCCGACAGCTCGCGCTCCACCAGGATAGAGGACGATTCCTCGAACGCGGTAGTGCTGAAGGCGGCGGTTTCCCCGGCAAGCCCGATGACGACTTGTGCAAGGGTGTTCGAGATCGAGGTCAGGTAAACGTGCTGGAGGCCGTCGCCGGTCAGCCGTAGTGGGGAGAAGCGCTCTTGTTCGAGCAGGGGGACGAAGACGGAAAGATGGTCTTTGGGGCGCACGACGCGAGCGAAGCGTTGAAACCGGACATCCACGCGCCATCCGACTACATCCCAAGCCTCACCCACATGGCCAAACTCGGCGGGCCGGGGGCAGGTGTAGCAGTATGAAACAGCGAAGCCCGCACCTTGGACCGCGCCCGAGGCGTATGACAGCACTACATCACCAGGAATTACTTCCCGCAGAAAATCGTAGAACCTGTTCCGAGCACCATCGCGCTTGCGCTTTGGCGACCAAATGTAGCGCCCTTCAAACTCGTGGCGGAAGGTCTGTTTATGGTTGACCCACCAGTAGCGCATAACGAATCGCGACTTTATTTTACAAGCTTTTCCAGAGCACTAGGCGGAGGAGCGTTCCACAACCAAATGCTCAATCTGTGCGAGAATGAATGGATTCCAGCCAGATTGCCAGAGCACAAGCAGGCTACAAGATTCTGCTGAGACTCAGCGGAAGCACATTCGGGTCCGAAATTGGCTGGGCTTGCCAGCCAGCTCAAGTTGTCTGAACTTGCCTTGGTGCCTTTACTTTACAAATACTTAGACCCAGCTGGAATCGAGGCGTTGCGCACGATGACTCTGGTCGCAGCTGATCCTGCCTTATTCAACGACCCGTTTGAGGTTCGCCCCTGCTTCGACCAAGAGCGGCACGACTATTTCGCAAGCACCCATGAAGCTTTTCACGCCCAATTCGGTTTCTCGCATTCCCTGCTTGGCACCGGTTCTATGGTGGGGTTGCCTACGGAGAATGCAGTAGATTTCGGCGAGCAGATAAACGAACGATTTCGACGAGACTTGAGCCGGAGGTTTCGTGTGGTTTGCCTGAGCCGCGACCCGAGCAGCGTGTTGATGTGGGGGCACTATACGAAATCCCACTCGGGTCTGGTCCTGGGCATCGACACGTCAGTGCCTAGATACCCGTCCGGCCTAAAACCCGAGGGGTTCGAGATTCAATATCCTTCTGACGGATCGCGCATTAAGCTTCCCTTGGGCTATTATCGTGGGATTTCTGTTGAGCAATACGACTTAAGCGGCCGAGTAGTAAACCGTCCCGACGAGTTAGTGCAAGGTGATGGTGGTCTGCTCATCCCCTTTTCGGAATACTGGCGTCGGGTCGAATCTGCTTCGATCGCTCTGTTGTCCACCAAGAACCTGGACTGGGCTTACGAAAAGGAGGTCCGATTCATTTACGAGTTGCCAACCCAAGGCAACCAACTGCGTATTGAGAACGGACGCTGCTTCCTTCCAATCCCACCAACTGCTTTGCGTGAAGTCATTCTCGGCTTCCGCGCTCCATTCACCTTGACAGAGGAGGTTGTCAATCTCTTCAAGGCCGGTCGGCTAGGCAATCCATTGCTTTTCCATGCAGGCTGCCATCCATACCGATACGAGGTTCAGCGGCACCAGGACAAACCGGATTACTTGTTGGATTACTACAAAGCCGCCAGGCGGAGACTGTGAGCAGATGGCGAGGGATTTCGCAGCACCTTCGGAGTGGCCAGCGTTGGACACGAAACGGCTGAAACCTCACCGCGCCCTGCTGAGGGATGCGCGGGTTCAGCCTCGAAAAATTCCGGCAGGCTCGTTTAGCGTGACCTGCGTTTGCGCTTTGTCTTGATTGCAGACGCCTTCTTGCGGGGCCTGCCTTTCGGCCAGCCGCCCTTCTTCGCGTTTTCCCTGGCGGCTTTGGCCTTTGCAGGGGTGCTGGTTCTTCCCGCGTGGCTGGCGATAACGGGGCCGATGTTGTAGCCGCATTGGGGACACTTGATCATGGGCACGCCCTCCGAACAGTTCATAATACCGAACACGTTGGCTCGCATACCGAGCATGTTCGCTCCATTGGGCCGATTTGCACGTAAACGATTTCCGGTCCAGCTCATTTTGTATTCGTCTTTCTCTTGGGCCAGGTAACCGCCTTCCGCGAACTTCTTGACGATCTGGCGGTAACGCGTGTCCGGTGAGCTGACAAAGTTGCGGAACGTCCAGGCGTCGCCGGTGCCCGTCTCGACGATCGGCTTGCCGTTGGTGTCATAGATGATGGCCGGATACTTCAGGAACCCGAAGCAAATCTCGTTGCCCCCGCTCGTCCGTGACCACAAGCACGACGCCCTTGCGCGGCACCAGGCGGCAGCTGCCGCTGGCCTGGTTGTGATGGTTGGCA
Organism: Limisphaerales bacterium; assembly: GCA_003152225.1. Lineage (GTDB taxonomy): Bacteria > Verrucomicrobiota > Verrucomicrobiia > Limisphaerales > UBA8199 > PALSA-1440. The sequence continues at coordinate 4,319 of PLZQ01000328.1, read as the reverse complement.
TCCTGTTTAGAGGCCAGCGCAGTTCCTTTCAGCTTATCGTTCGCGACGTATGCGCCCCCGCCAAGCGTCTGAGCGTATTGCTCAACGTCCTGGAGAAAGGATTCAAGGTCGTCTGCGCTGGCGGTCGCGGGGGCCGCGAAGCTGAAATGGTAGTCGAGTGCCAACCGATCCCCTCCGGTTCATAAAGTGACAAAGATTTGGCAAAGTAGGCTTTTCTGGACTATCGACAAATCCTCGTAAGTCCTTTATTATCAATGGCGCGTCCGGCAGGACTTGAACCTGCAACCTTCTGATCCGAAGTNNCTCTATCCAATTGAGCTACGGACGCTAAGAAAATCGCGGCGCTTCAGGGGCCTCCGCAAGTCCAGCCTTGCTGCGGGATCGCGAGCGACGGTGCGTCTTCACCCCCAAAGAGTGAAAGCGGCGACCAATGCGCTCGCCAATGGGGCAACCAAGCTCGCACGACAAACCGACCTGAAGCCACGCAGGGGAGTGTGGCACGAGATCGCGAGCCGGGCAAGAAAATCAGTTCGGCTCGGGGCGGCCCGGATTGATAGGCCGGTAACCTATCGCTGGCGGTGGCTCAGGCGATAGGCTTCGGTCGAGGTGTAGTATTTGGCGATCATGTTCGGCACTTCCCAGTCGGGCAGGGTGCCGTCCGCCAGGTAGCGCAGGAACTTCTCGGTCACTTGCGCGAAGTGCTGCTCGTGGCCCACCCGATACTTGTCGGGGATAATGACTTCCCAGCCGGCGCCGGCCGGTTTCAGGTCCAGGCCGGGCCAGGTGGCGCTCAACCTGTTAATAGCGAGGCGGAGTGTTTGCTCGAAATCCGCTGCGGCAGTGGGGGAACTGTTCTGGACGTAGAGCGCGGGTTTGTAGTTTTGTTCGGCGCCCTGTTTGATGAGGAGCTGGCAACGAGTGCCTCGAACCAACGCGTAGAGGGTGTCGCCCGCGCCCGGCGGAGCTTCAAACTTCCACAGGGCGGTCACTTTGGCCTGGATGCCGCGCAAGGCGTAGGCGACCTCGCCGTTGGCATAAATCTCGAGGGCGCCATCGGGGCCGATGTCTTTCTTGAAGTAATCAGGGTAGTGATCAAGCCCCGTGGAGCGCTTGAACTGTTCAGGGGTGAGCTTGGTGGACCAGTGGCGGGCATTGAGCACTTTAATGTCCTTGCGCCAGTCGAGCGCCTGGTCGGGGAAACAAATCCATTGGACGGTGTCCACCAGGTGTGTGCCGACGTCCGGGACGGATTCGCCCTGCTGGCGGACATCATAGAACCATGCGGGCCGGGTGAGGGGTTTGCCGGCAACTTCCTTGAAGAAGTGGTGGACGCTTTCCATGACGATCGCCGGCTGCTCGGGAGTACCCTGTTCCATGGTGCCGAACAGGTCGGGCATGCGGGACAGTTCGCGCTGGATAATGCTCGTGATCTCGTAGCGCTCGGTCATGATGTCGTAGAGGAGGACCTTGTTGGCGGCGGCGCGGCGGAAGGCTTTCTGGAGCAGCTTGAAGTCAGCCGGGGTGATGGCCATCGGCTTGTCGGCAAGCACATTGAATCCAGCGGCGACGGAGCGGTCGATGTATTCCGTCTTGCGCGCGTTGTTGCCGGCCAAGACCACGACGTTGCCGGCCTTCTCGGCCAGCATCCGTTTAAGGAAGTCGGGGCCGGTATAGACCTTTTCCTCCCAGCGGGTGGGTTGATCAGCGCGGGTATTGAAGCCCTCGATCCGCTTGAGATGCTCATCCAGGTCCGAGCCGGCAGGCGCATAAACGTGCACGACCGGGCTGACCTGCGGGTACATGAACTTCTGGACCAGGCCCGCGTGGAAGTGGCCGGGGTCGAGGGTGATGAGGCGGACTTCGTTGGAGGCGGCCGTGACAGACAGGGTGGCGCACATGGCGAGGAGGCTGAGTGCGGAGGAAATCCGAAGGCCGAAGCCCGAAGGCCGAAAGAAGGCCGAAGCCCGAAATCCGAAGGGCGACTTCGCTTGCATTGCTTGGTTAGGGTTTGGTTTTCTGATCGGGTTCAGATTTTCTTGAGGGCACGCTCGGTGCCGTAGGGGGCACGTTGCGGGCGGGACCTCATCGCATTGGCCTGATCGTCATTCAGGAACACTTCCTTGACCGGGTCCCAGCGCACCTTGCGGCCGAGCTTCATCGTGATCCACGCGATCTCGCAGGCGCTAGTCGAGCGATGTGCGATTTCCGGGGTGGTGGCGGCCCGTTGGCGCGTCCGGATGCTGTTCAGCCAGTCGAGGTGATGGTCCGAACTAGCATGCAAATGGATTTCATTGGGGCCAATCTCCGACTTCATGATCGTCGGGCTGCTGGCAGCGAAGGCTTTGCTTTTGCCGGTGGCGGGATCACTGGCGGTGGCTTTGGCAGAGCCGCGGCTGACAAAAACCCAGCCCTCGGAGCCTTCAAAGCGCACGCCGTTCTCGAACTTGTTATCGATGATGACCGTCGCGCCATTGGCGTATTTCATCTCGATATGATAGGGCCCATGCACGTTCCACAGGCCTGATTTCGGAAACTCGGCGTGCCCGTCCGCTTCGATAGGGCCGGTCAGTTCGGTGTCCATGCCCCAATGCGCAATATCCATGTGGTGCGATCCCCAGCCGGTGATCATACCGAGACAGTAAGAATCAATGCGCAGCCAACCAGGCCGGGAAAAGTCTTTCTGCGGGTGTACGCGGTCTTCGTTGTAGGGCGCCTTGGGCGTCCAGCCCAGCCACATCGCATAGTTCAGGTTAGCCGGCACCGGATCTTCCTTCGTGCTCCCGCCGGATGGGTCCGTGGGGAGCCCAACTTGCACGGTGTGAACCTTGCCGATGCGCCCGTTGCGGACCAATTCGCACGCCCGCCGGAACTGCGGCCAGGGCGAGTCCGAACGCTGCTGGCTGCCGATCTGGAAGGCGCGCTGCTTGCGGCTGACGATGTCGCTCACCTCGCGGCCTTCCACTAGTGTCATCGAGAGCGGCTTCTGGACATAGATGTCTTTGCCGGCCAGCGCCGCGGCGATCACGGGCTCGGAGTGCCAATGATCGGGTGTGCTGATGGCGACAGCATCAATCTGGTGGTCTTTGAGGAGTTCGCGATAATCGCCGAAGGCTCTGACGACGAGCGCGGTCGGGCTGCCGGTCTTGCCCGCGTAATGCTTCTCGACGCGGGCTTTGGCCAGACCCAGCCGTTTGGAGTCGAGGTCGCAGACGGCGACGACGCGGGCGATGTCGTGCTTGAGGATGCCCGGCATGTCCATCTCGTTGGCGATGCGCCCGCAGCCAATCTGGCCGATCTGGATCTTGTTGCTGGGCGCATCAGCGCCCAGGACGGACGAGGGGATGATGGTGGGCATCAAAGACACACCGGCGGCGCCGGCGAGGGAGGTCTTGAGGAATTGGCGACGGGAGAAGTGGAGATGACTATTCATAATATTGTTAGCTTAGGTTGACGGTATGACCGCTGCGGGCGTTCACTTGGTCTCGCCCATGGCCCAGAGGATGCCCCCCAGAAGATGCTTGGTGAACTGGGGATCGGCGTAATGCTCGGGCTGGTGGCCCAAGGCGGTGTACCACTCGCGGCCGCCGTCGAATTGGTGCCGCCAGGCCAGCGGAAACTCATCGCCGAAAAGCTTCCCCGGATACTTATCCTTGCCGGGGTCTTCGAGCTTCGTGAGGTCGCCCGCCAGCAGCACGTGCAGGCCTTCGGGTATGTGATCGACATAATAGAACTCGTCCGTCCATTCGAACGTTGCGGGGAAATGGGCGACCGAGGGGTCTTGGGCATCCTTCACGTGAATGATGAACTTCTGCATCTTGGCGTGGCGGCTGAATTTGCCACCCACCACCGACCAGAACCAGGGCCACTTGCGCATCGAGCCGGTCACCGAATGGATGCCCACAAACCCGCCCCCGCCGTGGATGTAGCGCTGGAAGGCGGCCTTCTGCTCCTCGTTGTCGAAGATTTCATTGTTCGTGTTGTCGAAGAT
>PLZQ01000328.1:0-317 GCA_003152225.1 Limisphaerales bacterium | reverse complement strand
GGCGATGGACGTTTTAATGCGGGTTGGGGTCTTCATGAGCATTTGCAACAAAACAGACACAATCTGTTAACCGAGAGCGCCATCGGCGCAGTCAACGGGAGTATTATGCCGACGGCCCGGAGTTGAGCAAGTGAAAGAGCAAGTGCGGCCGCGAAGAGGGCGCAAGACGGAATTCTTGGCAAGCTGCGATTTGGTGGGACTCGAACGGCAACTCTAATATGAGTCCGCACATACTCCTTTCGGACCTGCTTCGGACGTTAGCCCGCGGGATGAGGCGCGCCGCTTTCAGGCCAAAGGCCTGATTCATATCAGCCCAG
>PLZQ01000405.1 GCA_003152225.1 Limisphaerales bacterium | reverse complement strand
ATCTTTTTAGACTGCATGAGTTGATCGAATTCCGCATAGGTAATCTCCTTGGCCGAGGTCTGGAAGCCTCGCGTCACCAGCAGGCAAATCCCGATCAGAATCAGGCCCAACACCAAGATGAGTTTTGGGTGTTGCAGGCTTTTCTTTAACAGGTTCATCAAATTAAATGCTGGATACGGTTCTTTGGGTGCGGGAAGGCGTTCGCCTTGGTTCGTATCGCCCAGGCTATTTCTGCTTTACGGTGAACGTAAAAGTGTTTGTTCGTTCCTCTTCCTGAAAAACGACAGTCACGGATTTACCAGCGGAGTCACTTAGCCGTTTCTTGAACGCGGCGAAACTTCCTCCATCCGTCTTTTCTTCGAGCACTTTGTCGTTGCTCAGGCGCGATTCCATCAAGCTGGTTCGCGGGGCCGGGCGGGGGCTGGCCGCCAGTTGCGCCCAGGTCGTGGGCTGTTCGAAAACATTGAGCCGAATGAAGTCTCGAGTGGGGATGGCGAAGCTCAGGTTCTGCGCGCCAGCTTTCGTCCACGATGCAATGCCGATGACCTCTCCGCGCTGGTTGAAGACCGGACTTCCACTATTTCCCGGTGAGATGGGACAAGACATTTGATACTGAAGAAAACCTTTCACGCTCCGAATCTGGCTGATCAATCCATCGGTGATGCTAAAATCGTAGCCTTTGGGCGCGCCGATCACATAGGCACGAGCGGCCACCGCTGGTAATTCACGGCCTAAGGCCGCCCGTCGGTGGGGTAGTCGTTCTTCCAACTTCAGCAGCGCCAGATCGCGCCCGCCGTCATGATCAATGCACCCGATCACGTTCACGCGTTGGCCGTCTGCGAAGACGGCGCAAACCGAGCGCGCATCGGCAACGACGTGCCAGGCCGTGAGCACGACATCGTCGGCCAGTGCGAGCACAGCACTGCCGATAAACTTTTCCCCACTTTGGCTTTTCACTTCCAACGTCATCACCGAGGGCAAGACCTTTTGGTAGAGTTTTTCGGGCGTTAATGCCGCCTGCAATCCCGCCGGAGCGCACGCGTTGAGCAGGCATAAGCCCAGCCAGAAGATTTGATGTAATCTGACGGTCATTTGCTCTTTACGGGTTACTCTTTGCAGCTCGGTCGGCGCATTTCACTGTTTGTTCGGAGTTGGATGGCATGATCATGATTACGGTTGGATCGGACTATCCGCGACTGGGGAGCTCCTTGCTGGCACTGGGAAAACCCTTGGTGCCATTTTGAAGCGTGAGCCTGGGATTGGGTGAAGGGGCGACGTGGCGAGGTGCCGCCGCCCTGCTGCTGACTACGACCGGCTGCCGGAGCGTTGGTGGTTATTCGTTCCGCCGCCGGGGCGCATACAAGAACCAGGTCACAATCCCCCACGTAGCTAATTCTCCGACGCGCTGCCAGAATTGCGGGTAATTGGTGGGCGCCATGCCTGCCCACTGAAATAGCGCCGACGGGAAGAACGCCACCCAGCCGTCCCAGATGAGGTTGTAAATTCCGCCCGCGACCAGAACCGCCCGCATCCATCTGGGACCCTGCGTCGCCTCCGGTCCAGGGCCAGCCGAAGCGAGCAAGTGGAATAGGGGCGATGATAACGCCCGCAGCACGAGCCTAAACAGCAGACTACCGCGGTGGGCCTCCATATTAGTTCATCGGCGGCGGAGACCAGCTCCGAGGCGAAAGCCGGCGGAGTCAGGGATTCACGCAGAGAACACCCCGACGAGGCCCGCTGCCGCAAGCGTGACGACATATGTTGCCATCGTGTTTTCCAACGACCAGACCGTCACAGATACCGAGCGCCAGGTCATTACCCACGCACTGTTTTCTTCGGGCTGCCGTTACGGCGTCTTTGCTGGCCACGCTTGCGGTGCCTGGGCGTGGGCACTCGATACTTCTTGTATAGAGAGCAACCCGGACCAACAGCCGTCAAACGAGGCGTTCACCATGACAACGTCGCACAAGGCGGAGTCGGTCGAGGATGTCATGTTCTTCGGCCTGATGAACACCTCGTTTGCTTCACACGAGTTTGACCGCTTCCTTGTCCTGTTCGTTGGCCCTCGCGCAGGTTTGCGCGGTGAGGTTCAGAAAGCAATAAAGTCAGTTTGGTCTCAGGGCCATGTGGGCTGACTTTTCGGTCGACCGAATGGCTGGCCCAGCACGACTTTGCCAATTCGGGAGTTGCGGCGGGGCCAGCCATCGCTCACCTCGCGTTGGGCGGAATTCCGGCCTGGATCGAGTTTTCCATTACATAACTGGTGAAGTCGTCCGTTACGGAGACCGTGTGCGCGCTGCCGGGCATCGCGGACACGTCGCAGAGGTCTTCCAACCTGCTTCTCACACAACGGTGAGCTGCCGCTGCCCCGAAGGCGGAGTGCTCATCCTCTCGGCGCGGCTCTGGAACTCAACCGGCACGCCCAGCGCATCCCCTACCAACGAGCCCCAGAGGCCGCCGAGGATGCGGTCTCTTTGCGAGGTTAAGGGCGCTGGTTTCATGTTCTTGCGATGAAGTAGAGTCCGGCATAGACCTTCGGCTCGATCAGGAGTCCTTGGCTTGCCCTCGCCGCAAGCCACCCGTGCACCTCACTCAGCGGCACTTCATGCACGTTGATATCCTCGTGAGCAACACCACCGCCGGCACTTACGCGCCGCAGGCCCGAAGCCCGCAGCAAGGTCACCACTTCCGAGGTGAGTCCGCTCGAGGAGGGACCCGTCGTGAGAGCTTCCACGCGATCGGCGGCGTAGCCCGTTTCTTCCAGCAGCTCGCGCTTCGCGGCGGCTGTGGGGCTCTCGCTGAGGCCGCCAGGCTCGTCACCGACGATGCCCGCCGGCAGCTCAATGGTTCGGGCGTGCACCGGGATACGATATTGCTCAACCAGCAGAAGTTTTTGGTCGTCGGTAACCGCGACAACAATGGCCGCGCCGGTTGCGCCAATGCGATCCACATACTCCCAGCGGCCTTCTCTTACGAGCGCCAAGAATTTGCCGCTGCAAAGAGTGATTGTTGACGTCTGATTCATATCGTCCTCAAGAGTTCCATGCTCTGAATATATTGAGCCCGGGGCGACGCTTAGCGCAATACTCGGTATTCGTAACCCGCCCACGAATACCGCTCACACGCTTCACTGCTTTAGTCGTTCGGCGTGGTGACACTACCTTTCCCAACGCGCATCCTGGAGGACCTCGCCCCCGCAACCGAAGAGCGGCCCCAGGTCCGGGAACCACGGCTGCATCCTTTCCTATTGGCAAAGTCGTGGCGCCAACAACTCGACCACGATACCCGGCTCAGCAAGGCCGAAACCGCGACCCGGGAAGGCATCTCACGGGCTCGGGTCACCCAGGTTATGAACCTTCTGCAACTGCCCGCTGAGATTCAAGCCGGCCTGATCGAGCCGCTGGGAGTGGCGGTCCTGATCGAGGGAAAGTACATGTGTGCCATGGCCCGGGGGTTCGCGACACGAACTCAGTCATGAAAGCAAATGTGATGCATGGCGTCTTCCAGAAGGACCAGAACGCGCGCGGAGTTACTGATGAGGCTGGGCCGGAGATGAATTGACGGCCAGTTGCTTCTGCTCGCGTTCTACCGGGGGCTACGAACCGGATGAAGCAACAGAGGCCGGATAGTCCGCGCGCCTTGCCTCAGAATTTGACTTTCACGCTCAGGAGGACTATCTACGGGCAAAGGCCAAATCACGCTCATGAACAACATAGAGTGGCAACCGCCGTCCGCGCATTCGCGGCGCTCGTTTCTCAAAGGGCTGGGAACCGCTGCCGTCACTGCGGCGGCGGCCCAAACTGAAGCGGTCGCCGCGGAACTCGAAAAAGCCAACGCCGAAAAAACCATCGGACCGGGCGCAGTGCCGATGACGCTGAAGGTCAACGGGGAAAAGCTCAAGCTGCTGCTCGAACCGCGCGTGACGCTGCTGGACGCGCTACGCAACTACTGCAGCCTCACCGGCGCCAAGGAAGGCTGCGACCGCGCCAGTTGCGGCGCTTGCACGGTGCTGCTCGGGGACCTGCCCATCTATGCCTGCCAGAAACTCGCGGTGGAAGCCCAAGGCCAGGAAATCACCACGGTCGAAGGACTCGCCAAACCCGGCAAGCTGACGAAAGTGCAGCAGGCATTTCTCGAAAAGGACGCGTTGATGTGCGGCTATTGCACACCGGGCTTCGTCATGAGCGTGACGGCGTTGCTAAAGCAAAAGCCGCATCCGACCGCCGCCGACGTCAAGCGCGCCTGCGCGGGGAACCTCTGCCGCTGTGGCACGCAACCGCGCGTGCTGGAGGCGGCGCTCTCCGCCGCCGGCATCGCCGCCCATCGCCCCACTCATACGGAGGTTGTGAATGCCTGAGTGGCCCGTTCAAAACAAATACATCGGCCAGCCTACCACGCGCGTGGATGCGGCCCCCAAGCTCACCGGTCGCGCACGCTACAGTTCGGACATCCAGGCCAACGGCTGGCTCTATGGTATGATCCTTCGCTCAAAATGGCCCGCCGCCAAAATCCTGTCGGTTAATTTTGACAAAGCGCTGGGTTTAGCCGGCGTCAAGGCTGTGGCCCTGGCCCGGGAGACTCCTTTCACCGTGCGGTATTATGGCGAGGAAATCGCCGGCGTTGCCGCCACGAGCAAACAGGCGTGCCTCGACGCCTTGCGCAGCATTGAGATTACGGCCGAGCCGCGCGAGCGCTTTGTCGTGCACGAGGACGACGCCCGGAAAGAAGATTCGCCCCAGGTTTGGGAAGGCGTGACCAACGCCCCGGCGCCGCGCGAGCGCAAGACGGGCGACGTGGACGCAGCGTTCGCCCAATGCGCGGCGGTTATCGAAGGCTTCTACACCACACCGGTGCAGATTCATCACCCGATGGAGACGCATGGCAGCACCGTTTCATGGACTGAGGAGGGCGTCATGGCTTGGGCTTCGACGCAGGGCATTTCCAGCGTGCGCGACGGCTTGGCCGGGTCGCTCAAGCTGGACCAAAGCAAAGTCCGCGTCCTCACCGATTACATGGGTGGCGGCTTTGGCGCGAAGTTCGGCGCGGGCGTCGAGGGTGTCCTGGCCGCGCGCCTGTCACGCGAGGGGAAAGCGCCGGTACGTCTCATGCTCACCCGCTTTGACCAGGCGTTGGCCGTTGGAAACCGGCCTTCCAGCTTTCAGAAGATCAAGCTTGGGGCCTCCGCGGACGGGACCTTGCAGGCCTTTGAGATGGACAATTACGGCACCGCGGGCATCGGGGCTGGTGCCGCCTCCGAAGGCGGTGGTGGTGGCGCGGACCTTCCTGCGCCCTATCTCTACAAAGTGCCGAATACTCGCGTGAAACAGACGGCGGTGGTCGTCAATGCCGGGTCGGCGCGCGCCTTTCGTGCGCCAGGAAATCCGCCTGCGTCCTTTGGCATGGAGTCCGCAATGGACGACTTGGCGGTGAAGCTTGGCATGGACCCGGTAGAATTGCGGCTGAAGAATGACCCCAGCCCCGTCCGGCAGCGCGAATACGCTCTGGGCACCGAAAGATTCGGTTGGAAGCAAAAGTATCGCAAGCCCGGCAGTTCGCCTGGTGTGGTCAAGACCGGCGTCGGCTGCGCGGGGGCCGCTTGGCCCGCGGGCGGCGCGAGCCACCAGACCCAGGGCGAGGCGCAAATCAACCCCGACGGCAGCATCGAGTTTCGCCTCGGCGTGCAGGACATCGGCACCGGCACGAAGACGGTCATTGCCGTCGTCGCCGCCGAATTGCTGAGCCTAAAGCCGGAGCAAATTACGGTCAAAGTGGGGGACACGCAATTTCCGCCCGGCCCAGGCAGCGGCGGCAGCACCACGTGCGCCTCGATCTCCCCGACGGTTTATGACGTTTGCACGAAGGCCCGCCAGCAAATGCAGTCCCAGAGCGGCTTGGCCGATGTTCGCGGGAAGAACTGGTTTGCCGCGTGCAAAAAGCTCGGCGTCAACCCGCTTGTCGTCCATGGCCAATGGCAGCCGGGACTCTCGTCTGACCACGCGTGCGGCGTGCAGTTCGCGGAAGTCACCGTGGATACTGAGACCGGCCTGGTCACGGTGACCAAAGTGGTCGCCGTCCACGACTGCGGCTTGATCATTGACAAGCTAACGCTCGAAAGCCAGATCAACGGCGGCGTTATCATGGGCATGGGCTATGCCCTCTATGAAGAGCGCGTGATGGACGATTTATCCGGCGTGGTCCTCAACCCCAATTTCGAGACCTACAAGCTCCCCGGGATCGCGGACGTGCCGGAAATTGACGTCGTCCTGATCAATATGCCCGAGCGCGGCGTCATCGGCATTGGGGAGCCGGCCACCGTGCCAACCGCGGCAGCCATCGCCAATGCCGTCGCCAACGCTCTGGGCGTGCGGGTTTCCAGCCTCCCGATCACGCCGGCGAAAGTGCTGGCCGCGCTCGGCAAGGTTCCAGCCGTCACCGCATGAATGCCTTTCAATATGCCACTGCCCATTCGCCCGAGAGCGCCCACGAACTCGTGGCCGCCAATGGCGCCTATCTCGCTGGCGGCAATGACTTGCTGAGCCTGCTCAAGGATTACCTCGTCAGCGCCAGCATCCTGGTGAACATCAAATCGCTGCCCGGCTTGAACAAAATCGTGCGTGGGGAGAAGGCCTGGACCATCGGCGCGCTCGTGACGATTGCGGAAATCGAGCGGGACGCGGCCGTCAAATGGGCGTTTCCCGGTTTGCATGAGGCCGCGGCGGAAATCGGGTCTCAGCAAATCCGCAATGTTGCCACCGTGGGCGGAAACCTCGCCCAGCATTCGCGCTGCTGGTACTTCCGGCACCGCGATACCGTTTGCCTCAAGAAACACGGCGACCTCTGCTACGCCCGCCACGGCGAGAACCGCTACCACAGTTTGTTCACCGGCAACGACTGTATCAGCCCGCTTGTCTCAAGCCTGGCCACAGTATTCGCCGCCCTGGACGCGACGGCCATCGTGCTGCGCGACGCCAAAGAAACCCGCCTGACCATGGGAGAGCTCTACCAAAAAGCGTGGGAGGACCCGACCGCGCACAACTCACTCCGCCCTGGCGACCTGATCCTGCGCGTGGAAATTCCCGCTGGGCGCCGGCGCAGCGCCTATCTCCAGGCCAGCGACAAACACGCGTTTGACTGGGCGCTGGTCAGTTGCGCGGCCGCGGCCGACGTGGTGGATGGCAAACTTAAATCGCCGCGCGTCGCTCTCGGCAGTATTTCACCCAAACCGCATGAGGTCGCTGCCGCGAATGAGTTTCTGGAGGGAAAAACTCTAGACGAGGCGACGGCTGCCGCGGCGGCAGATCTGATCTTGAAAGACGCCAAGCCGTTGGAGCATAACGCTTACAAGGTGCCCCTGGCGCACGCGCTCATCCGCCGGACATTGCTCAAACTGAAAGGTGACGCATGAACTCGAGTTTCTGCAAACATCTGCGCACGAAGAAGATGTTCACCGGCGCGACGCCGACGGAAGCCTTCGCGGAAAAGGACGACGAGCACGCCACCCCGTGTCATTTCTGGTGCAATCTCACGCAAACAGTGGTCGGCCCGGATGACCGCCCCGCCCACAAGGACACCTGCAAGCCCACCCGCGCGTGTTTCGAGGAGTAAAATCCCTGCCCGTGAACCGCGTAGCGGGACATGATCTCCTTCTTCACCTCGGTCACGAGTTCGAATTTGGAGAGCCCAAAAACGGGCGTCACCACATCTCCGGTGATGCCCAGTGGCGGGGCGGATTCCGAAAGCGAAGTGATTCAGGCGTCTGAGGCGAGTTTGGATGAGGGCGGGTGCTGGGAAGGTGTGCGCAAGGGGGTAAAGGCCGGGGCAGCAGCCGAACATTTCGTGGAAGGCCTGGCTGAAGTGTCTGAGGCTGGAATAGCCGACTTCGAGACCGGCCTCGGTGACGTTGCATTTGCGGGTGCGCAGGAGGTCGGCGGCGCGCTCGAGGCGGGCGCGGCGGAGCCATTGGGAGAGGGTGAGGCCGGTCTCGCGGGTGGAGGTGCGGCTGAGGTAGAAGTGGCTGCAGGCGACGCGGCGGCCAAGTTCTTCGAGGGAGGGGGTTTCGGCCAGGTTTTCCAGGAGGATGGCCTTGACCCGAGCGACGCGCTCAGCGGCGAGCCTTTGGGCACGAGTGCAACCCCTCAACCGAGGGGTTGCCGAATCGCGAATAGGCATATCCCTTGCGAGCCCCGGAAAAGATCGCCTCGGCATCCTCTGAGGTTCCCAGGTCGAAGGTTGTGCTCTGCACGATGGGTCGCTGGAACGGAGCGTTCGCCCCGCCAGGAACTCGACCGCTCGAGCCACCATGGGCAGATCGCGTGGCGAGCGAGCATGGGTTCGTGCTCACCGCGACCACCTTAAACAAAGTGCCGTGCCGATCATGGTCGCCTGAGCAGGCCGTGATCGAGAATCCGCACGAGCAGTCGCCAATGGATCGAGGATCATGTTTATCGTCTTACGACACATCGGCAAGCGAAGCAGGGGGTCGCTCCGCCAAGGACTTGGGTTCCAAACAAGTAATCTGTGCCGTTTACGCCTTAGAGCAGTCGTCGTATTGTAATTCGCAATATGGCAGCGCCCGACCTCGATAGAATCGCGGAACATTATTCGGGAATACGGACATATCCATTGTTCCGACGGGACGAAAAGTGCTCGATGTGGCGCGTGGAGAGGGGCGGGAGTTCTAGTGCGAAGTGATCATTGAACCCAAGCATCTTAAGAAATGAAAACACTGCTGAATCTGGTGACGGCCACCCAAGCGCCGCGCGCAACTGTGTTGGTGCGCTTTATGGTGGGTGTGGTGTTTTTTGAAGAAGGCATTCAAAAACTCCTATTTCCGGACCTGCTGGGGGCGGGACGATTCGCCCGCATCGGCATTCCTGTGCCGGAAGTGATGGGGCCATTCGTCGGAACAGTGGAAATCATCTGCGGCGCGTTGATTTTCGTGGGCCTTCTGACCAGGCTGGCGGCCATCCCGCTTTTGATCAACATTTCTGTGGCGATCCTGTCCACCAAGATTCCGATTTTATTGGGACACGACTTTATTTGCTTTCACGTCGCAAAATTGGCGCGCTACGGCTTTTGGAGCATGGCCAGTGAAGCGCGGACGGACTTTTCCATGCTGCTCGGCTTGTTGTTCCTTCTCATTGTCGGAGCCGGACAATATTCTTCGGATGCTTGTTTATGTCGGAAACTGAAAGAAGAATCCCACGAGTAAAAAAGCATTCAGTTTATTGGGCGTATGGCTGTTCTATTGTTCACTGACGACCTGGGCCGGGCCACCGTTTGTGACCGATGATCCAGAACCTGTTGCCTACCAGCATTGGGAATTGTATCTGGCCTCGCAGCACACCGAAACGGCCGACGGCTGGTCGGGAACTGCGCCGCACATCGAGTTAAATTACGGGGTTGTTACCAATGTGCAGCTTCATCTCATTGCGCCGATGGCCTACGATGCACCGTCTGGCGGCAGCACGCATTACGGTTACGGTGACACCGAACTCGGTGTGAAATTCCGGTTCATTCAGGAGACGGAACATTTGCCGCAAGTCGGAATTTTCCCGTTGCTGGAAGTTCCTACCGGCAGCAAATCGGACGGGCTTGGCAGTGGTCATATGCAGGCATTCTTGCCGTTGTGGCTGCAAAAGAGTGT
>PLZQ01000266.1 GCA_003152225.1 Limisphaerales bacterium | reverse complement strand
ACGAGGGCGCGCCGAACTTCCCGGAGCCGGACCGGTTCTGGCGCATCATCGAGAAATATGGCGTGACGATTCTGTACACCGCGCCCACGGCGATTCGCGCGTTCATGAAGTGGGGCGTCGAGTGGCCGAAGAAGCATGACCTGAGCTCGCTTCGGCTGCTGGGCTCGGTCGGCGAGCCGATCAATCCNNCAATCCCGAGGCGTGGATGTGGTACAACGAGTTTATCGGCGGCAAGCGCTGTCCCATCGTCGATACGTGGTGGCAGACGGAGACTGGCGGCATCCTGATTACCCCGCTGCCGGGCGCGACGCCCACTAAGCCGGGTTCCGCCACGTTGCCGTTCTTCGGCATCGTGCCCGAGATCGTGGATGACTACGGCCGACCGGTCCCGCGCAATTCCGGCGGCAAGCTCGTCATACGCCAACCCTGGCCGGGCATGCTGCGCGGCCTGTGGGGCGACCCACAACGCTACCAGCAGGTGTATTGGGGTGAAGTCGAAGCCAGCTACTTCACTGGCGACGGCAGCCGGCAGGACAAAGACGGTTATTTTTGGATTGTGGGCCGCATCGACGACGTGCTGAACGTCGCCGGCCATCGTATCGGCACCGCCGAAGTCGAGAGTGCGCTGGTCAGCCATCAGAAGGTCGCTGAGGCCGCAGTGGTGGGCCGGCCTGATGCCATGAAGGGCCAGGCGCTGGTGGCTTTCGTGACGGTGAAGACCGGTGTGCACGCGGATGGCGCCCTGCGCGAGGAACTGCGCCAGCACGTGGCGAAAGAGATTGGCCCCGTCGCCAAGCCCGATGACATCCGCTTCGCCGAAGCGCTGCCAAAGACGCGCTCAGGCAAAATCATGCGCCGCCTGCTCAAGCAAATCGCCTCCGGCACGGAAATCAAAGGCGACACGACCACGCTTGAAGACCTGGGCGTGCTCGCGCGACTGACTCAAGTCGAGGAATGATGTGGGCGCGGCGGTTTGAGCGGCTGCCTGACTAAGACGAAGGGTACCCGCGCTGCGCGCAAGGCTGAAAATACGCTGGCGGAAGGGAAGCTGGGCGTTGCAATAGCGCGAAGCGTTTGCGTCCAGCTTGCTGGCGCTTTCGTGAGGCAGCGGTGGTTCGAAAGCGGGAGCAAGCTCCGCGCACTCCAAACGCTTCGCGTAGCTCGGTCGCGGTGTTACGGTGCTGCTTTGACAGAAGCGACTAGTTGGCCTCCCTGATGACCAACGCCCGGATTGGTCGGAGATGGCTGGGGCTTAAAGTAACGCCGCGCCCCGGGGCTAATTTGAACTTCTGCCCACCGCTGGTTACAGACACCGCGCAATCCATGGAGGTAGTGAGCGTGATGGAGTAAAAGTTGGTGTTTCCTGTGGAAACCCCAGCAGGCAAATTCAGAAATATGGGGGCGTAATAAAAGCGCCCGCCTTCAGGACATGGACAGAGGGGTTGACTGTATCGGAGCGTAACTGGCAGTCCGCTCTTGATATCCTCGCTGGGGATCTCCGGGAAGCACCAGAGACGACATAGCCCCGGCTCAGGCGGAAGTTGGGGAGCACGCTCGTCTGGGCCTTGCGTGGCCAGGAAACTACCAACGCTGTGGTGCGGTTTGCTGCCAACAATGACCGTCATCCCAACGCTTTGCTCGAAAGCCTGCCGCTGTTGGAAGGTGCGAATAGGATTCCAGCCCTCCACTGCGAAGAGCCGCCAGAGATTAGTCACCGACGAGTCTCCCTCGCTCTGGATTGGGAACCATACCGGGATTGCCATATTGGCGCTAGCGTAATCCTTGTGGGTAACAACCTCCGTGAGTGTGAACCGAAACACGAACTTGCCCTGAAAGCGGGCTTCGGAGGGCGAGATTTCAACCGTCAATCGCTCATAGGCGATGTAGGCTGGCCTGGGCAGAACGAGAGGTTTGGCGCCGACAACGCCACACCAAACGAAAAGAATAACAACGGCGAGCCGCATAAACCCCTGGGCTAACAATTACGCAACGAACCCTCCGTTCGTACATTGAAGCATGAGAATCCGCACCCAAATCCTTTCACGTAACGAAGTTAAGCGCTTCGGCAAGCCCTGATCAATGCCGCAACAACACCGGTCAATTGTGGGCCAGCGCACGGGCAGGCGATTCAGAGGCCAGTCCCGGTGTAGGCTAAAGCCGCCGGTTTGAATGGCAACAGGCCGTGCCAGTTTCTAGGTCATGATGAAGACGCTGACCGCGCCGGCTGGGTGGAGCGGGGTGAGGACAACAACAGTGACGACGGGCGCGTCGTTGCGAGGCCAAAACGCTCACGCTGTCGCAGCTAAAACACCGGCGCCATTTCAATCAGCTTGCCAGCTTCGACGGCGAAGTCCTCCCCCTTTGCGCAAGTCTTATCATTCAGCAAGAGTCTGAACTGTACTTTGCCTCTGGCCTTGCTGGTGGTCCAAATCCACGTGCCCCCAAAGCTGCGGCTAAACCGCTGCCCATTATCCCAACTCAATCCGTCGCCTTGGCCGCGAATATATATTGCGTTTCCCAGTCCCACATTAACATTGGCTTCGACCACAGTTAGAGGGTCAGGCGGCCGCACGAGCTTGGCACGAGGGCATTTCCGAGGCCCTCGCTCATCAACGTTCGCCGTCCTACTCATCGCCGAATCCCCCTGGCTATCCGGCCGCCCTTTGGCACGTGCGGAGCGCTTGGCGTCGTCCAACCACCAATTCGGCTGGCGGGTTCCGGTGCGTGCGTGTCGGCGCCGTGCCAGGGGACCGCCGGTTCGTCCCACCGCGGGGGTTCGGGCACGACAACTACGAAGACGTCCCTGAGTCGGCGCTGGAGCTTAAACCCTGATGCATGCAGGGCGTTCGGAAAATCCCGGGCAAGCTCCGGCCTGTTCGTCCAGTCCCCGGTCGTGTCGAGGTAGAGGCCCGTTTCAAAACTTTGCAACACGAATTTCATAAGCCATAATTACACTGTAAACCTACGGGGAGACAGGGCGGCGATCAACGGAGGTTAGGTGACTTCGGAGTTACGATTTGGCGACATGGGTTGGGGCCAGCAGGTGGTCATAGGCTTGGAATTCGCGAAGGGCGGCGCGTGGGTCAGCCTGGCACCTGCGGCGGCTCCGCTTGGTCTGGCATCCAGGCCCCGGGGTGTCGAAACCGCAGGGGCAACGGCCAGTCAAAGGGCTGCTCAACTGCTTGGCGCATGCGGTCAAACCACCAGTTTCGTCCTTATCACCTTAATCGCGCCTCTTGGGGCAGGTATTTACAGGAGTTCGGCGGCCCGAGTCGCCATCCGGCTGCGCTCGCCCTTTGTGAGCGGTATCACAGCGGTGAAGTCTTCCTGACCGAGCCGATCGGCGGCGTAACTGAGCCCGTTGGAGAGCTTGTCGAGGTAGGGCACATCAATTTGGTGAGGGTCTCCGGTCAGAATCACCCGGCAGTCGCGCCCGGCGCGCGTGATGATCGTCTTGATCTCCAGCGGTGTCGTGTTCTGGGCTTCGTCGATGATCAGGATCGCATTCGAGATGCTCCGCCCACGGATATACTGGAGCGGCTGCAGCTCAATAGTTCCGTCGTTGAGCAGTGTCTCAGCCTGTTTCTCGCCCAGGAGCAACTTCAGGTTGTCGAGGATGGGCTGGATCCAGGGGCGCATCTTCTCCTCGATATCGCCGGGGAGGTATCCCATCTCCTTGCCCATGCTCACTGTCGGTCGAGCGATCAGAATCTGCTTGCGCTCGATGAAACCGTTCTCATGCTGCTGATGTCTGTTCTGCTTGCGCTCTTTGCGGGAAAGCTCGTCTTGCTCACCTTCCTCTTCGGGCCGATTCTCGCGGTTGGCCCGGCGGACCACATCCAGGGCGGTGGCGATGGCGAGTAACGTTTTTCCCGTGCCGGCGGGACCCAGCAGGCACACCAGCGTCTTGTCCGGGTTGAGCAATGCGTCCACGGCCGCATGCTGTTCGAGGTTTTTGGCGCGCACCCCTCGGTTGGTCTTCGAGCGGCAGAGGTTGGGCGTCTGCGAGATGAGCCTCACCTTTTCCGCATGACTGATGTGAACCAGCGATTCCCTCGCGGCGTCGTAAGCCACCGTATAGTAGCCGGGGATGATGGGCAGATTCTCTGCCCCGTCTTTATAAGTCTTCTTGAGGATGTCTTTGACCACCACGCCGCCGTTTCCAGAGAAGAGATCATCGACTGGAAACAGGTCTCCCTCCAGCGTTGGGAGGCGTGAGACCTCCACCTTGGCCTGGTCGCGCTTGTAGTCCTGGTGGCCAAAGCCTCGCGCGATGGCCTTCACCGCCATCAGCGTGTCCTTGGTGACAACGATGATCGGAGCGTGAAAGTCGCCTCGATTGCGATACAGGAGCCCTAAAACCTGGTCGTCGGGGTTCGGCCCCTTGACCCGGTGATCGGGATCGTCCATCAGCAGCACCAGGGTCCCCCCTTTGGTGCCCGGTATGGGTATCTCTGGCAGCGCCTTCAGCTTGGCCTCCCCCAGTCTTTCCTTCTGCTCAGCGATGATCTGCTCAGAGAGGCCCTGCGTGACCTCCCTCAAGATGCGGCTCGCCTCGCGGGCGCTGTGGTTTCTCTCCTCGTTGCCCTGCTTGAGCTTGTCCAGTTCCATGAGGACGTACTCCGTCAGCACCACCACGTTGTCATCAAAGGCGAAAATCGCCCGCGGGTCATGAATAATAACGTTCGTGTCGAGGCAGTAGGTCTTCTTCATTGCTCTTTGTGGTCTCTCAATCGCAAATTGCTCACGGCATATGATAAGACGCATGAGCGCATCCTGCTGCCTTTAAATCAACGTCGCCGTTGCCGGGGAGTATGTGGGCATCAGGCTGCCGCCAGCCATAAAAAACCGGGGGATCGGGGACACGCGCTCGGGGCCGTCACAGGGCCGGCTCGTGGACGCCTGAACTTAGACCTACACAGATTATAAGGGGCACTCCACATTATCGCAGGCGTCGCATGCTTGGGCACGCGACGGAGCAAACAAACATCAACACATTACCCAATGCCCGAGTGTCCCATGCAGGCTGACGACGACGGATTGCAGTAGGAGCAGCGGAGATTACTTCTCTGCGTAAACGCGCGCTGCATTGCATGTAAGCAGATCCTCATGCGCTCCTGTCGGCGGACCAATGTGCCGAAAAGCTGAGATTGGGAAAGCTGAAGGTTGATTAGGGACGGCGGAAACCAAGGCCCTTCTATCCTTGCGACGTAAGCCCACATGCAACTTGACGCGGTACGCGTTCGAGTTCTCAATTCCCCCTCATGCAGCCCGTGCATACCATGTAATTATGTAACTTGTCTATGCCCACTCCTACTCCAGACCCCTTGGACGATCCCCAGGGCGTATTCAACACTATTACGGCTCTGGCAATGACCAGTCCGCCTAACTGGCGCGCCATCGCGAAGTTACTCAAAGGACTGGGATGGAAGCTCGACCGCGGAGGCCGGTTGCCCGACGTCATTGCCCACAAGAAGTTCAGCCCCGGCCCCGAGGTCGCGGCCTACGTTCCCCAGGCAATCTGGATGGAGATGGGGTTCTGCATTGGCTTTACTGCCGCCGCCAACATCATTCACGCCCGGCAGGGCGCCGCCAGCACTCTGATTGCTCCTCCTTCCGACCCTGCCGGCAATTAACCCTCAGCCGGAGATGGATGTGGACGCGCTACTCCAGACCAAGTGGGAGGGCCTGTATAGCGACGACACGATCTACCACGTCGCCACGCCCGCGCTGTATCAGATTGGAGGCAATTGGTATCTCTATGCGCAAGCGTGCCCGCTGCCCGGCAACGGCAACTACATCGACGGCCACTGGGACCTGTGGTGCATTGCGTGCGACCGCCTGGTTCCTACGCTGCCTGGTTGCGAAAGCATTTACATCCCAGGCCAGCCTTGGCTTCGCAACCATTCAGCGGCGCGCTGGGGCCAGGCCGTCACCAAATCCCGGGTCGGACGAAGCCCGTAACCGTGTCCGCCGACCGGGAAGACATGCAACTCGAAGGACACCTTGGCCTTGCGCAGCGCGGCGGCATAAAAGAGAGCTGTCTCCACTCGCACCGGGTCATCTTCCGCCATGGCGATGAAAGTCGGCGGTGTATTCGAAGTGATGTTCAGCTCCGGCGCGATTTTATCATTCTCCTCTTTGACCGTGAGGTAGGCGGGATAAACGAGCAGCGTGAAGTCCGGCCGGCAGCTTGCCGCATCCGCTTCGTCCACCGCCGGGTAAGTGCGGTGGTCATAAATATTGCTCAGCGCCGCCGCGAGATGTCCACCCGCCGAAAACCCCATCACCCCGATCCGCTTTGGATCGATGCCGTAAGCCCTGGACTGCTGCCGCAACAGCCCCAAGGCACGCTGCGCATCCTGCAAGGCCGCCGCGTGCTTCTCAAGACCCGGCCGCTTCGGCACGCGATACTTCAGGAGCGCCCCGGTGATGCCCAGCGAATTCAGCCATTCGCAAACCTCAGTGCCCTCCAAATCCATCGCCAGAATATTGTAGCCGCCGCCCGGGCACACCATCACCGCGACCCCGGTGTCCTTGTCGGGTGCGGGACGATAGAGCGTCAACGTGGGCTTCGAGACATTCCCCAACCGCACGACCGGCTTCCCCGCCACCTGGCCGTCGGTCGGCTTCGTGGTGTCGTGTTCTTCGCCCATCTCACCTTGATCGCCCGGGGCTGCTCCCGGCCAGAGCGCGATCACTTTGGGCGATTGCGCCGCAGGCGACGAACCATTGAACAGCCAGGCTAGCCAGGCACACGTTAGAACTAGTTTCAGGCGAGTTGTCATGCCCCGGATCAAAGCTGCTCTCCCGCGTTCAGTCAAAGATAATTGGTGGCCTCATTGATTGACCGTCTTCTCGCCGCCCGGTCAGAAGCCCTCGAAGACGTTTATGCTACGATCAAGCGAGGTCGAAACGGTCAAGGTTCATGACTTTGTTCCAGACCGCGACAAAGTCGTGCACGAACTTCTCCTGGGAGTCCTCACATCCATAGACTTCCGCCAAGGCCCGGAGCTGGGAGTTCGAACCGAAGATTAGATCGACACGGGTGCCGGTCCACTTGAGTGCGCCCGTTGCGCGATCGCGACCCTCGAATATGTCACCGTCTGGCGTGGTTGCCTTCCACGTCGTGCTCATGTCGAGCAGGTTCACAAAGAAGTCATTGGTGAGGGTCTCAGGCCGTTTGGTGAAGACGCCGTGCTGGGACCCTCCGAAGTTGGTCTTCAGGACGCGCATGCCGCCCACGAGCACCGTCATTTCGGGTGCGGTCAGGGTCAGCAATTGCACCTTGTCCACCAGCAACTCCTCGGCCGATACGGCATAACGGGTCTTCTGATAATTGCGGAAGCCGTCCGCGACCGGCTCGAGCACGGCGAAGGAAGCCGCATCGGTTTGCTCCACCGAGGCGTCCATGCGTCCCGGCTGAAAGGGAACCGTGACCCGGTAACCAGCATTCTTCGCCGCTTGCTCAACGCCCGCGCAACCGGCCAGAACGATCAGGTCAGCCAGTGATACCTTCTCGCCACCGGACTGCGCGCTGTTGAACGCGCTCTGGATGCCGGCCAACGTCTTGAGCACCTTCGCCAACTGAGTGGGCTGGTTGACTTCCCAATCCTTCTGCGGTGCCAGACGAATGCGGGCACCGTTGGCGCCGCCGCGCTTGTCGGAGCCTCGGAACGTCGAGGCCGATGCCCAGGCGGT
>PLZQ01000120.1 GCA_003152225.1 Limisphaerales bacterium | reverse complement strand
GGTGTCGCGCTTCGCTTGCCACCGCGGTCCAAAATGTCACCGGCAACCTGGGGATGCGCTGCCGATTCGCCGCCTCGCTTCCCGCCTTGCGTTTTCTTCCACCTCCGTGGCACGATGGGCCGTGATGTCCAAGCAGGGATCCATCCACACTGCGCCATACTTCCACCGTCCCGTCGAGTAGGCGACTTATGCGACGCAGTGGCTGTCTCAAACCGGCAAAATGGGGATGCGGCTGCCTGGCCCTGGTTCTTCTGGGGCTCGTGGCGGCGGTGTTCGTCTTTCTCAACCGCGTGCCAAAGACTTACCCGCCGGCCGCCAATCCCCTGCCCCCGCCTTCGCCCGGCCATTCGCCCGGCGGCGGGCTTGACGGTTTCGACTCGCCTTACCTTGGCCACACCGGCAGTTGGGATGGCAAGGGCGGCGCGATGGGCGGCTGGCCAAAGACCAAGGACCTGGATAAGGAGCTGGATATGGGCCTCCGCTGGACTTTCATGCCGGTTTACTGGCGGGCTTTGGAACCGGAACTGCCTGTTGACCTGGCCAAAGAGACTCCGCCCGCCTGGCGCGCCCTCGACGCTTTCATCATCGCGGCTCACCAGCGAAAGCTCAATGTATTGATGCAGGCGCCCGTCATCGGCGGCAATGCCGGCGGTCCACCCGCTTGGGCTGGTCGCCGCGAAAAAGGCAAATCCGCCCCCGTCAACATGGATGCCGCCGCCGCCTTTACCGGAAAGCTCGCCGCCCGTTATGCACCGGGCGGCACGCTGGCCACCCGGGAAGGCTGGCAGCAGCGCTACGGCGTTAGGGCATGGGAACTGGACAACGAACCCAACGGCTATCTGACGTATTGGAAAGACCAAGGGGCGGATTACGCCGAGTTCGTCACCAAAGTGGCGGCCGCCATCCGGCAGGTGGACCCGCAGGCGGTCATCGTCGGACCAGCCGCCAACATTGGCAGCGAGTCGCTGGCCTGGATCGAATCCACGCTGGACGCGCCAGCCATGCGCGGCTCGCCCGAGTTCCGGCAGCGCGGCCAACCGTATTCGATTGGTCCAGCCCTGGACGTGGTCTCTTTTCACATTTACGAAGGACTCGATACCGCCTTCGCGGGAAAGGACCGAACCATCGAGGTTGCCTTCAGTGAGGTGCGCGACGTCTTCGAGCGCTGGCAGAACCGTGCCGCCGGCTTCACTTACCCGCGCAAGGAGGAGTATTGGCATACCGAAGGCAACTTCGATTTCCTCGGCGTCCTATCCCGCGAGCGCCGCGCGGCCTGGCGCGTTCAGTTTCTCACGCGTGCCTTCGCTGCCGGCGTCCGCAAGGCGATGGTCATGGATGCCTCCCGGGCGGAGCAAACCGCCGTCTGTGCTTACATCCGCGTCCTGCCCAATCCTTTTCCCATGCAGCGCGCCAATGATCGAGTCAAGGTCCTGAGCGGCAGTCCGGTCGTCTTTTGTCACCTGGATAACACCAACGCCGACGCCGGTCGCGTCTGGGTCCTGTGGGCCACCGCCGGCACCGGTGATGCCGAAGTGGAATTGCCCACCCTGCGCAAGCAAGTCAGGGCTGTTCTGATCGACGGCACTGAGAATGTAATGGCCGTCACTAACGAGCACCTGCGAATCCATTTGCTCGGCGAAAGCAAAATGGCGCCGCCGGTGCTGCTGGTTGACCGCTTGAGTCTGAACGAGTCGGGCTTGTCTGAGGTGGCCCCGCTGGAGTAACGTCCCGTGCCATGAACACACCCGACAGCCCCTTGCTGCCGCACGGCGGCTACCGAAAACTGCGGAGTTACAAAGTCGCGGAGGCGGTGTATGACGCCACAGTGGTGTTCTGCCGGCGGTTCTACGCGCAGGACCGCCGCATGAGCGGTCAGATGGTGCAGGCGGCGCGCAGCGGAGTGCGGAACATCAGCGAGGGCAGCGGCGCGGCGGCCACGTCGCGCAAGAGCGAGATGAAGCTCACAAACGTGGCCCGCGCGAGTTTGTCCGACGAGTTGCTGCGGGATTACGAGAGTTTCCTCGTGCAGAACGGCCTGCGGGTGTGGCCCAAGGATTCGCGGGAGGCGCTGGCGATGCGGGCGCGTCTGGCAAGCGACCACGCGCCCGATCTTCCGCCCGCGCCTGCCGGCCGGGTACGGTTGCAGGGGCTGGCCGGGCTGTCGGAATTTGTGGAACGGGCTGCGCCGGAGCTAGCCGCCAACGCGATGGTCTGTGTCGTGAACCAAGCCGCCTACCTGCTGAAGCGCCAACTCGAAAGCCAGGGCCAGATGTTTGTTGAGAGCGGAGGGTTTACCGAGAAACTGTATGGCGCGCGGAGTCAGGGGAGACGGTCCGACAGGTCGGACAAGTCGGACAAGTCTGACAACGAGGGCGGACCTGCTTGCCCGAGGTGTGGCCAGCCCATGGTCCAGCGCCTTGCACGGAAAGGGCCAAAAGCCAACCAACCATTCTGGGGCTGCTCCGGCTATCCCGACTGCAAGGGCACGCTGGAGGTAAGTCCGCCAGAGAAGCCGGACCAGTCTGACGGACGCAGAAAGAACAGAGGACAGGAACGCCCAATAATATGAACAACCAAAACTTACGCCTAGTAGCCTTGCTGGTTTTCTTGATGGCCACGGTTGCCTTCGCAGCCGATTCGGCCCCGCGCCGGGTAGAGAACTTTAATCGTGACTGGAAGTTCGCCCGGGGGGCGCAAGCCGGCGCCGAGGCGATGGAGTTCAACGACTCAGCCTGGCTGCCGGTGCGGCTGCCGCACGATTGGGCCATCAGCGGTCCCTACGAACCGCAGGGTGATGCGAACACCGGCAAGCTCCCGTGGCGCGGCGAAGGCTGGTATCGGAAATCGTTCACCCTGCCCGCCGCCGATGCGGGCCAGCGCGTGTATCTCGACTTTGACGGCGTGATGGCGATGCCGACCGTGTATGTCAACGGGCAGAAGGCTGGCGGCTGGGACTACGGCTACATGTCGTTCCGTGTGGACGCGACGGATTTCGTGAAGGCCGGGCAGCGCAACGTCGTGGCCGTCCACGTGGACACGCGTCAGCACAACTCGCGCTGGTATCCGGGCGCGGGCATCTATCGCAAGGTGCGGCTCGTCGTGAACGGGCCCGTGCATGTCGCACAGTGGGGGACATTCGTGACGACGCCTCAGGTAGCCAGCGACTTGGCCACGATCCGTGTGGAAACCACACTGGAAAACCACACCGTCTCGGCTGTCGAGCCGGAAGTGGAAACCACGCTGCTCGATCCGAAGGGCAAAGAGGTTGCAAAGCTGCGGATGAGTTTCGCCGTGCCGGCCAACGGTTCGCAGCCGGGCGTGGCGATGATCACTCTGCGCAAACCTCAGCTTTGGGACATCGAAACGCCGCGGCTCTACACCGCCGTCACGCGTGTGTGGGTCGCCGGCAAGCTCGTGGACGCGACCGAGACGCCTTTTGGCATCCGCACGTTTGAGTTCACCGCCAACGACGGTTTTCATCTCAACGGCCGGCGCGTGCAACTGCACGGGGTCTGCCTGCATTCCGATCTTGGCCCGCTGGGCATGGCCTTCAATACCCGGGCGATGGAGCGGGAATTGCAGATCATGCAGGACATGGGGGTGAACGCCGTCCGCACCAGCCACAACCCGCCCGCGCCCGAGTTGCTCGACCTGTGCGACCGGATGGGCATCGTGGTTTGGGATGAGGCCTTCGACAAATGGGACGGCACGGCCACGCTGCCCAAGGGAGTCTCGATTCCTGAACACGGCAAGAAGCAATACACCAACTTCGTCCGGCGCGACCGCAACCATCCCTGCGTCGTGGTTTGGAGTGTCGGCAATGAGATCTGGGACCTCGAAGGACTCAAATATCCCGATGCGCCCGGCTTGTTGAAGACGATGGTCGGCTTCGTTAAGGCGCTCGACACGACACGCCCGGTTGGCTTGGCCCAGTGCGTGCCGGAATCGGCGAAGTCCCAGCTCCCCGCCGCGCTGGACGTCACCGGTTGGAATTACGCCCGGCGGTACGCCATTTCGCGCGAGCGGTGGCCTAACCTCCCGATCGTTTACAGTGAATCCGCCTCCGCCTTTAGCACCCGCGGTTACTTCGACGACTTCCCTATGCCCGCCAGGAAGGACGATTACCCGAGCACGGCGCGCATCAGTTCGTACGACCACAATTCGGCGTGGTATTCGGACCCGGCGGATGTGGAGTTTGCGCTGATGGAGCAGGACCGATTCGTGGCCGGCGAGTTCGTGTGGACGGGGTTCGACTACATCGGCGAGCCGGTGCCGTTCATAGCGGAGGGCTGGGGCCATTTCGCGAAGCGCAAGCTTGCGAAAGACGAGGAATCCCGAATCAGCTCGTTCGGCATTGTGGACCTGGTGGGTATTCCCAAGGACCGGTATTACCTCTATCGCAGCCATTGGGCGCCAGGAAAGAAGACCATCCACATCCTGCCGCACTGGAACTGGCCCGAACGCGTCGGCAAGAACGTGCCCATCTATGTCTATACCGGCGGCGACTCGGCGGAGCTGTTCCTGAACGGCAAATCGCTAGGGATGCGCACCAAGGACCCTGGCGCGGAAGTGGTCCGTGACCGCTACGCACTGCGCTGGCTCGATGTCCCGTACGAGCCGGGTGAAGTGAAAGCGGTCGCTTACCAGAATGGCCGCAAGCTCGGCAGTAACGTCATGCGCACCGCCGGGGAGCCGGCAAAGCTGCGCCTCACACCCGACCGAAAGTCGTTGAGGGCGGACGGCGAGGACTTGAGCTACGTGCTCGTCGAAGCCGTGGACTGCGATGGCAACCTCTGTCCCCTGGCGATGAGCGACGTGCAATTCAACTTGGCGGGCCCGGCAACCATCGCGGGCGTGGGCAACGGCGACCACCATTTCCCCGCAGAATTCGACGCGGACCACGTCACGCTCTTCTACGGCAAGGCGATGCTCATCGTGCGCGCCGCTGAAAGCAAAGGAGGCTCCATTCCGGTGACCGCAACGAGCGATGGCTTGCGCAAGGCGGAGGTTTTGTTACGGTCGCGGAAAGGCGGCTAAGCAAGGCACTTCGCGCCTAACAAGAAATGCATTGCATCGTAGGGTCAGGTCCATCCGCTGTGGCGTGCGCGTCGGCTTTGCTGAAGCGTGGGCGATCGGTTTGCATGCTGGACGCCGGTATTCAGCTTGAGCCGGAACGGGCGCGTTTAGTCCAGGCGCTCAGCCAGACCACCCCCGACCAATGGCCGCCGAAGGATGTCCAGCGGCTCAAGGAGGGCATGGACCCCGCCGTCTCCGGCATCCCACAAAAGCACATCTTCGGCTCGGATTATCCCTATCGAGATGCCGTGCAGCACCTTGGTCTGGCGTGCGATGGCGTGGGTCTCGAAGCTTCGCTGGCCCTGGGGGGATTCAGCACGGTTTGGGGCGCTTCCATGCTGCCGTGCCGGGAAGGGGATGTCACCGACTGGCCGGTTTCCGTGCCCCAACTCGCGCCGCACTACCAAGCCGTCCTGGAACTGACCGGTTTGTCCGCCGAACGCGACGCTCTCGCCGACCTGTTCCCACTATACTTGGATGCGCCCGGGCACCTCGAAGCCAGCCGCCAGGCCCAGGCGATGTTGCGCGCGATGGACCGTCACCGCGCTGGGCTCCGCAAGGCAAAGATCCACCACGGCCACGCCCGCGTCGCCATCAAGGCAGCCCGTGGCCCGCAAGAACCCGGTTGCGTGTATTGCGGCATGTGCATGTATGGCTGCCCTTACGGATACATCTACAGTTCCGAGCAGACCTTGGCGCAGCTCAAACGCGCCGGCGATTTTCGCTACCAGCCGGATGTGATTGTCCGCGCGGTGCAGGAGAGCGCCGACGGTGTCAGAATCAGCGGTTATCATCGTCTCACGCGCGAACCGCTGGAGTTCGAGGCGGAGCGGGTCTATCTGGCAGGCGGGGTTATTGCAACCACGGGGATACTGCTCCGGTCATTGCAGGCCTACGACCGGCCCGTGCCCATCAAGGACAGTCAATACTTCCTCCTGCCGGTCGCACTGGCCAAGCGCATCCCCAATGTCCGCCACGAAGCGCTTCATGCGCTCAGCCAGCTTTACTTGGAAATCCTCGATCCGAAGGTCAGCCCCTACACCGTTCATTTGCAGGTCTATACCTACAACGACCTGATCGGCAGAACGGTCTCCGGTGCAATGGGTCCTCTCGCCAAATGGCTGCCCTTCCTGGCGCGCGAGCTGGAGGGAAGGCTGCTCCTGATCCAAGGGTTCATCCACTCCGCGGAATCCAGCCGCATCGTCGCCACCCTGCGCAAGAACCCCGCTGACGGCAAGGACACCCTGCTGTTGCAGGCCGAAGCGAATCCCACGGCCAAGACCGTCGTCCGCCGCGTGGTCCGGAAACTCCTGGGCCAGGCGCGCCGGCTGGGAGTCGTGCCATTGCCGATGCTCCTGCAAATGGGCAAGCCCGGCCGCAGTTTCCATTCCGGCGGCAGCTTTCCCATGCGCGCCAATCCCGGCGCCTTCGAAACCGACCTCTGCGGTCGCCCTTCGGGATGGCGGCGGATTCACGCGGTAGATGCGAGCATCCTGCCCAGCATCCCGGCCACCACCATTACGCTGACGGTGATGGCCAATGCGCATCGGATTGGCTGGGACAGTGGGGTCACGTCAGATTAGTTTCCCAAGGCACGCTCCTCATGCTCAGAAGTTTGAGTAAGTGCCCGAAGTCACTTGACCGGGAACGTGAGGTGACCACCCCGCCGCGGCGCAATCTGCTCTGTACGGCCATCGGGAAGATGCACTATGATCGCTTTGCAGTTGGGGGCCAGAGGTTTGACTGAGACGGTAGCCTTCGTGCCCTCGTTGTCTATCCGCACCGTCATGTCCAGCGGACCAAATGGAGTAGCCACGCCATTGAGGCGCGTTACCATGCCGGGCCTGGTCCACTCGCGCGGCAGGCCTTCAAGCAAGTGCAGTTCATCCCCCCGGTCCAGCGCCAGGAGGTGGATGGTTAGGCGGATGAATTCCGCGCTGGCCCAGTTGTGCGGCATGTCGCCGACCTTCCTGAACTCCTCGCCCCGCAGCGACTGCTCCTCCCGCCACACCAGGGTCGGCGCGGCGTGGTTGGCGAACGCAGCCAGGACTTGCGCTGCTTTCCTCCCGTTGCCCTCCCAAAGCCAGGCGTGGCCGTAGAACGAGGCAAAGTAATTCCAGATGCCAGTCGCGTCCCAGCCGGTGCCATAGACCATGCCTTCGCGCTCGGTGGCTTCGAGCATAGCCAGGTTACCGGCCACGAGCGGATCGTCCTGCGCGAAAACCTCGCCGGGATAAACGGCCTGGCAGAAGGCCCACTGCGCTCGTTGCGGCAGCTCCTTCGAGCCTTCTTCCCCCATGAGAATGGGCAGATAGCGGTTGCCGTGTGCGTCGGTGCGCAGGTCGCGCGCGGCCGCCTTACGAAATGCGGCCATGAAATCGCCATATTCCTTCTGCCACGCTGCGGCCTCTGCGTCTTTACCCAGCCATTGGGCCGCCTCGATGAATGCGTGAAGCCCCGTCAGGTTCCAATATGGATTCGTGTATTCGAGCCGCACGCCACCAATGCCGCCGTCGGGAAATCCGGGCGGCATCAGCCCGTCGTCCAGCGGCGAGGCGTCCGTCAGCGTGTCCTGCCTGAGCTTCTTGATGAACTCCGCGATCCGCTCCAGCTTCGGCCAGACCGATTCGAGCCACGCCTTGTCCTGCGTGAGCCGGGCGTGGCGCGAGCAGGTCCACAGCACGATACCGTTTTCCTTCCAGTAGTTTTGCATCACTTCGATGCGGCCATCGGGTTTCTGGTGGGTCAGTTCGTATGCGACACCGTCACGCGCCTGCTGGCCCGCCCCGAGCATCGTCGCCGCTTCCAGCAGGAACGCGCCGTCCATAATCCACAGGCCGCGGTAGCAAGTCGGGCCAACCTGGAAAGCCGGTAGCCCCTGCTTGATTTCGCGGGCCTGCCAGATGTTGCGGATGGACGAATCCACCAATGCCTGAACACTCTCATCCGGGACCTGCACGCGATCGTAGGGCAGGGGCGCCTTTCCCCAATACGTCACGGCGTGCTGGCGACAGGCCAGTGCCTGCTGGAGCGTATGAGGCTGAATCACCAGCGAGCCGCCCCCGCTGTAGAGCGCAAAGAATGTGGTGCTCTGTCCCGCCCGGACCGCCAAGTCCTCAAGCTGAATCAAGCGCCGCGGTCCTCGCTCCTCGGCCATCGCGGTCATTTTCAACGAAGCCGTGATGGTCTCATGATCGTTTACCTGCACCCGCTGCGTTTCAGGCTGGAACGCAAACGGCAGCGTCGTATCCACCACGAGCTGCGGGCGCAACGTGCGCGTTACGGCGCTGGTGTTCCTCACGTGCACCAGGATCAGGTCGTTACGCGCCGGGCCTCCGGGGTTGGTTACGTTCAAACGCGCCAGGGCGAGCGAGTTCAATTTGCCGGACAGTAGCGCCTCGCTGTCGGGCTTCACATTCGCCGCGAACACCCAAAGCCCGTTGAGAATGGTGTTCTTGTCCGCCCCCTGCGGAGCCGCCTCGATGCTGATATTGATGATGCCGTCGTGATTGACGTCCTTCGCGTCGAACCAGAATGCGCCTGGCTTGTTCTTACCCAGGTCGGTCACGGTATCCACAGTCTTCGGCGCAACGCCTTCTACACGCAGAACCTGGATGCGCTTCCCAGCCTCGCTCCACCAACCTTCGCACAGGGCCAGCGCGACACGGCACGAACCACCCGGTGGCACGGTCACTTCGTAAGCGATGTTGCCATCCATGTGGACGGCAATGTCCTGGAGCGACGGGTCCGCGCCCGCAGGCGGCTTGGCCCAGTTCCGATTCTCGCCGCCGCCATCCACACGCCGCAGGGCAGTCGTCGGCCTTTCGGATTGCCGCAGATCGGTAATGGCGAAGGCTTCCTCGATTATCTCCAGCTCGTCGGCTGCAAGTTGCGTCCGCACGATGGGCACGCGCGGCGAGTGCAGGTCCTGCTTTTGCCATGCGCTGTTGCCAACTACCTGGACGCCGATGCGAGTGCCAAACTCGCGTCCGCCCTGGTTGTAATGGTAGAGCAGTTCACCGCTGCGATTCACGAGCGATTTTTGGGGATCATCCGGCAGGCAGGTGGCAGTTTGCCACTCGGGCGGAGAGTAACGAAAATCCACCGCGCTCGTGGTTGAACTGGCGGCCCGCAAGGGCGTGACTAGCGACAGCGCGATTGCTAGCGTCCATATTGGTGTGGAGATCAGGTTTTCCATAGGAATCTTATTTGAGCTGCAAGATGGTGGGCGCGACAGGGGTCGAACCTGCAAGGATTGCTCCGAAGGATCCTAAGTCCTTCGCGTCTGCCAATTCCGCCACGCGCCCAACCATGTTTACTTAGCAAAACAAGTTATTTTCAATGAATTGCGAAGAAAAGTTTGACTCTGTGCTAGTAGTTGTGCTAGTGTTGCGGCATGAAACGAGACGCAACAGAAAGCGAACAAACTACTGACAGCCACAGTCAATCTCATGCCGCTGAGTTTACCAAAGTCTTGAATGGACGCAAGCAGCCGATACGCGGCCTTTGGGTCCGTAACGGGCGATTCTACGCGCAATTGACTTTCGAGGACGGCAACACCGGCGAGAAGAAGACCCGGCGCGTCGCCCTTGTGGACAAGGCGGGCAGTTCCGTTCAAACCGTCGCCCAGGCTGTAGAGGAGATGAACCGGTTGAAGGTCCGCCGGTCTGAGAACGACCTGCCCGTTCTCTCACGCACTCCGAAATTCAACGATTACGTGAAGGCGTATCTTGAATTCATTAAGAGCGGCGACGGAACCAAGAAGCCGCGTACGATACAGAAAGAGGAATACGCCCTTAACGGCTGGCTAAAGCACATGGGGGGCGTCCACCTGGACAAGATACGCAGGGTGCATATCAACGCCTACATCGCCAAGCGCTTGGAGGCGGGCGCTAGTCCCCGCACGGTCAATCTTGACGTGGTGATACTTCGCAACGTTCTGAACCGGGCGATTGATGACGAGTGGATCAAGCGCCTGCCCACTGAGAATCTGCGCCCGCTCAAATGCTCAACTCCAAAGCGGGACTTGTTCACCAGTGAGGACCTGGAGAGGCTTTGCACTGCGGCGATGGACGAGAAGCAGGATGGCTCGCCAGTGACGAAGAACTGGCTTCAGTTCTGTGATTACATCCGCTTGCTGGCCTACTGCGGGGCGCGAGAGCAAGAGGCGCTGGCGCTACGGTGGCAGGACGTGGACCTTGAGCGCCAGCAACTGACCATCGGCGCGAGTGGGGACACGAAGAATCAGACCGGGCGCACAGTGGACTTCAATCCCAAACTGCGGGCGCACTTGCTGGAAATGTTCAAGCGCCGCGCGCCCGATTCGCACTGGCTCTTTCCCTCACCGCAGCGCGGCATCAAGGATATTCACGCACAAAGCTTTCGCGAGTCCCTGAAGCTGGTACGGGCGCACGCCAAGATGGACAGCAAAGCGTTCCATGATCTGCGGCATCATTTCATCAGCTATTGCGTGATGAGCGGGATTGATTACATGACGATTGCCGAATGGGTTGGACACAGAGACGGCGGAATTCTAATTGGCAAAGTGTACGGTCATTTGGCGGACAGCCATAAAAAGCAACAAGCGCAACGGGTGAAGTTTGGCCCGGTGGGTATTAAGACGGAATTTTAGATGAACGTCTTTCGGCTTGAGGCTCGACCATTGTTGTAAAGCCTGCTTTTCGGAATAATTCGATTCCGTTTTCAAACCAAAATGTTGGCTTTGGGCGAAGCGTTCTTGTGGCACAGGGAATGGCTAGAGAATCGTTGAATGGATGCCATAAGCTTCTGATCTCCGTTTCTAGGACAATCCAGTCACCAGGCTTAGCCTTTTTGAAGCTTTTCTTCACCTCGTCATAATCAAAACCATACGAAGCAAATTCTTCCTTGACCCGGTCGAGGTCTTTCTCGGTTCGGAGACAAGAAATGTCATAGGCAGCCTGCCCAACAGCGTGGGTTTCCTGTTCCAACATATCATCAATCTCTCTTGCGAGTTTGAAGTTCTCGAGCGACTCATTCAACCATTGAACCAGCGATTGATAAATGGCTGGGAGTCGATCTCGGTTTTGAGCAACCCCCGGCTTTGCGGCAGCTCTGAAAAGAAACTCAACCCACATTTTTATTTTATCAAAGAGCTTTCGCGCTGTTTCATCATTGCTGGGGTAGAAGTTATCGCGCCATTGGACGAAGTCCTGGCGGGTATACAGATTGTCATATTTGCGGGTGCCGTCCCAACGGGTGTGCAGGAATTTGCGCGCTTCTGGGGTCAGTTTGCTGGGGCCTTCCATGAAGGGTTGAAATCTTAAACGTTCGTCGGAGATTTCCGCCCCGGTAGCCATTTGAATTCTGCTGGCGAGATTCTTACTCAGTTTGTTGCGGCCATTTTCCACGCTGATAATGGTGTGTTTGGAGACGCCAATCATCGCGGCAAACTGGGATTGAGATTTCCCGATGGTCTTACGGAGTTGAGCAACCAACGGCCCGGAATCTTTTCGTGTTTTCATAGAATTTGCCAAGTGTTGTATGATGCAACTCAAAATACAATACAAAGCTAGGAGGGGTTGCTATTGTATGTGAAGTACCATAATACAACATCGATGCAAGTTTCTACAAAGCGTGATGCAACCATCGGCCAAGCGGTCATAAGCCTGTGCAAATGGCTGGAACAGGTCGGTGTGACGCCCTGCACGGCGTGGCGTTGGCGCAAGAAGGGCTGGCTCACGACCGTGAACATCGCGGGGCGGCAGTACCTCACGCAGGCAGCAATTGAAGAGTTCAACCGTCGCGCTGTTACTGGAGAATTTGCGCAAGTCCACAAAGTGCCTTCACGGAAAGAGATCGCGCCATGAATTACCCTGGGGAACCACGCAAAGAAACGGTGAGCCAAGGAGGTGGGGGTGGCGTTTTCCGTGCGGTTCGCAGCGGGGCGACGAATCGCCAGCTCGTTTGGAGTTTCGAAACAATATTTGAGATTTCCCGCCGGCATTCCGCGGCCCGGGCGGGTTCAGGCAAACGCGGCGCATGTGAACACCGGCTGGCAGTGTGCGTGCGAACAACTGCCAGCAAACAACAAAAGGAAATACAATGACAGTGAAAGTCTTAGTGATGAGTGACCGCCCGGATGAGTACACCGGGAAAAAGGGCCTCGTGAAGCAGCAAATCATCACGGTGATGGACCAGAGCGAAACGGGCGAGCGATTGGCCCAGCCGATTGAGTACGCGCTGAGCGAGGAGGAAAAACCGGTTCACGCCGGCAAGCTGCAAGACAAGGTGATTAACCTGGGAATCCGGGAACTGCTGCCGTTCGGTGGCCGGCTCCGGGCGCGGGGCAAGATCGTGGGCCTGTTTGGGAAGCAGGAAAGGTAATCCATGCACAATCCGGAACTCCACGCTTTGGCTGCGGTCAACTGGCAATACTTCTGCACCTTCTCATTCAGAAGCGAGAAGCATTGTGCCAGGTTCGGGCCGCAAATGTTCGTGGCGTTGGTGCGAATCCAGGCGCGGAGCTTCCGGGTGCATTTCACTGAAATACTATGGTGCCTTCGGCGGGAGAGTGGCGAGTCCACGGGCCGATTGCACCAACATGCGGTAATCGCGGGGCTGCCCCCTTCTGCTGGTGGGCGCAACTGCTTTGCCCTGATGTCTCAATGGGAGCGTTTGGGCGGGGGGATTGCGCGGGTCAGCGTGTATAATTCTTCACTCGATGGACTGGATTATATTTTGAAGGGGAGCGGTTTGACCGAGTCAAAGGCCACACGGTGGGCCGGCGACTATCACGAGCTGTCAAAGTTTGGTGGTTCGTGCGACGTGACGCTGTCCAAGAGTGTTTGCCGATACCTGGGCAATCGGAGTCGATCCGGCTGGCGCGGGATTGGTGGGCACGAGACGAGGGGGACAGACACGGCGTCGAGCACAGTGCAAAGCGGAGTAAGCAAAGCGCCTCCTTCTGAGCGCGTCACTGGACCGGCGATAACGGTTCACACGCCTCTTGACCCTTGACCGGCTGAAGCCAGCCCCAGACGGGGCCGTAAACGTCAAGGGAAGGGCCATAGCGCGCTGCCCAGGCTGCGGCATACCTGCCATCTGTGAAATAATGCAAGTGGTGCCCCTACCACCCCCGCCGCGCCAGCGGCGGGGGTGGTAGGGGCTCGCTTGAAGATGAACTATGCCCCGATGAAATTGAAGGCTGGACACTCCAAGACGCCTCGCCCTGCGCTTAAGCCGGACGTCCCTCGTAGCGCAACGGAGTGAAGCGGAGTCGGGCGCGAAGCGGTTCGGTTCCGGGGCGTGTTGTGCGTGCCAATCGGGTCTAAGCACCTTTGCGCCCCCCGATGAACCACGCGGCCACGATGCACGCGGACACGATGTCCCCAAGAATCGCAAGCTGTTTCCTGCTGAGATTCAGAGGCCGAGTCTGCCAGCCTGTGGGGATGGTCCAAGAGCAAATTTGGATAAAACAAGAGGCCCACCAGTTTTACCCAGTGGGCCTTTGTTAAACGGCAATTTCCATTACTTCTGTTTTCTGACCATCTCACCCCCATGTTTTGACCGCAATTTCAGAGAGGTCTTTCTGGCGCGTCTCAATCGTGGATGTGCTCCATTCGTCGTATTTTGCGGCATCTTTCGTTAAGGAGCACGTGTCCTTTCCTAAAAAAACCTTCTTTTTAGCCGCATAATCGGCTCCTTGTATTGCTCCATTCTCGTTGTATTTTAGAAGGACAAGATTACCAATTCTGTGGAGATGCGTCGTGTGCTCCTCTTCTGTAAATTTCCACTTGGCGTCGAGCTTAGTTGGCAAGATGTGTTCCAATGTAAGCTCCTTATCTAGCGTGCTTCCGTCTGCTGTCTTTTGTAGTGCGTGTAGATAATATCTGGCGATGCTGGGCTTTGATTCCTCAAGTTCAGTAAATGCCGCGCGAAACGGATCGTCTTTCGGAATTAGGTGCTTTATTTCGGATGTGGCTTCTTCTGCGGTCGCAATTTTATTATCCCAGATAGCTACTGCTATTTTTGCGTAATATCCCTCAATTGTGCCGCTGGGCGTGCCCGTTACCATGAAGCGCACAGACCACGAAACTGATCGTTCTAGTAATTTTGCAAACTGTCCGGGTTTGAATTTCACAAATGCCGACAGCAGCATTGGGCGAAGCTGTGTTACCCCAAGAACCTTCAGCGTTTCGATATTTGCCTTTACCGCTTCGCCACGATCTGTGGTTCGTTCGTGCGATGCCATGACAATTGCTGCGTAATCCTGGGCAGAGTTTTCCAATTCTGAAGCCAATGTAAGAGCCTTGCTTTTGTTGGTAGTTTTTTCTTTAATTTTATCGTAAAGGTAGCGAGTTCTGGTATGGCCGTAACGCGATACCCAAAAGCACCTCATATATTCCACAACATTCTCTTCTTCCCCCTCCACCGTCTCAAGAACCGCCGTCATTGCGGCCCATTTCTGAACAATTTCATCTCGTTTGTCATCAGCCGTGGCGTGCAGATAATTCTTTAGAAGGTCAGCGGCAGACAACTTCAGCCCTCGGTCATTCATCGTCTCAAAAATCGTGAACGCTGTTCGCTCGTCCACTACTTGCACCCATATTACCTGTAGGCAATCTTCAATAAAATCCAGCCAGAGGTTAAGCTGCTTGTCGGCGTCTTTCGTGTTCCTGCCTTTAACCAGCTTGTCCTCGACAAATGTTTTTGTGAATTTTGCAGCCGCCTCCATGCGCTTGTACGAATCCCGCATCCGCGTGAAGGTTGTCTTTTTCGCTTGTTCATCTGGTCGCGGAAGGATTCGCCTGAAAAAGTAATCTCTATCTTCGAGGTTCAGTGTCAGGTGTGGTTCCGCATCAACCTCGCCGCGGCGCTGAGAAAACAAATAACTTGCTTCAGCAATTCCAGCGTCTTTATCGTTCCCAAGCAGGAGCAACGCATTTCTAATTGCGGCGACAAGAATCATGGTCGTGGCAAGACGCTGTTGGCCATCGTAAATCAATATCCGGCCACCCGTTTCAATACTGACAATCGAGCCGAGAAAATATTCGTCCGCACCGTCATCCATTGCAGTGCGAATATCTCTAATCAAGTCCTCCACATGTTCTGCTTTCCACCTGTATGACCGTTGGCTTGGCGGCACTTGCAACCGCTCTTCTTTTAGTAGTTTCCCAATTGTTTTTGGCGTAATGTGGATGTTTTGCGAGAGCATTCCGGCGATCATATTTCACCCCCTTTCTGGCCGTCAACCCCAAACGGGACGGTCAAAAATCGCCAGAATCCCTCGAAAATCCAAATTAGGACACCGCCCGGAAATCGTTGATGCTCGTCGCGCGAGGTTTACCTGGTGGTGTCGGATTTGAAACCAGTTCCGCGAGCGGGGGGTGGGGCGCGGGGCTGGTTGCAAATCTGACACGACCAGGCATTCATGGGGTGAGCGTTCGCGGGTTGGGCATGGGACTTGGCCTTGGTTGCTCGCAAGTCCCATGACCAACACGGGAACGCGAACGGGGAAAAGTTCCTGGAGGTTTGCAAGCTGGATTTGCGGTGGCGGAGTTCGGGAGTGGGAAAGGCAAATCGGATACTGCAATCTGATACTGTTTGCCATTTTTCGAGCAGATTCGTGCTGATTCAGGCAGACGGTGAATCCACGAAACCCTTGTAAACATTGGTCGGGATGAGGTGTGAGGACTCCTGAAAAATGGGTTCGGCAATTTCGAGTGAGGAGATGTCGGGCGATCTGTGGGGGGTGGTGATCGGAGGCTGTTCGTGGAGACTGCCGATTATTGGGTTGGGTGGCGGAGGGCGCGCTGGTTTCACTTCTGGCCGGGAGTGTGGAGGCCTGGGCCGTGGCTCGGGGGTACCAGGGCGAGCCGTTAGGCCCAGGGCGGAACACGGACGGCCAGAGGTGAAACTGATATTGGGGGCCAGCGCATGACGGGGCCGCAGCGGAGGCCAGCGAGCTTGCGAGTGTTTCCGGAGCAAGGACCGGTGATGCGCTGGCCGGGGGAATCGTCTGGCACCTTGCGGTCTGAATACGGTTGATTGATCTGCCAACGGGGCGTACAACTTTGGGTGAGATGAGCCTGGTCACTACGAAAGAGGCCGCTCAGATCCTGGGCGTCACGCCGGTGCGGGTGCGGCAGTTAATCAAGGAAAGGCGGTTGGCCGCGGAAAAGCACGGTCGGGATCACCTGTTGCAGGATCGGGAAGTGGAGCGGTTCAAGCGGCATGGGCGCCGGAGCGGGCCAAAGGGCGGACGGCCTCCCGGAAATGGTGCTTGAATTAACTATTGCGTATGCGATAGTGTTTGGACAATCTCGCAGCATGAGACAGGCAGAAAACGGCAGTTGCTTGGTGGCGGAATCGCCGCTGGCCCTGGCTGTGCGCCTGGGCGGTGAGGGGTGCGCCGCGCTGGAGGCTGATTACCGGAGCGGGATGGGGCAGTTTTTGACCCCGCCGGGCGTGGCGGGGCTGCTCGCGGGCATGTTTGAATCGGCTGTCGGCGACGTGCGCTTGCTGGACGCGGGCGCGGGCGTAGGGACTTTGACGGCCGCATTTGTGGAGGAGGTCCTTGGCCGCGAGGAGAAAGCGCGTTCGCTGCATCTGACGGTTTGGGAAGCGGAAGCGGAGTTTATTGGCAAGCTGAGGCAGGTCCTGGAGGAGTGTGTCGAGGCGGGCCGGGCGGCGGGTGTGCCGACGAGTTACGTGCTGAACCACGGGGACATGCTCAAGGACGGGGCGGCGCTACTGGATGAGGATGATCTTTTCAAGGGGTCGCGGGTGAGGCATGGCTTTACGCACGCCATCATGAATCCACCGTACCGGAAGATAAACACGGATTCGGAGGCCAGGTCGTTGTTGCGGCGGGCCGGCCTGGAGACCTCCAACCTGTACACCGGGTTTCTCTGGCTGGTTGCGCGGCTGCTTGAGGCGGAGGGCCAGATGGTGGCGATCACCCCGCGAAGTTTTTGTAACGGGCCGTATTTCCTGCCATTCCGAGAGTGTTTCTTTGGCCTGATGTCGCTGGAGCGGCTGCATGTCTTCGACCGGCGGGATGCTCTTTTCTCTGGCGACGATGTGCTGCAGGAGAACCTGATCATGTACGCCCGGCGAAGCGGGAAACGGCGGATCTCTGTGATGCTGACGAGTAGCGATGGTCTGCCAGCGGGAGCCGCACGGTCGCGCACTGTGCCGTACGCGCGCGTGATGGACCCGGCCGACTCCAGCCGGGTGGTTCACCTGGCGCTGGATGTGGCTGATGATGACGTGAAGCTGGCGGTCATGGGGCTGCCGGCGTCGCTGGCTGGGCTTGGAATTGAAGTGTCCACCGGGCGGGTGGTGGACTTCCGCGCGCGGGACTTTTTACGCAAGAATCCGGGAGAGCACACCGTACCGCTGATTTACCCCCTGCACTTCAATGGCGGGTGTGTGCATTGGCCGTGTCCGGGGTCGCGGAAGGCGAATGCTTTGCTGGCGGTCCCGGAGACAGAGGAGTTGCTGGTTCCCAATGGCGTCTATGTCCTGGTGAAAAGGTTCACGGCCAAAGAGGAGCGGAGGCGCGTCGTGGCAACGGTGTTCCGTCCGGAGGGCAACCTAGCCGACTTCGCGTCGGTCGGCTTCGAGAACCACCTGAATTACTTTCACCGCAAGGGCCGGCCGCTGGACGGGGCCCTGGCGGAAGGGTTGGCGCTGTATCTGAACTCGACCGTGGTGGACTCGTATTTCCGGCAGTTCAGCGGGCACACCCAAGTCAATGCAACCGATCTGCGCAGTCTCCGGTATCCGTCAAAGGAGGAGTTCGGCCGGCTGGCGGCGAGCGTCGGGACCGGGGCGCATGACCAGGCGGCTATTGATGCAGCCGTTGAGGCGATGATTCAAAGGTCTCGACACTGAGCTGCTTCGCGCCGTCTTCGCGAATCCAAATGTAGGTGCCCGGGGCAATATTCTTGTGTTTTCCCTGGCGAGAGGCGGCGTCTCTCCATGTGGCATAGGCGGTCGTGAAGCCGATTTTCTTTTTTCCGGAACGGCTAGCAAGGGCGGTGAGGCTCTGAACCTTGTGCGAGTCAACCTCGCCGTCGCTCGTGACTGCTTCGACGACCCAGAGGACGTCGGTCTTCTGATTCCAGAGGAGGATGTCGGGCATTGAGTCGCCGAGACCGATGGCAATGCCAGCCTTCTTGAGGGCGAGTTCCTGTTCTGCTGTGACTCGCTGGCCGTCCGTAGCGTCTATGTACAAGACCTCGAAGCCCGGGAGAAAGTTTGGGACGTAAACCTCGCAGGCGGCGGTGATGAGGCCCTGGTGTGGGGTCCCGATTTTGGCGCTGGTGGCTTTGGCGAGCTCCGCCTGGACTTGCAAGCGCGCTCGGATCGCGTCTTTGCTGGCCCACGCCGCCAGGAGGGCTTTGCGGTCGGCGTCGGACGCTTTCAGGATTTGCAGGAACGCCGGGGCGATTCGATACGCGGAGTTTGGCGACTTCGGAACTGGGTGGCCTGGCAGAAACTCGGCTGTTTCTGAGTCGAAGTAGATTTTCTCGAAGGCTCCAATTTCCCAGAGCGGCTTGAGCCAATAGTCGCGGCCTTCGCGATCGAGCTTCCCGCCGTTGCGCTGGAGTACGCCGACGTGGCAAGCGATGTGCGCCGTCGATGCTCCGTGACAGACCTTGAGGCCCTTTTCCACAGCTTCGTAGAACCAGCTCGGGTTTATGTCGTCGAGCAGCGCGAAGACAGCGTCAATTTGGTCTCGGGATGTGCGGTCGAGGGCTTTGAGGACTTCGGCGATTCGCTCCTTGGTGATACCTTGCAGCGCGATGGGAAGACGCTGAAGCTTTTTCGCTGTGATGTCGGAACGGAGTTTGTCTTCGAGTTTCATCGGACGCAATTAGGAAGGGTATTGCGCCCGCGGTGGCCGTGGAAGGAGTTTAAACTATTGCGCTTGCGAAAGGGATTTTGGGCGAGGGGGCGGGGTGACTGTGGCAGGGGGTGGAATAAGGGCTGCGGTTTGGAGTAAGGGCGGTCGCGGGGGCAGGTGGTCGCCAACGGTTGACGCACGGTCGCGCGTAATTCTACCTGGTGGTGTCGGTTTTGAAACCAGTGCTGCGAGGGCAGAAGGGGCGCAGTGCTGGTTTCAAAAGCCGATCACGACCAGGCATTCATGGGGTGAGCGTTGGCGTGCGGGGCATGGGACTTGGCCTTAGTTATTCGCAAGTCCCATGCCCAACACGGGAACGCGAATGGGGAAAAGTTCCTGGGGGGTTGCAAGCTGGATTTGCGGCGGTGGAGTTCGGGACAGGGAAAGGCAAATCTGATACTGCAATCTGATACTGTTTGCTATTTTTCGAGCAGATTCGTGCTGATTCAGGCAGACAGTGAATTCACGAAACCCTTGTACACATTGGTCGGGATGAGGTGTGAGGACTCCTGAAAAACAGATTTGTCAATTATGAGTCAGGTGCTTTGACTTCTGTGCTAGTATTTGTGCTAGTAGCACATGCGCAACCTCGCCCCCTGTTTGGACAGGCTAAAACAGCATTTCATGCAATAGAATCAAGGGTTAAACACACTTCGCGAGCAACCGCATGAAACCACTAAAAAGGGCAATTTTCTGAATCCTAAGTCCTTCGCGTCTGCCAATTCCGCCACGCGCCCGAACTGCCGAGGCATTTTCGTCGTGGTCCGAACTAATGTAAACATCTTTCAGCTCAGTGCCGAGTCCACCAAATCGTGGTCGGCTTGGCCACATGGAAGTCCACGCGCCGGTCTGGCTGGCTGAACGTATAGATTGAATAAGTGAACGGCTTCTGCCAATAGAGGCCATGGCACAAGCTGCGTAGCCGGTGGAGCTGGTGCAGCGGGAACTTTGCGCGTCGCACCCAGGCGGGAGCTATTTCCATGACCAACTCGCGCTCGCGGATGGCGTTTGGTTTGAGGTTCATGTTCTCGCCGGTGTCCGCGAAGGAGGATGTGTAGGTGCGCAAGACCGCCAGGTTCAGCCCGCGACGCACCATTTCTAGGGTCCACACCTTGTCGCCCAGGTCGCGCCAGCGCGTATCAAAGAAAAGGCCGTGCTGGTCCAGCACCCGCCGGCGGATGAAGATCGAGCTGGTGATCACCGGGTTATAGACCCACATCGTGTTCTTCCATGGCACCAGTGATTTGCGGCAGCAGATGAATTGGCCCTGCTTGTCCACGACCACCGTGTCGGCGAATACCACGTCGGTCTGCGGTCGCCGGCGGAAGAACTCCTCGACCGCTCGCAACCCGCCGGGCAGGTACTGCTCGTCGCAATTGAGGTAGGCCAGGATTTCGCCCTTGGACCGGCGCCAACCCCGGTTGACGGCGTCGTACATGCCCGCGTCCTTCTCGAAATAAGCCTGCACCCGCCGATCCCGCGCAAGCCATTCCTGCGTCCCGTCGTCCGAGAGGGCGTCCTGAACGATGTGTTCGACCTCTACTCCGGCCTGGTCGGCCACCGAGGCGACGCAGAGCTTAAGCCAGTCCGAGTTACGGAAGCTGGGGGTGACGATCGAGATTCTCACGCGCGGGAGCGTAGCAACGTCGCTGGTCACCAGCAATTTGAAAAGCCTTTCATGACCGGCTTTTCGTTCCCGGCCGGTCAGGGTGCGATGTCTTGCGCGTTGCCAGTGTTCTGCGCGTTGCCCCGGAACCTGGGCCAGGGTGTGTGAGCCAACGACACACCGGCCCGCAGCGCGGTGAAACCGCATCCCAAATCCTTGCCACGGTCAGGCACATAAATGGCCCCGGTCGGCCCCACTGCCGGTGAGCCATAACCGTAGCCGTAGAGGTAGCACTTCAACTCCATGGTCCCGTCGGGCTTGACATAGATCAGCATCCCATAACGAGAAACGAAGCAGATCGAGCCGCTTGCCAGCACGACGGGAGAGGTTTCAAGCGCGTAATCTTCGCCACCCTCTCGCCCCCACTTCTTCTTGCCGTCGGCGCTGATCGCCCAGGGATGTCGCAGAACCCCCACGTAAACCGTGCCGTCCGCGCCGATGACCGGAGAGGACTCGGTCATGCCGCCCGTGCGCAGGCGCCAGCGCAAGGTGCCGTCCAGGTTGAGCGCGTACAGGCAGCCGTCCACGGAGGTGAAGTAAAGGCACTGATCCCGGTTCATCGCGGGCGACGAGATGATGGGGCCGCCGGTGGTGAACTCCCATTTCTTGTTACCGTTAGGCGCGAGCGCATAGAACTTCCTGTCGTGCGACCCGAAGTAGATCGTGCCGTCGAGGCCAATGGCCGGCGAGGAGACGATCTCCCCCGATGTGGGGAATTTCCATAGCTGCTTGCCGTCCGCGCTCAGCGCGTAGAAATTCTTGTCCCACGACCCGAAATAGACGGTGCCATCGTGTGCCAGGGCAGGCGAGGAGTCCACCCAGGCGCCGGTGTGGAACTTCCAGCGCAGCGCTCCGTCGGCGTCCACCGCGT
This sequence comes from Limisphaerales bacterium, assembly GCA_003152225.1. Lineage (GTDB taxonomy): Bacteria > Verrucomicrobiota > Verrucomicrobiia > Limisphaerales > UBA8199 > PALSA-1440. The sequence continues at coordinate 49,531 of PLZQ01000120.1, read as the reverse complement.
AGCAATCGCCGTCGCGGCTGCCAGAATAGATCGTGCCATTCGTGCCGACGGCGGGCGCGGACTTGATTTCGTTTCCCGCCGGGAAGACCCACTTGCGCGACCCATCCGGATTGACCGCCCAGAGGTTGCCCTTCCATGTCCCGAAATAGATCGTTCCCTCAGCCCCGATCGCAGGCGCCGAGTCGCTGGCGCTGCGGACGTCCAGCGTCCAATCGTTCGTAAGCATATCCAGCCCGGAAGCGGCCGTAAGCGACAGCATCAGGCAGGACAGGGCTTCTATGAGGCGGAGAGTTCGTTGCATTGCGTCTTTATTGAGAGCCATAAGTTGCCACCAACGTGCGGGCATAGGTGAGGTGATCATAATACCCATCCAGGTCTTCCGGATGGAAGATGGGGAAGGCCTCGAGCCCAATGATGAGCTTCGATTGGAATCCCCATTCGCGGAGGAGCGAAAGGCTTTCCCGCGAGTCATACCCAAAGCGCGCTTGTGTCACGCTCGGGTGGTATAGTTTCATTACCAAGGCGCCGAGTCTTCCACTGCGAAGCGTCTCCGCGCCACCGCGCAAAGCGGCGATCTCGTTGCCGCTGGCGTCGAGCTTCATGACATCCACCCTCGTGATCCCGGCAGAGCGCAGGAAATCATCCAGCGTCCAACACGGGGTTTCGAAGGCAGCCTCGCTTGGATTGGCTGCAATCCAGCCGCCGCTCCGCTGGTTATCCGACTGGAAGCCGATCCGGCCAGAGCGCTCGCACAAAGCCCCTTCATACACTCTCACATTATCCATCCCGTTCATGGCCGCATTGCGGCGGATGGCCTCGGCGCAGGGAGGCAACGGCTCGATAGCAAAAACCTTGCCTTCGTTGCCGACCATTTTGGCACCGACCAGCGTGAACGCACCGATATGTGCGCCTACGTCCAGGAAGGTCATGCGCGGGGACAGGAGAGCCTGCAGCAGCCACGCCAGGCTTTCGTCGGAGTGCGTGCGATAAAAGAGCAGGGCGGCATTACTGGTGTTAGGCAGGGCGATCTTCAAGTTTCGCCACCAGGGATTGATGACAATAGGAGTGCCGGCGGAGTGCGCCCAGTGCCACCGCCACCGCATCCTCCTGGAGATGGCCCGGATGGGGTGGTGGCGGACTTCGGGACTCCGCAATGCTCGCCGGAGGCTATCCACGCAATCCGATACTCTCATAGTGACCGGCTTGTTCTATCGGAACGCCTGACTTGTTCAAGGCGAATCACCGGGCCATCCACCCAATAAACTCGGTCCGCGCTTGATTTGCTCGGGAGGTTGCCGCACTCTTCGGTCACCGTCGCCAGGCAGGGACGGTCCGTGCGACGCGCAGATGTAACTGTATCAGACTCATGACCGCAACCACTCGCTGCCACCCGAAAAACCCCTGGATTAGGAATACTCTCGCGGCCCGAATGCTTATCTTCCTGACGCGCCACCGGGTGCCGGCGGTGAGCCGTCTATTCGGGTATTACCTCGGCTGTGACATCGGCCTGGCGCTCCCTCGCACTGTGTTCCTGCCGCATCCGATGGGTATTGTCATCCACAGCGGCACGCAAATTGGCGACAACGTCGTGATCGGCCACCAGGTTACCCTGGGCGGCCGGGATTTCACCAACGCCGCGCCCCAGGTCGAGGACGGAGTCTATATCGGCGCCGGCGCGAAGATTCTGGGCGGCGTGCGAATTGGCCGGGGAGCGACGGTCGGCGCCAATGCCGTGATCACTAAAGATGTCCCCGCCGGCGCCACCGTCGTTGGGGCCAACCGCCTCCTATCCAACCCAAGCCATTACGCGCTCGACTGAAGGCAATCGCCTGAGCGGAGTCACTCTGGAAACCTGATATAGCTGGTGCTGGTCCGTACGGTAGCGGCGCAAGCTGCGCGGGCAATGGCAGAAAGCATCCCACACAATCGACCGCTGGCCCCCCGGTTCCTCCAACCCTGCACCAAACCCTCCCGCGAGATGCGCGGACGGTAGGGGGCGCGGTACCTCCAATTGCCGGCTATCAACGGGCCGACAGGTGGCTGGCGGTTGGCTCGCGTCGGCCAACATTCTCGTTGAGCGTGCGGGCGGCTCTGTTAAGGTGGGCCGGTCTAATCGAGTATGAAGGTCCTCTTTAACTGCCACGTCCCTTTTATGCTGGCGCATGGCGGTGCCCAGGTCCAAATCGAGCAAACCAAGGCCGCGCTCGAGCAAATCGGCGTCGAAACCGCCTACCTGGAATGGTGGAATGACCGGCAGACTGGCGACATCCTCCACCATTTCGGCGCGCTGCCCGAGGAGACGATCCGGCAGGCTCATGACAAGGGCTGGAAAGCCGTCAACACCATCCTGCTTTCCGAGAACTGCAACCGGCCCAGGCGGGCGCTGCTGTGGCGCAGGGTCCTGATCCGCACCGCGATGGCCGCGCCGCTGCCCCAGCTCCTCAGGCCCCGCTTCCACGCGTTTCGAATGTGCGACCGGATGTTAGTCGCGCTCGAAGCCGAGAAGCAAATCCTCGTCCGCTCCTATGGTGTCCAGGAGCGCTCAATTAGATTGGTGCCGCTGGGCCTGAAAGAACCATTCCTCAAGGCAGGCCCTGGTCCGCGCACGGGCGATTATCTGATCTCGCACGGCACCATCGCGCCGGTGAAGAAGTCGGTCGAGCTGGCGCGGCTGGCGAGCGAGGCCAACGTCCCGGTGCTCTTTGTGGGCAAGCCATTCGCCGCAGGCGACAGCTACTGGGAGCAGTTTCGGCAACTCGTGGATAACAAGTATGTCCGGCACCAGCCGCATGTGGCGAGCGAACAGGAAATGATTGGCTTATTACAGCGCGCGCGCGGGTTCGTCCTCAACAGCCGCTTCGAGAACTGGAGCCTCGCGGCGCATGAAGCGGTCGCGTGCGGCCTGCCCCTGCTGCTCCCGGACCTTCCCTGGTCGCGCGAGCAGTTCGGCGATTAGGCCACCTATTTCCCGAAAAAGGATGCCGCCCAGGCCGCGGCGATGCTGCGCAGCTTTTACCAGCAAAGTCAGAGCGCCCCGCCGCCCAAGGTCCGGCTCTACAGTTGGCGGGAGGTGGCGGAAATCCTGCGGGACGCCTACGCCGACGTCCCTCCACACGCGACGAAGGCGGCATGAAAGTGCTGTTCTATCACCTGACGCCATTTGCCCTTGCCCACGGCGGTCTGCAGATTCAAATCCTGCAATCGCGTAGCGCGCTCCAGGCGCTGGGGGTGCAGGTTGAATTCCTGCGCTGGAATGACGAGAAGCAAACGGCGGACATCCTGCACTTCTTCGGACGGGTTCCCATAGACATTCTTCGGTCCGCGCACGCCAAGGGAATGAAGGTCGTGCAGGCCGAGTTGCTTACGGCGCAAGGCGCTCGATCCCGGTTGCGACTCGCGTTGGAGAAGATGGTTCGAGCAGCAATGGGAGGCCCGCTGCCCCGCCGCCTGCTCGGCGCATCCAACTCGGATTCCTACCGGCTGGCGGACGCCTGCGTGGCTTTGACTGAATGGGAGGCCCTGTTGATGAAGACCTTGTATGGCGCCCCGTCTGCCAGGGTCCACGTCGTGCCTAACGGTGTCGAGGACGCCTTCTTGAACAGCCAACCGGCGAAGCGCGGGCCGGGGCTGGTCTGCACAGCGACCGTTACCGAGCGCAAGCGCGTGCTCGAACTCGCCGAAGCCGCCGTGCTCGCCCAAACCCCGCTTTGGGTAATCGGCAAGCCTTACGCGGAGTCGGATCCCTACGCGCAACGCTTCTATGCCGTCGCTAAAGCTCATCCCGCCACCATGCGCTACGAGGGGGCAATCGAGGACCGAATGAAGCTGGCGCAAGCGTATCGCGAAGCTCGCGGGTTCGTGCTGCTGAGTGCTATGGAAAGTCTTAGCTTATCTGCCCTCGAAGCCGCCGCGTGCGGATGTCCTCTTTTGCTGAGCCGGTTGCCCTGGGCCACCACGGTCTTTCAGGAGAGTGCCTGCTATTGCCCGGTGACTTCGTCGGCAGCCCGGACCGCCACATACTTGCGCCAGTTCTACGCCGCTGCGCCAGGTCTCAAACCGCCGCCCCGGCCTCTCACTTGGCGGGAGGTGGCACAGCAGCTCAAGCGCCTCTACGAGACGCTGCTCAGCCGTCCCAATCCGGCGTAACCGCAGATGGACACGGCCCCTCGCGCAAACCAAGCCTTAGCCCCGCTGCAAGGTCGTGTTCCCTGGCCTCCCGGCGCCCAGCACGCGTTTCCAGAAACCGGGGAGCGTCTCATATCTTCGGGTCGCGGCGAGGCGGAAGTCCGCAAGCAACCGGTGCCTCGCCCAGGCGCCAAAGCCCAGGTCGGCCACCAAACCCAGCCCGAACCACATGCCCAGGAAAAGCTTCAGCACCTGCGTGTCGTCCACGTTCGGCCAGGCAACCGATGCTACCAGGACGCCGAAGCCCAGGGCAACCCACGGCAGGACCAGGATGCGCCCCACATTTGACGCGGCGGCGCGGGTTGGGTTTTTAGCCGTAAGCCCGGCCCACATCCCGACCCAATAAAGCGCCACCAAGTCCGCCACCAGCACCACCATGGCCGCGGCCCAGAAGATAATCCATAAGATCCGGTCCTGCGGCTCCTGGCTCGAAAGCGCATTGGACGAGACGGCCATCGCGAAAAGGAAGAATACCAGCAGGACCACCATCACCGGGCCCCCAAACTGGCGTTTCAACGCCAGCATTTGGCCGCGCAGAATATCGTGCTCCGTCAGCGGCGTGGACAGCAGCAGTTCAAGCGCGCCTTGCCTGCGGTCCTCGGCGAATGACCGGCCGGCTTCCAAGGCAAACCAGACCTTGATGATCACATTCAGGAGGAGGCCGGTCAGGACGTAGGTCATCTCGTCGAGCCAGTCACGGCCTGAATGCGCCAGGCCCCAGACCCAGCCGCAGGCCACCAGCCCAAGCACCGCCCAAAGATAGGCCGGTCGCATTCGAGCCCGCGCCGCCAGCCAGAAATAGGCGTTCCGGTCCAGCAAGCGCCGGCGAAACCCGGCGCGCTCCGTCAGGTTGCCGTAGCTCCACCCGCGCCAGCGCTCGCGCCAGCGCAGCGATTGCGCGCCTGCGGGCCGGTCCTGCCACGAGCGGGGCGCAATCAGGCTCGCCAGCGCCAGGGCCGTCCAACCCAGCGCGTGAATGACCGCCACCGACCACCAGAATTCAAGCGCGCGAGTCTTATAGATTGCATCGAACGCGAGGTAGTAACTAAACCCGGTGCTCGGCATCAGCCACGCATTGGCGGGCACCGGCACCCTGGCCGCAACCGACCTCCATTCGCCGCAGACCGGCAGGCCGGCTGTAAAGAATAGAATGAGCAAGACTGCCATAACCATCGCCTTGCGCGGCGAGCGGCTCATGGCCGAGACGCAGATCCCAAGCGCGAGGGAAAAGAAGAGGGTGTTGACCACCACCAGCGCCATGCGCCCGAATTCACCTCCCGTCACTCCGCCCAGCAAGAGCGGCAGGGCCAGGATCGGCACCGCCGCCAGCACGGCGTAGAAACCGTTCAGCGAGGTGGCTACCAGTTTACCGAACACTACGTCGTAGCCTTTCAGGTCGGTCAGGAACAGCAGGCCCAGGGTACCTTCGCGCTTTTCTTCACTCAAGCAGTCGGACGTGAACCACACGCCGCTCAGCAGGCAGTACAAGACCGCGCTGCCGGTCAGGATGGAGAACAAGCCCAGGGCGATCTCCTGCGTCGGTCTATGCTGATTCATTACGAAGAACCAGGTGCCAATGACCAGGATTGCCAATGCCGCGCCGCTGCGCACCCAATAAGTGCCGGGCCGCCGCGCAGCGATGCGCAATTCCCGTGCAACGATGGGCAGGAAAGTCATCGGATTTGCTATGCCTCGGTCCGCCCCAAAGGAAAAGCCCGTTCCCTTAGCCGGACACAGAGCCGGTCCCAGCAGACGATGGCAAGGAGCGCCTGGCAGGCCGCCGCTCCCCAGGACGGGCGTGGCGCCCAAGAGAAGTCCTCGCTCGGGTTGAAGACAGTCAACCACAAAGACCGAAGCGCCGGGGGCAGGACCAGGGGCAGCAGCAGCCCCACCGCGACCGCCGCCAGGAATGCGGTGATGAAATTGCGGCAGCGCAGGGAAAAGTAGAGCCCGAACACCGGCACCGTCAGGAACGCCACGAGAAAGAACAAACCCACGCCGACATTGCTGCCATTGGGCAGGAAGGTTGAACAGTACGCCCAGACTGACATGAGCAGACCGGCAGCCGGAAGGAACTGGCTCCACAGGCCACCCAGCCGTCCCGAAATGATTTGGTTCTCGCCCAGCGGTGAAACCAGCAGCAGTTCGAGCACGCCGCTGTCGCGCTCGCGCCGGAAGCTCCCTGCCGCGCTCATGGCCATACTGCCGGCCAGCAGCCACGCCATAGTCTCTTGCAGGCCATTGGCGTTCATAAGAAACTGCCGATCCGTCAACACCGCGCTGTAGATCGAGATCAGCACCGCAAGCCATCCCCAGGTCACCAGTCTCCCGCTCCAGGTGCGCTGTTCCAGCCAACCAATGGGATTGCGCTCCAGCTTCCGGCGCATCCAACGGCGAAAGAAGGAGACCCATAGAACCGGCGTGCAGAAAGTCCGCTGCGCCCAAACCACTCGTCGCGAGGGGGGCTCCTCCTGCCAGGAGCGCCGGGTCTTTGCGCCCGCTACCCATACTGCGGCCACCAACACAAGCAAGGACACGAGGGTTATTCGCCCAAAGGCCCAGAACATTTTGCCGGTGGAGCTCCACATGAAGTAACTCGACCAGTCCTGGCTCACACTGGCAAGAATATAGAGCCCGGCAGCCAGCGAGCGGTCCCAGCTTATCTCGAAGCGACCCGGTCGGCCTGCACTAACGGTATGCAGCAGAAACCAGCCGGCCCCCGCGCACAAAAGCAGCAGGAAGACGCAGGCCAGCAGTGTTGCCACCAGCAGCGCCCGCAGCCACGCTTTGCTCCACGCCGAGGCCAGCAGGCCGGCCGCAAGCGCCCAGCAGATCGCGTTGGCATTTACCAGCGCCGATAACGCAGCCTGTGACCAACTCACCCCGCCCATTAAGAATGGGACCGTCAGCACCGGCAGCACGGCCAGCCACAACGTTATCGCTCGCAATCCGTGCACCAGTCCTTTGGCCACGACAATGTCCGTCCCCGTCAGGGGGGTCAGAAATAGCAGCCCCAGGGTTCCTTCGCGGCGTTCCCGGCTGATGCAATCCGCGGTGAGCAACGGCACGAGCAACCAAATTGCGCTAAAGAGCGTGCCATGGAGAGCGCCAAACAACGGGCGCCCCAAAGCCGGCTCGAACCCAAAGTGCAAGCCAAACAGCAGGCTCGCCAGCAACAGCACCGTCACACCCACCACCCGGAGGTAATAAGTAAAGGGCTGCCGCGCGGAGGCGCGCAACTCACGTGCGATGACGGGCAGGACAGTCATTGGTGAATGATTGTTGATTGGGGATTGGCCATTGACCATTGGCGATTAGCGACTGTTGGCCGGCCAGCCCTTATGGCCGATCGCCAATGGCCAATCACCGATCACCAGTCAGCACGCCTCTCATTGCGTCTCCCCGCGGGTCACGCGCATGAAGACTTCCTCCAACCCGATCTCGTCCTCGCGCAATTCGAGCAGTTTGGCGCCGCCGTGGACGAGGATGTCCGCCACAATGCTGTGCTCGATGTCCGGACCGGCCAGCGTCACCTTGATCTCGCCATCGGCGACGACCACCTCGGCAATTTCCTTCCGCGCTTTGAGCAGAGTGATGGCTTGGCTTTGCTCGGTCGAAACGCGCACCCACACCACCTGGCCTTGCGACATCTGGTCCCGCACGCCTTGCACCGGGCCGCTGTAGATCAGCCGGCCCTTCTCAATAATGGCTACCCGGTTACACAGGGTTTGGAGTTCGCTCAGGATGTGTGAGGAGATGATGATGGTCTTGCCCAGCCGCTGAAGCTCCTGGAGGATGGCCATCATCTCGATGCGCGCCCGGGGGTCCAGCCCGCTGGCCGGCTCGTCCAAAAGCAATAGTTGCGGGTCGTGGATCAACACCCGCGCCAGGCCGAGCCGTTGTTGCATGCCCCGGCTTAGCGCGCCGATGAGGGCTCCCTTTTTCTCGGTCAGCCCCACCAGTTCCAGCACGTCGGTCACCGTCTTCTCCCGTTGCGCGGTCGGTATCTTGTAGCATGCACCGAAGAAGTCCAGGTACTCGGTCACCTCCATGTCCTTATACACGCCGAAGAAGTCCGGCATGTAACCAATCACATGGCGCACCGCGTCGGCCTCGCGCAGGAGGTCGCGTCCGAGAATCTGCGCGGAGCCCGCCGACGGCGCCAGGAACGTCGCCAGCATGCGCAGCGTGGTCGTCTTACCCGCGCCGTTCGAGCCGATGAACCCGAACAAGTCGCCCTTGTTGACTGTGAGGTCCAGTTTATCCAGCGCGGTGATGTTGCCGTAAAGACGTGTCAGGCCGAAGGTCTGGACCGCTGGGATGGGTGGTGCGGAATTGTTAGACATACGTGCTTCCTAGTCCAAAGTTCAAAGTCTAAAGTCCAAAGTCATTGCGCGTCACCGGTACTTGGGGCCGCGCAAGTTTGATTCGCGCAGGTAGGCCATGAAGCCCGAGAGCAACCGGCTCACTTCACTAGCCTGACCATAGAGGTGATCGAAACCAGGCTGGGTGAGGTATCCCTGGTCCAAGGCCACGTACAGATGCGACCTCACCTCGCCACAGGAGCCCTTTGAGGTGGATAGAAACTGAATGAATTCCTTATCGCCCCCACGCTCAAACCCCTCGGCAACATTGGCCATGGTCGAAACCGACGCCCTCTGGATTTGGTCCTTAAGCCCGTAGTCTCTCGCGAACTCCCCTGTTCGTGTGCACTTGTATATCTCCCTGGTCAGTTCGCGTGCCTTCTGCCAGGACATAATATCCTCGAACCTCTCTATTCTCTTCATAGCGTTGCCTTCATTGACGATCTTCGTTGTCTGGGCTTTGGACTTTGGGCTTTGGACTTTAGACTTATTTGACCGGGACTGCGACGCGCCACAGCGTGTTCTTCGAGCTCCGTCGTGGGTTGAACTGGCGCAGCGGTTTCACCGGTGAGTAATCTCCCGCCCAGGCCAGCAGCACCGCGTTGCCGTGCTCAGCCACGGACGATAAATCCAATCCGGGCGGGGTGATGAAATGGCGCGTGGAATCCTGCGCCTCGCTCAAGCGTGAAAGGAAGGATGCGGCCATGGTGCCGTTGGGCAGATCGTCAATTCGCCCGGCCTCACTTCCGCCAAAGGTTCGCTGTCGCCCTCGCACGGCGGATTGAAACGTCGAGCCGTATCGCAAGACGAACTCGCTCAAGCGCATGCCCTTCGCCTTGGAGACCGTGAACGTCCGAGCCTCCCGCGCGGGCACCTCGCCCAGCGTCATGATGTAGTCATCGATGACCACACGCGCGTCGGCCAGGCCGCGCTCCGTCCGGTTCTCCACTTTCACTTGCCACTGTCCGCCCTGGGGGGCCACGGTGACGATCAGCGGCACCGGCGCCGGTTCCCACCAATCGCTCACGAACAATTGACTGGTCCAGACCGGGACGAAGATCTCCGCCTTGAACGAGCCGTCACCCTCCTGCAGGATGGTGGCCTTCTCTCCCGGTTGCGCGCCGCTATAGCTGCCGGCGAATTCACTCCGCAACGTCGCGAACTCCTGCCGGCCCTCCAGCCGGTAGCGTTGGTTGGACGGGGAATAGACGGAGGCGTAGGTTTGCCCGCGCAGTTCCGCCTGCTCGCCTTTAAGCAACACATCCACCAGGTGCAGTTCGTTCCACTCCGATTCTCCGGCGCGCAGCTTGTAGCCGATGAAATATATGAGCAGCGAGAAGAACACCACATAGCAGGGAAACGTAATCCACGTCAGCATCGGCCGGCCAATCCGCTTCAGCCAGCGCTGGTCCAGCGGGCCAATGACCACCAGGTACACAATCAACAGCAGCAAGAGCCAGGTCACCGGCAGTTTATGCACCTGCCGCGTGTCCAGCATCGCCCCAAAAATGCTGTCGCTGCTCCAGCCGCCCTGCTGGTGGTAATCCGCGGCGACGTACCAGTTGCCAGGCACCTCCGCCAGCTTCGCCCAGAAGGTGGGCAGGTTCTTCCACGATCTGAAAGGCTCGCGCTCCGGACTGAACAGCAGCAGCGTCACTCGCCCGCGCCCGCGGTTCGCCGTGACGATCAACGGCTTGTCGCCCGCCGTCACCACCACCCGCCCGTCCCGCAACGCGCCCATGGCAACCTGCAAAGGCACCGTTTCAAAGGCCGGATCATCCGGCAGGTCGCTGAAAGGATCAGCGGCGCTTACGCCGGGCCGCGGCTCAGATGCGCCTTGTCTTGAGGCCCCCCGATTCCGGGCCAGTCCGGCCAGATTTGTGGACCAGCTAGCGTTCCTCAGCCACTCCTGGAGTTCGGGATGCTCCTGCACCGCCCGGATATCGTTCAGGTCGCAGGGCAGCACGCTACGCAACCACGGCGTCGCCGTAATGTCGGAGATTTGCTCGACGCCCACGATCAGGTGGCCGCCGCCGTTGAGCCAGTCGAACAAGGCATTAACCTGGTTGACCTTGAGGTCCAGTGCCCTCTCTGAGTTTAGATAAAGACAATCCATCCCCTCCAGCACCAGCGGGTTGTCTGGAAATACCGAGGGCAGAAACCGGGCCGACGCCGGCTGCAGTAAGGCCTCCTGGGGCAGGATCGGCCGGATGACCGGCATGCCCGCCGGGGTCCGGGCCAGCGCGCCAATCAGGGGTGTGTTGGGCGCGATCTGCCGTTTCGCCTGCAAGCCCGTTTGCTCCGCCCGCACCTTCCCGCGTTCATCCAGCAAACGCACGTCCCAACCCCCAAAACCGCCGGGCGTCGCAAATACCGGTATCACAAAGCGCTTGAGTGTCCCGGTTGGCAGCTCCACCACCGCGCGCCGCGACTGCCCTGAATTAAAGCGCCCTCCGTCCAGTTCCACTGTGCCCACAAACGGCGCCCCGTCATTCTTGATCTCGCACACTACCGGGAACCAGCTCGCCTGCGGCACGATCCAGTCGTAGCCGAGAAACACATCGAACTGGATCACCGCCTGCGACGTGAGCGCGGCGGCGCAAAAGGCCGGCAGCCACAGCGCCAGCACGAAACGACGAAAACCCGCTGCCTCCGGTTGCGACCTGAGCCTGGATTCAGAATGCCCTGCCATGTGTTCCTCGCGACGAATTCGAATTGGCTACTCTATAAGCAGGCTTGGTTACTTTAGCAACGTTCAATTCACTCTCAGGGCATTGCCGGCAGGGAATCCATCGAGTTCCTGTAACCCGGCCAGACCTTCTGGAGTCTATACCTTATACCCGGGCATTTCGGGACGCCCCACCGCTCGAAGGCTGGCCCGCGCCGGGCAGCCGGCCGAAGACCGGGCGGGAGAAAGAAGGAAAGGAGCTTCCAACAAGCTTACAACAGGCTTGCAACATGCCTGCAACTACCTTCCAACCACGGAGCTACTCTGGCGCTACAATGGCGCTGCTCTGGATCCAATAGCGCGTTCCTCCGGCCGCTCGCCCTGGGCGCCGGCGCCTTGGTATTCCCGGCCAGTTAGACCAGTCGCCTAAGGCATCGTCACACGGCCAGCACCGCAACCGCCTGAGGTCCCAACCCTTCAATTCGGAGTATAGCGGCCGTCCTCCGCTGATTCTTGCCTACAGGAACGGCGAGAGTTACAGTCATCGCATATCCGGCTACGGCCTTCAAGCTCTGCCGGCACCGCAGAACAGATCAAGGAAGCTATGAAAAGAACAGAGTTGGTTACACGCTATCGCATCGCCGAGAATAAAAGGTTTCGGTTGACGGACGTTGATCCAGCCGACACGTGGAAGCTGAAGTCCAAAGAACAGGCGCAGAAATGGCTGGAGCAAGGAGTCGCCCGGCTCAGCGAATTGCAGGACAAGCTCTACGCCCAAAACCAGTGGGCCGTGCTGCTGATCTTCCAGGCGATGGACGCCGCCGGCAAGGACGGCACCATCAAACATGTGATGTCGGGTGTCAACCCACAGGGTTGCGAAGTGTACTCCTTCAAATCGCCATCGGCGGAGGAGCTGAACCATGATTTCCTCTGGCGCACCACTAAGTGCTTGCCGGAACGCGGTCGCATTGGGATTTTCAACCGCTCGTATTACGAGGAAACGCTGGTCGTGCGGGTGCATCCCGAGTTGCTGGACCGCCAAAAGCTGCCCCCTGCACTGGTCACTAAAGACCTCTGGCGGGAACGGTTCGAGGACATTAATGCCCTGGAACGCTATCTCACGCGCAATGGTGTGATCGTGCGCAAATTCTTCCTGCACTTCTCCAAACAGGAACAACAGCGCCGGTTGCTGAAACGCCTGGAGCAGCCGGAGAAGCATTGGAAGTTCTCGCTCGATGACTTGCGGGAGCGCCAGAAGTGGGGCGATTACATGCAGGCGTACGAAAACATGATCCGGCATACCGCCACCGACTATGCCCCCTGGCACGTGGTGCCCGCGGACCATAAATGGTTTACACGCCTGGTCGTGTCCGAGGTGGTCGTGCATGCCCTGGAGTCGCTCCAATTGAATTATCCCAAGGTGAGCCCGGCGAAGCGCAAAGAATTAGCCGCCGCCCGCACGGCGTTGGCGATCAATAAGGCGTGACATGCCCAACCCGTCGTTACCAACCAAGGCGCCCGGGCGCAAGGTGGCTGAGGAGCAGGCTCGCGTCGTCCTGACGGTCAACGGCGGGTCCTCGAGCATTAAGTTCGCCCTCTACCACGCGGACTCGCCCACCACGCGGCTGCTCGCCGGCAAGATCGAGCGCATCGGCCTCCCCAAGCCAACTCTGACCGTCCGGGACGGCGCCCAGAAGGCCGCCCCCCGTTTCATTACCGCGCCCCACCACCGCGCCGCAGCGGATTTCCTGATTGGCTGGCTGGAACGCCGTGTCGGGTTTGCCAACGTGGCCGGGATCGGCCATCGCGTCGTCCACGGTGGACTGAAGTTGAACGAGGCGCAGCCCATTACTCCGCAACTGATTGAGGAACTGCACCGCATCAGCCCATACGATCCCGAACACATGCCCTCGAGCATTCAGCTCATGGAGGTGTTCCATCAGCGCCACCCTCGGCTGCCGCAAGTGGCGTGCTTCGATACGGCCTTTCACCGGGACATGCCGCGGGTGGCCAAACTCCTGTCCATCCCAAGGCGGTTCGACGCAAAAGGCGTTCAGCGCTTCGGCTTTCATGGGCTCTCCTACACGTTCCTCATGGAAGAGCTGAAGCGAGTGGCCGGCCCCAACGCCGTCCGCGGGCGCCTGATCCTGGCCCACCTGGGCAACGGCGCCAGCCTGGCCGCTGTGCGCCACGGCAAGAGCATCGACACCAGCATGGGCTTCACTCCGGCGGCCGGCATCCCCATGAGCACCCGGTCCGGCGACCTCGACCCCGGACTGTTCTGGTACCTGGCGCGGACGGAGCAGATGACCGGCTACCAGTTCCATGAAATGGTCCACCACCAATCCGGGCTGCTGGGGGTCTCCGAAATCAGCCCCGACATGCGCGATCTGCTCGCCCGGGAAGCCAAAGACGTGCGCGCCGCCGAAGCCGTCGCGTTATTCTGTTACCAGGCGAAGAAATGGGTTGGCGCCTATGCCGCGGCGCTCGGCGGGCTGGACACGCTCGTCTTCACCGGCGGGATTGGCGAAAACGCATTCCAGGTCCGCGCGCGGATCTGTGACGGCCTCCAATTCCTGGGCATCAAGCTGGACGCCAGGAAGAACAAGGCCAGCGCGCCGGTCATCTCCACCCGCGCCAGCCGTGTCACCGTGCGCGTCATCCGCACCGATGAAGAAGTCACCATCGCCAAGACCGTGTGCCGAGTGTTGGGGCTTTCGGCCAAGACGCCCGGTGACGCGACAGGCCGAGATGGCTAATGGCAAATGGCAAACGGCAAATTGTCGGAATACATACGAATTGTCGGAATACAAACAAGTCAAGCAAGCCCTCCGCGACAAGCTCATCGACCACAAGGCCTACATCCACAAATACGGCCAGGACATGCCGGAGATCCGGAATTGGCGATGGGGCCAGCCCCAAGCGAAAGCCACCGCTCGCGGCAAAGCCTAACCGCTGAGAAGCCTTACAAGTTTGGCAATGGACGATAGCTGCTTGCCCTTTGCCGGCATCAGCCATCGGCCATATAACGTCTGTCATCTGCCATTGACCGTTCTGCCACTCAATCCCTCCGCCATAGTCGCATCTGAACAGAAACGAACACTAGCCAATATGGCGAGCACATCTAACGTATATCTGGACCCGCTATCCGCGCGCCATAGATCATCCGCAGCCTGCCCGGACCTTGCGTCGAACCCCGTGCCAGGCCTGTAGGGAAAAGGCCTACAAAGACAGTCGCGATTGACCTTACAGACAGTGAACGCGGAGACAGTGTATAAGTTTATAGGTAATGGCTGGCTGTTGCAGCGGCGGCCCGGTTGAGCAGGTGGGGAATGGGTGCTTATCGTTAGCCCGGTGAAACTCAGACGCCATCGGGTCCTGGGCTGCCGCTGCAGCGGCCTGACCCGCGCGCAATGGGGGGCCATAATCAAATGCACGAACTCACTCGCAGGTTGCTTGTGCGGTGAGGCATCTGGCATGTTTGGCTCATGCGTTTTGTTAAGAGCCATGCTGCTTATCCCCTGCTATTAGCGGCTGCGGTCATTCCTTTAGCGTGTCGAGGACAGGCCCCCGCTGATCCAATATTCTCGACCCTTGAAACGGTTGGCCAGATCGGGACGAACCGGTACTACACACCCGCCAATCAAGTCCTCACCCCCGTGGGCATCCAGGTCGAACTGCCGGGCATGCGGCCCCAAGGCATCGCTCTCAGCCCCAATGGCCGCCTGCTCGTCACCGCCGGCAAGACCCACGACCTCGTTGTGATCGACCCGGCCACCGGCGCAATCCGACAGCGCGTGCCGTTGCCGTCCGGCAACAATTCCGAGCTCGATCCGGATTCGGTCGCCAAGGAAATCCTGCGCCCGGACAAGGGAGGCCAGCTCAGTTTCACGGGCCTGATCTTCTCCCCCGACGGCTTCCGCATCTACCTGGCGAACGTGGAGGGCAACGTCAAAGTGTTCGGCGTCAAGAAGGACGGCAAAGTGGTGGGCTTGTTTTCCATTCCACTCCCGTCAGCGAACGTTCCGGACCGCACCATCGAGATTCCCGCCGGGATGGCCGTGTCGCCGGACGGAAAGCGCCTCTACGTCGCGCTCAATCTATCCAATCGGCTCGCCGAGTTGGATGCCGCTAACGGCCGCGTGCTGCGGCTCTGGAAGGTTGGCGTCGCACCCTACGACGTGGCGCTGGCCGGCCAAAAGGCCTATGTGAGCAACTGGGGCGGCCGGCGGCCCGCGGGTCAGGACGTCACTGGCCCGGCTGGCCGCGGCACCGTGGTGCGCGTGGACCCGGTCCGCCACGTCGCCGCTGAAGGTTCCGTATCGGTCATCGACTTGGCCGCTAGCCAGCAGATAGTCGGGCAGGCGTCTCGCCTGCCATCGGAGCGTCCCGACCGAGGAGCGAGTGAGAGTGAGACGCCCGGCAAAATGGTCGAGACAGTTGCCTCCCTGGCCGAAATCCCAACCGGCCTGCACGCCTGCGCCATGGCGGTGGCTCCCAACGGCCGCTGGGTCGTAGTTGCCAATGCCGGCAGCGACACCCTCAGCGTCATTGACACTCGCACGGACCAGATCATCGAGACTATTTGTGCGCGGCAGAATCCCGCGGACTTGTTTGGCGCGCAGCCCAACGCGCTCGCGTTCGACAAGTCCGGCGGCAAACTCTTCGTCTGCAATGGCACCCAGAACGCCGTGGCTATCGTTGACTTCAAGCCCGGCCAGTCCAGCTTGCGCGGCCTGATCCCCGTCGGCTGGTTCCCCGGCGGCATCGCTTACGACCCGGCGCGCAAGGCGCTCTGCGTCGCCAACATCAAAGGCATCGGCTCCACCAAGCACCTCGAGCCCGGTGAGCCCGCCAAATACAGCTCGCATATGTATTTCGGCACCCTGTCGCTGGTGCCCGTGCCGAACGAGCGGGAATTGTCGTGCCTGACCCAGACAGCCCTCCTTAACCTCCGCTACGCTTTGCTGCAAGAAGCCAAACTGCCGGCGCGCCAGGGCCAGCCCGCCCGTCCCGTCGCCGAGCGTGTCGGCGAGCCCAGCCACTTCAAGCACGTCGTCTATATCATCCAGGAGAACCGCACCTACGACCAGGTGCTCGGCGATCTCCGCCAGGGCAACGGCGACCCGTCACTCTGCGTCTTCGACGAGCACATCACCCCCAACCATCATAAGGTAGCCCGCGAATTCGTCCTGCTCGACAACACCTATTGCTCCGGCATTTTGAGTGCCGATGGGCACCAATGGGCCGACAGCGCCATGGCCAATGATTACATGGAGCGATCATTCGCCGGCTTCCCGCGCAGCTATCCTTTCGGTGGGACAGAGGGCGTTGACGCGCTGGCCTATTCGTCTGCCGGCTTCATCTGGGACAACGTCATTGCGCACGGTAAGACGCTGCGAGATTACGGCGAATTTGCCCTCACCGAATCGCATTGGCGGGACAAGTCAAAGACCCAAGCACCTGTTTTCCTGGACTACTACCGCGACTTCGTTGATCAGGCTGGGGCAATCGAGATTGGCTGCCGCCCGTCCATCGAGTCGCTACGGCCCTACTTGGTCACCAACACCGTAGGCTGGGCATTGCACATTCCCGACGTCTTCCGCGCAGCGCAGTTCATCAAAGAGCTGAGGCAGTTCGAGCAGACCGGGGATTTCCCAAACCTCAGCATCATCAGCTTGCCAAACGACCACACCAGCGGCACCAAGGCGAATTGCCCCACCCCCGCCGCGATGGTGGCCGATAATGACCTGGCCTTCGGCCAAATCGTGGAAGCCATCAGCCGGAGCCGGTTCTGGAAGGACACCTGCATCTTCGCCATTGAAGACGACCCGCAGGCCGGCTGGGACCACGTCAGCGGCTACCGGACCACCTGCTATGTCGCCAGCGCTTATACCCGGCGCTCCGCCGTGGTCAGCACCCAATACAATCAGACCAGTCTCCTGCGCACGATAGAGTTGATGCTCGGCCTGCCCCCGATGAACCAAATGGACGCCACCGCCACCCCCATGACCGCGTGCTTCACCGACACGCCCGACCTTGCCCCGTTCCAGGCACTGACGAACAACATCCCCCTGGACCAAATGAACCCCGCACCGAAGAAGATCTCAGACCCGCTCCTGCGCAAGCACGCCTACGCGTCCGCGCGGCTGCGGTTAGAGGAGCCGGATAAGTGTCCCGAAGACACCCTCAACCGCATCCTCTGGCACGCGCTCAAAGGTTCGCAAGCCGCTTATCCCACCTGGGCCGTCACCGCAGCCCGCGACGACGACTGAGCCGGACCCGGCTCTTCCCCTCGGCTCGATCAGTTGGCTTGGTAACTTGCCTGGCTGCTCGCAAACCCCGCTTCCGGTGCGCGCCAGCCGATCGCCCGGCCGCAAGGCAGTCTCGCCAACGCAATCCCATTGTCCTGGCTGAGCGGGTTCCAGCCGCCCTCCAGGTGCGCCATGGTCGTTTGCCCTGGCTTGATCACCACGGTCATCAGGACCGTCACCGGGATCGAGTCACAATTGAGCGCTTTGGCCTCGACCTTATACGCTCCAGCCGGGAGCGCCACCACCGTCGGCGTCTCGTCGTTCGGGCGGCGGGCATTGCGCACACGCTGGAAGACTTCGCCGTTCTGAGCGTAGATCGTGTAGTCGGTATGTGCCGGTTCATACAGGAAGTCGTTCTTCCCGAAGTCGTTGTTATACCGCCACTCCGCCATATTCACATCGACGTCCGCCGGCTTTCGGGCCGAGTAGATCACCAGTGACCCGTCGCCCTCTTCTTGAGCGGTCCCCGTGGGTGCCGGTCCAACCGGTTCGATCACTACCACCCTCGGCGCCGACGCGCATCCCGCCAGCCAAACCACCGCCCCGGCCAGTGCCACCGTATTTAAGTATTTCATGACTCCCTTTCGCGTATTTCAATTTGTGATATTACCAATTAGAGAATTGCACATCGGGACGGTTTGTGCAAATGAGCCGCGCCGCCGGCCTTCCAGTCTTCCCGCTACGTTGCGCCAAGCCCGAAGGCACTCCCCTCGCCTGCGCTACACCGCTCCCGCAACTCCAGGCGGCTGCGGTGGTTTTGATCCTCGCCAAGAGCAGCGCCGAAGCGGCGCGGGTATTGGGATTCAGAATCCATTTGACGTAGCGCAGGCCACTTTGTAGATTGCGCCCTTCTCTGGGATCCAGAGTAGCTCAATGGTAGAGCGTCCGGCTGTTAACCGGAATGTTGCAGGTTCGAGCCCTGCCTCTGGAGCCACTTTAGTTCTTACACTAAGCATGATCAGCGGTCATGCGATTTCCAATGTGTAATTGCTTTCCTGAAGGCGCATTCGAGTGATTATCATTGCTTCACAGCCGCGTCAGGCTAGTGCGGTGTCCAATTCGGAGCCTTAAAAATCGGCCCTTCGTATCAGAGCGAGGTTTAGCCGAAGGCCAGAGCGGCTTTGCGCAGTTCTTCCACGAACACGGCGAGCGGCTTATCGTCCGCTCGATTGGCGCGACGGCCGGCGGCGATGCACACCGGCTCCGGAGCGGAGGACAGGGTTATCAACTGCACACGTTTTGGGAAAAGCCGCGCCATCTGGGTCGTGACGACGGCGACTCCCAGACCTGACTCGACGGCCGCCATGAGGTTTTCCGCGCCGTCGTATTCGCCAGCGATTCTGGGCCGTTGCCGGTGGTCATGCAGCCAACCGGTAATGGTGTCCCAATACTCCGGATAGTCGCGCTGGCAATACACGAGCAAGGATTCACCTGCCACTTGCTGAGGGGTTACTTGCGACCGCCGGGCGAGCGGATGATTGCGGTTCACGGCCAGCCGCCAAGGCGCGCGGACGAGCGGCGTCCATTTTAATCCCCGCGTTTGGCGCTGTTGCCCGACACATAGCGCGACATCCAGCTTCTCACTTTCCAGTCCGGCCAGCATTTCGGCGGTCGAAAGGTCGAATAGCTCTACGTGGGTGTTTGGGTGCGCCTGGGTGAAGTTCCCGACGGCGACGGACAACAATCCGGCGGCGAGCGAGGGTGCGTAACCGACGCGCAGGCGCGGCCCGCTTCCGGTGCTGCGCACCCGTTCGAGCACCTGTTCGGCGTGCAGCAGCAGGTCGTGGGCTTCGCGGAGCAGTGCCTCCCCGACAGGTGTTAGCCGGATCGAATGGGCTTGGCGTTCCAGCAGGCACTGGCCGACTTCCTCCTCCAGCGCCTTGATCTGCCGGCTCAAGGCGGGCTGGGTCAGGAAAATGCTTTTCGCGGCCCGGCTGATATTGCCTTGTTCGGCCACCGCCACGAAGTAGCGCAGTTGTCGGAGTTCCATGCCGGGCACCATAACCAAAAAGCAGTCTCAGGCCAAGAACTTGGCATTAGCCGCCCCTGCCGGACGCGGCGAGGGTGTTGGCATGAAAACGACAACGACCGAACTGAGTATCCGACGGGCAGACGAACGCGGCCATGCCGACCACGGCTGGCTCAACTCGCAGCACACCTTTTCTTTCGCGGATTACTACGATCCGGCGCACATGGGCTTTCGTTCGCTGCGCGTGATCAACGACGACCGGGTTGCTGCGGGGCAGGGCTTCGGGACGCATCCGCATCGTGATATGGAGATTTTCAGTTATGTGCTGGAAGGCACGCTGGAACATAAGGACAGTATGGGCAACGGCCGGCAGCTCAAGCCGGGCCGGATTCAACTGATGAGCGCGGGCTCGGGCATCACCCACAGCGAATTCAACCCATCCCCGGCCACCCCGCTCCATTTCCTGCAAATCTGGATTCAGCCGCGAGAGCGCGGGCTGACGCCGAGCTACACGGAGTGGCATCCGGCAACCGAACACGCCGACGCCGCCAAGGTGCTCGTCATTTCGTCGGACGGTCGCGACGGCTCGGCGACGATTCACCAGGACGCGGACATCTATCGCATCCGGCTCAAGCCCGGACAGACGGTGACACACCAGGTCAGGCGGGGCCGTGGGGCGTGGCTGCAGATCGCGGAGGGGGCGTTGGCCCTCAATGGGGTCGCGCTGGCGACCGGCGACGGAGCGAGCACCGAAACACCCGGTACCCTGACGCTCACCGCCAGTGAGCCAACGGAAGCGATCCTGTTTGATCTCAAGTAAACAGCACCACTAAACCAAAACAAGACAATGACTACCGTATCCATCATCTACTTCTCGGGCACCGGCCACACCACGAAGCTGGCCGAAGCCGTCAACCAGGGCAGCGCTTCGGTTGAGGGTGTGAAAACGAACCTGATCACCATCAGGGGCGAGGACATTGCCAAGGGGCGATATGCGAATGAGACTGTGCTCGCCCAACTCGACGCCAGCGACGCAATCATTTTTGGCAGCCCGACCTACATGGGCGGGCCAGCCGCGCAGTTCAAGGCATTTGCCGACGCCACGGGCGAGCGGTGGTATCGAGGCGCGTGGCGCGACAAGGTCGCGGCCGGTTTCACCGTCTCTAGCGGCCCAAGCGGCGACAAGCTGAGCACACTGCATTACTTTTTCACCCTGGCCATGCAGCAGGGGATGGTTTGGGTCGGCTTTCCCGAAACGCCGATGAACGACAAGGGCATCAACCGCCTGAGCAGCTACAGCGGCGTCATGGCGCAAGCCGGACAGGAGCCCACGGACGTCGCGCCCAATGCCGCCGACAAACTCACCGGGGAACTCCTCGGACGCCGGGTCGCCAGCATCGCCGCAAAACTTAACAAGTAACCACCTTCAACCTTTCGCAAAACAAGAAGAAAGAAACAGATATGCAGATCAAAAGAACATTGGCCCCGATCGCAGCGGCACTGCTGCTCGGTTCAGTCGCCTCCGCGATGGACACCTACAACATAGACCCGGCCCATACGAGCATCGGCTTTTCCGTGAGGCACCTGGGGCTTAACAACGTGAAGGGACAGTTCAAGGAGTTTGCCGGAGCGATCGTGCTCGATGACGGCAAAATCGCGGAGGCGAGAGGAACGATTCAGGTGAAGAGCGTGGATACAGGCGTTCAGCAACGGGACAACCATCTGCGAACCGCGGACTTCTTCGATGCCACCAATTACCCGACGATCACGTTCAAGACCAAGCGCATCGAGATGACTGGAGGGCAGATCGCCATGATTTCCGATTTCACAATGCGCGGTGTCACCAAGGAATTGCGACTGCCTGCCAAGCTGGCCGGACCAAGCAAAGACCCTTGGGGAAACCTCCGCATTGGACTGGAAGCCAAGACGAAACTGAATCGGAAGGACTATGGAATCAACTACCACCAGGTAATCGAAACGGGCGTTCTGGCCGTGGGTGAGGAGGTCGAGCTCGAAATCAACGCCGAGGCAGTCAAGGAAACCGCAGGCCAGACGGGGAATAAGTAAACGAGCTACATCCGCAAATGGCAACCAGCTCCATCCTTCGCAAGATCGCGGCGGCTCCCGATACCGGGGCGACCATGCCAGCCCTATTCATTGGGCATGGCAGTCCGATGAACGCGATCGAGGACAACGAATTCAGCCGGGCGTGGGTTGAGGTCGCCCGGTCCCTACCAAAGCCCAAAGCCGTCCTCTGCGTCTCCGCGCATTGGGAAACGGCGGGAACCCGTGTCACGGCCATGGAGCAGTCGAAGACGATCCATAATTTCTCTGGATTCCCGCCCGCGCTGTTCGAGAAGCGTTACCCGGCGCCGGGCTCGCCGGACTTGGCCCGGTCGGCACAGGGACTTGCGCGAAAGGCACCTATCGAACTGGACTTGGACTGGGGACTGGACCACGGCACCTGGTCGGTGCTGTGCCGGATGTTCCCAGAGGCCGATGTTCCGGTGGTTCAACTGAGTCTGGACCAGAGGAAGGCACCTGCCACCCATTACGAACTGGGCCGGGAACTGAGAGGACTGCGCAAAAAGGGCGTGCTCCTTATCGGCAGTGGCAACATCGTCCACAACCTGCGCAAGATCGTGTGGGAGGATACGGCGTACGATTGGGCGCTGGAATTCGACGCCCGGCTGAAAAGCTTGATCCAGTCGGGTGACCATGAGGCGATCATCGGCTACTCCAAGCTCGGGCGCTCCGCTCGTCTGGCGGTGCCTACCCCCGAACACTACTTGCCGCTGCTTTACGTGCTGGGAGTCCAGGATAAGGCGGATGATGTGNNCGTAACAACATGTAGAACGCCCAAACGATGGCCGCGGAAGCGCGGCTCGAACAAACCTGAAAGGTAAACTAATGCCGCCTCGGGTTGGTTGATGACCGGTCTGAACGCCTGTGACAATGCCGGAAGCAATGCTACCTTAGACGCCAGCAACCATGAAAAAGAGCGAACGCCCGAATGCGAAGATCGAAATCACCAAAGATGGTCCCTACCTCGTAAGCGGCGGATTGCCTCTGAGTGAACAGTGGATTGTCACCAACGCCGAGGGCGAATCCCTCGACTACCGGGAAGGAAAGAAATACCCGGCGCAGCCGCAATATGCCCTCTGCCGCTGCGGTGAGTCGGCGAACAAGCCCTTCTGTGATGGCACTCACAAGAAGGTTCAATTCGACGGGACCGAAACCGCCAGCCGGGAGCCGTACCTTGAGCAAGCAGAGACCATTGAGGGTCCCACAATGCGGCTCACCGATCAGGAGAATCTCTGCGCATTCGCCCGCTTCTGCGATCCGAAAGGCAGGATCTGGAACCTGGTGACGCAGACGGACAACCCCGAAGCGCGGAAACTGGTGGAGTACGAGGCGGGCCATTGTCCCGCCGGGCGGTTGGTGGCCTGGGATCGAGAAACAGGCAAGCCCATCGAACCGAAATTTGAACCTTCGCTTGGGTTAATCGAGGACACCGAGAAAAAGGTAAGCGGTCCGATTTACGTGCGCGGAGGCATCCCGGTGGTTTCCGCCGACGGAAAGACCTATGAAATCCGGAATCGGATGGCCTTGTGCAGGTGCGGCAGGTCCGACAACAAGCCCTTCTGCAATGGGTCGCACGCCGCGTGAATTAGCGACGCGCCGGCAATCAGTTAGCCGCGGGTCGCTTTCGTGACAGTTTTTATTGTCACCACCCATGCATCCAAGCGTATAGCCAACCCGCAGAAATGCATTCCGCATTAACACCTGGATTCGCTTGAGCCCCTCCTGCCAAAAACCCCGAGCATCCGCTCCCGCAGCGCCTCCTACGTTGCCCACGCCCCGCGTGCTTCTTCCCGGCTTACGCGCGTTTTATCCCTAATATTCATGGTTTCGTCACATTCCCGGTATCCTTGTAGGTCGGGTGCGGTCTGACTAAGCTTACAGTTGGTGGAGATTTATTATGAAACGATCGGAACTGAGTTTGGGTGCGATGCGGAATGAGCGGCGCCGGCTAAGACACTGGGCGCTGGTGATGGGTGGCTTGCTGCTGCTTGGCGGCGGCGCGCGGTTTGTGGCCTTGGCGCAGCACCAGCCGGCGGAGGCCGCCAAGCCTGCCGCCGCGGCAACCGCCGGCACGAACGTGGCCGCGATACCGCTGGCCGAGGTGGCCGCGCAGGCCGAAGCGGCCTTCGCCAGCCTCCAGTCCATCGGAGGCAACTTGTCCGCCGACGAGACCACCGCGGCGATTCAGCAGGACCTGCCGGTGCTGACGCGGGAATCAAGCGCGCGGCTGGAGGAAAGTTCGAAGACGCTGGGGTCGAGTCCCTCGCTGCAAACCCTCAGCCGGTTGAACCGGGAATGGCAAGCGGTGCGCGACGAGTTGGCCGACTGGAAACGCAGCCTGACAAAGCGCGTAACGCAAGTGGACGACGACCGCGCGCGCCTGATCCAATTGGACCGGGTCTGGAAAGCCACCCAGGCGTCTGTGGTCGAAGCGAAGCTGCCGCCGGAGGTCCTGGCACAGGTGGAACACGTCGTGGCCGCAGTCAAGCGAACACAGGACCAGGCGGACGCCCAGCAAATGGTGCTATTGGGCTTGCAAACTCGCGTGGCGGAGCAGGACGGCCGGGCGATCCACACGCTCAACGCCATCGAGCGCGCGCGCGAAGCGTTCATCCGCCGCTTGTTTGTGCGGGACGGCTCGCCCATCTGGAGCGCGGAGCTGTGGTCGGATTCGGCGCAGAACCTCAGGACGGAAGGCTCTCATTCATTCTCGCGCCAAGTGGAGGCCCTGCGTGGATACGTCGAGCGGAAGGGCAGCGGCTTTGTGCTGCAGGCGGGGTTGTTCCTGGCGATCCTGTTCGGTCTGATCCGCGCGCGGCGCGCCTTGCGGAAGCTGGGCGGAGAGGCGGCGAGCCATGCCGCCCAGGTGTTTGATTCCCCGGTCGCCACGGCGCTGGTGCTCACCCTGCTCGCGAGCAGTTGGATTTACCCCCAAGCCCCACGGCTGTTCTCGGCGATTACCGGCGCCGCGGCGATGCTCCCGGCCATCCTGGTGGTGCGCAAGCTCATTGACCGGCGCCTTTTTCCAGTTCTGAACGCCCTGGTGATCTTTTACTTTGTTGATCAATTGCGGATGGTCGCCGCCTCGCAGGCGGCCTTGTCCCGGTTCCTGCTTTTGGCGGAGATGCTCGGCGGCGCTTTGTTTGTCGGCTGGCTGATTATCTCGGGCCGGTTCGGGACCGCGTCCGACGGCAACCGTTTCTGGAAGGTGGTTGGCAAGGCCTGCGCGGTGGCCTTTGGCTGGTTTACGGCGGCCTTCATCACCAACGCCTTGGGCTACACGACCCTGAGCAAACTCCTCAGCCACGCCCTGTTGCAAAGCGCCTATCTGGCCCTCATTCTCTATGCCGTGGTGCGGATTATTGACGGACTCTTGTTGAGCGCGATGAGTGTTCCGCCCCTGGCGCGGCTGGGTTTGGTGCAGCGCCATCAGGACTTGTTGCGCAGCCGGGCGCGGGAGATGGTGACCTGGGCGGCCATCCTGCTCTGGGTGGTCTATGTGCTCGAGGCGCTATCCTTGCGCGCGCCGGTGTTCCAGGACCTCCGGATGGTGCTCACGGCCACCTGGACGGTGGGCTCGTTCAAGCTCTCCCCGGGCGACGTCGTGCTGTTCGGGGTCACGGTCTGGGCGTCGTTCCTCGCCTCGCGCCTCCTGCGCTTTGTCCTCGAGGAGGAAGTGTATTCCCGGGTGAAGCTGGCTCCCGGGCTCCACTATTCCATCTCCAAGATGGTCAATTACATAGTCCTGGTCATCGGCTTCTTCATCGGCGTCGCCATGCTCGGCTTCGACCTGACGCGCCTGACGATTCTGGTGGGCGCCTTCGGCGTCGGCTTGGGCTTCGGCCTCCAGAATATCATCAATAACTTTGTCTCTGGCCTCATTCTGCTCTTCGAGCGGCCGATCAAGGTCGGCGATATCATCCAATTGGGCGGCAACGAAGGCGTGGTCAAACACATCGGCATCCGCGCCAGCATTGTGGAGGCGCCAAACGGTTCGGAGGTCATCGTGCCAAACGCTAGTTTGATCTCCGATACGGTGACCAATTGGACCTTCTCGGACCGGCTGCGCCGGATTGACCTGCCCGTCGCGGTGGGTGGCCCCGTGGATGCTCGCCGGGTCATGGAATTGCTCAAAGTCACCGCAGCCGCGCAAGCGCGGGTGCTCAAGGACCCGACGCCCCAGGTCTTGCTCGGCAGTTTCTCTGCCGACTCAATGAGTTTCGAGTTGCGGGTCTGGATAGATCAATCCGGGGACTGGTCCCAGGTTCGGAGTGAACTGGCGCTGGCGATTCGCGCCGCCTTGGCCCAGAACAATATCCTGGTGAAATAGCCAGCCTTCGCCCCCAGGCAGGTAAATTGTTGCCGTCGGCCAGTGATCCTCGCATTATTCCGGCATGGCTTTCCGGATTCATGACAGCGTGGTCCGCGGCGAGATTGATAATCGCGTCAAGGGAATCGTGCGCGGCAAGATATGGGTCGAGGGGCGCGCCGCGCCGGTCGTGCTCAAACTCGAAGGCAACGCCTGGCCGGACCTCGCCGGCTGCCTGCTCACGTTCACCAACCCGCAGAAACGCGTGCCGCACGCGCACCTGGACTCGCTCGAACCCGTCCAGCGCGGGAGCATCGGCGATCTGACCGCGTCGCGCAAGGTTCGCGTGTTTGACCTGCCGCTGGAGGAGGCGCTGGCCATGATCCGGCGGAAAGAGAAACCGCCCGAGCACATGGCCAATTGCGTTTATCTGGAATGGTATAGCGTGGCAAACGGACGGGTGGTGATCGAGAGCGCGGACTATAAGCTGACGATTTCCGCGCCGGAATGGCGGATGACCCCGGAGGAAGACGAACAGCGGGCGAGCCAAGCCGCCGCGGGGATGGAGGGCTTCATGAAGCAGCTTACCGAGGCCATCGAGCAGCAGCAGCGCGGGCAAAAAGACCCCGAGGAGCCCTGGAACGAGCACGATTATGAGAAGTTCCTGAAGGAGTGTGACGCGCGCACGGACAAGTACGGGGAGCTGCTGGATAAGTATGGCGACTCGGACGAAGCCGAGGAGAAGATCGCCAAGGAGATGGGCTGGCAGCGCGAGTTGACGGAGGAAGAAGCCGAGGAAGAACGCCGGCGCATCGAGGAAATGAACGCGGCCTGCGAGGCCGCGCTCAACGAGCCGCCACCTGAGCCGGACCCGCACCGGGAAGGCGTTGACTGGATCCGCACCGAGGACGGCGATCTCCGCCACCCACTGCAACATCGCTGCTTCGAGAGCGCGGTTAAGATCTGGCAGCAAGCTGACAAGCTGGGCCTCGATAAGACCGCCGACAAGGATCTGGAACAGTTCATCTCGGAGTTTCAAACTACCGGCGCAAAGCTGGCGGGAGCCCTGGACGGCATCGCTCGCGGTGAGGGGTTTCCTGAGGCCACGTTCACCGTCGCGTATCTAAAACGCGCGCTGGATCATTTGCACAAGTCTCAAGCCGGACTGGAGGCGGTCGCGCCAAGGAAGCTGCTGCCGGAGACGATGATTGCCGAAGCGCGGAAGGAGCTGTTCGAGATCCGCGAAGGCATCCTGCGCTTAATGGACGAGTTTCGCGGACGCCCGGGACGCAATCCCTGACCGGGACGACAATTTCTTTTCAAGTCGTCTAAACACCATATACTGCTTGCCGTGAATGGCAGGGAACAGCAGCGGGCGGCGTCGCCTTCGGGCCAGGGCAGCCAGCCGCTTTTCACGATTGGCTACGGCGCGCGCACGCTGGAGGAGTTCCTGGC
This sequence comes from Limisphaerales bacterium, assembly GCA_003152225.1. GTDB lineage: Bacteria > Verrucomicrobiota > Verrucomicrobiia > Limisphaerales > UBA8199 > PALSA-1440. The sequence continues at coordinate 22,182 of PLZQ01000120.1, read as the reverse complement.
GGCGCTCAAGAAGAACGGCATCGAGTATCTCATTGACGTGCGCACCGCGCCTTACTCGAAGTTCAAACCGGAGTTCTCGAAAGACCTGCTCCAGTATCATGTCGAGCGCGCGGGCATCCACTATCTGTTCATGGGCGACACGCTCGGCGGCCAGCCCAAGGACCCCGCTTGTCACACGGACGGCAAGGTGGATTACGGCAAAGTCCGCGCCCAGCCAGCTTTCCAAAACGGAATCGAGCGGCTGCGAAAGGCCTTTGAGCAGCAGCGCCGCGCAGCGTTGATGTGCAGCGAGGGCAAGCCGGAGCAATGCCATCGCAGCAAACTGATCGGCGAGGCGCTGGCCGCCGCCGGCATCCCCGTCTGCCACATAGACGAGGACGGCAGCCTGCTCACGCAGACGGAGGTGATCGTGCGGCTGACGAAAGGGCAAATGGACCTGTTCGGCCAAGCCTCCTTTACCTCCCGGAAGCGTTACGCCTCGCGGGAAGATGAAGACCGGAAAAGCTGAACGAAGAAACTGATTGGGGATGAAACTCGTTACGATTGGCGTATATGGTTTCAGCGAGGCGGCATTCTTTAATGCGCTGCAACAGGCGGGCGTGGATACGTTCTGCGACATTCGCTGGCGGCGCGGCGTGCGCGGGTCGGAATACGCCTTCGCCAACCGCGCCCGGCTTGAGAAACGACTTGCTGAACTTGGCATCCGCTACCTCCACTTCCGCGAATTGGCCCCTACTCCGGCTTTGCGCCAGCGCCAGGTCGAGGCCGACAAGGCGGAAGGCACGACGAAACGCAAACGCTCGGCCCTGGGCGAGGTGTTTATCACCGGGTACCGCCAGGAACGACTCTCCGCCTTTGACGGCCGGAAGTTCGCTGAACAATTGGGAACCGAAGCGCGGACGGTGGCCCTTTTCTGCGTGGAGCGCGAACCAGCCGCGTGCCACCGCTCGCTGCTGGCCGAGCGGTTGCAGCAGGACCTGGGCGCACAATGCGAGGTCATTCACCTGACGCCACCTCCGGTTGCCGATAACGGAGCGGGCGGATGAGGATTCTCATCGTGGCCAAGACCCGGCGCGGCGCCGGCGCGTGCGTTGGCGGCATCACCGAAGGCGGGCACAGCGTTCGTCTGGTTGCCAGTAACGCGGCTACCAACGAGCGCGCGGGCCTCGAATACGAGGTCGGCGAGGTGTGGGAAATTGACTCGGCGCCCGACCCGGACATCGTGCCGCCGCATGTGGAGAATATTATCGTGCTGCGCTCTCGCCGCCTCCGCTGCTCGCAGAAGGTGGCGGAAACCATCCACCGTTTTATGCCGCCATTGGTGGGCGGTCCGGAGAACCTTTTCGATGGAGCCACGCAAGCCACGGCAGCGGGCGGGCTTTATATCGCCGAGCGCACCGGGTTGCCGCATCGCAGCACGATGTTCTGGATGCCGGACCAACCGCTCCGGCTCGATTGCGAGGGCAAACGGCTCCGCTATCGCTACCCCACCAGCGACGGCGGGCGCACGCTGACCTTTGTCGGTTTTCAAGAGCCGCTCCCCGAGATTCCTGCCGGCGCGGTGCTGCGCGTTTCCCTGGCCCACTGGTGGCGGCCCAAAGAACGGCCGGCGGAGGAGTTGCGCTGTTTCGTGCAGTTGTCGGGGTGGTTCCTTGAAACCGTAACCGGCTCCCGGGAACCCTTGCCGCCGGCGCCAGCGACGGTGGGAGCATCGGCCTCCGTTGAAACCGCCACTCCCCCTGCCACGCTCCAGCAGCGCGCGCTCCAGGTACTGCGGCGGACCTTTGGTTTCTCCCAGTTCTTCCCGGTCCAGGCCGAGGTCATCGTTCGCGTCCTGCAGCATCGGGACGCGCTGGTGGTGATGCCGACCGGCGGCGGCAAATCTCTCTGCTACCAGCTTCCCGGGCTTTTATTCGAGGGCCTGACCGTCGTCGTCTCTCCCCTGGTGGCGTTGATGCAGGACCAGGTCAGCCAACTCGGCGCGGTAGGGGTATCCGCTGCCTGTCTGAACCACATGGTGCCCATCCACGAGCACACGGCCATTACCAATCATGCCCGTCGCGGCCACCTCAGGCTCCTCTACGTCGCGCCGGAAACGCTGCTGCGGCCTGAAATCATCGTGCTGCTCGAACAAAGCCGGCTGGCTTGCCTGGCGATTGATGAGGCGCACTGCATCTCGGAATGGGGCCACGATTTCCGCCCCGAATACCGCCGGCTTCAGGACGTGCGCCGCCGCTTCCCGCAAGCCGTCTGCCTCGCCCTCACCGCCACGGCTACGCCGCGTGTGCGCGAGGACATCCGGGGCCTGCTGGGCATTGCCGCCGAAGGCGAATTCGTGGCCAGCTTCAACCGCCCAAACCTGTTTCTCGCCGTCGAACCGCGGCACGACGCCTTGGCCCAAGTCCTCGCCTTTCTGGAGCAGCGTCGCGGCCACGCTGGCATCATCTACTGCGGCATGCGCAAGCAGGCCGATGAATTGTGCGCCGCTCTCAATGCGAACGGCTGGCCCGCCTTGCCCTACCACGCCGGCCTGGAAGACGCCGTGCGCCGCCGCAACCAGGAGCGCTTCCGCCACGACGAAGCGCCGTTGATGGTGGCGACGATTGCTTTCGGCATGGGCATCAACAAGCCCAATGTCCGGTTCGTTGTTCATGCCTACCTGCCCAAGGATCTGGAGAGTTATTATCAGGAAATCGGCCGCGCCGGGCGAGACGGCCTGCGGGCGGACTGCCTGCTGCTTTACAGCCGCGGCGACGCCATGGTCCACCGCCATTTCATCAATCAGGGTACTGAGACTGAGCGGCCCGGACGAGAGGCGCGGCTCCAGGCGCTGATGCGCTTTGCGGAAGCGCGTGATTGCCGCCGCCAGCCGTTGCTGGCCTACTTCGGCGAGTCGCTCGGGCAGCCCTGCGGCCACTGTGACAATTGCCTCCAACCCGCAAAGGGCGAGATGACCGACGCCACCGCCGCCGCGCAAATGTTTCTTTCCTGCGTGAAGCTGACCGGCCAGAACTTCGGGCCGGCGCACCTCATCGCGGTGCTGCGCGGCTCGCGGGCGGCGAAGGTGCTGGCGCGGCAACACGACCGTCTGAGTGTCTTCGGCATCGGCAAAGAGCATTCCACCGAACAATGGCGCGTGTTGGCACAACAGTTCATCAGGCTAGGTTTGCTGGAACAGGACTTAGAATTCGGGAGCCTGCATCTCGCGCCCAAAGGCTGGGATGTCCTCCACGGCAAAGAAAAGGCACTTATTCCGAGTGAGCGAGCACCGCTTTCCGGGATGGGGACGGATGCCTCTGAGCCCCTCACGCGCAGTGCCGTCATTCGCCCCGCCACCCGGCACCGCTTCCAGGAGATCGGTGAGCTTTTCGCCGCGGGTCAGAGCCTCGAGCAGATTGCGCGGCATTTCGACATCCTGCCAGAGACGGTTATTCAGCATCTCTGCCGATTCCACGAAGCCGGCGGAACCCTCGACCCGGAACGCCTGCTTGCGGCTTCGCGCTTGCCGGGAACTGAGCGCGCCCGAGTCTTGAGCGCTTTCGAGCGGCTTGGCCATGAACGCCTGGTGCCAGTTTACGAGGCCCTGTCCCGGGCGGTCCCCTACCAGGAGTTGCACCTGCTTCGTCTGTATCGGTTATTAGCACGAAAACGATATGATTGATCCCATGCGACGCCTGCGTCAGGACCCGAACAGTGAGACTGAGGGCTCCCCCCGCGAAAGCAGCTTCCAGGAACGCGTCGAGCACGCGGCGGAGGCGGCCTTGAAGCGAAACGGCAGCGTCGGCCCGCTGGAACTCTTCCAGGAGATGCGCCTCTTGCAACCGGTCCACGTCGAAGGCTGGCGGAAAGGTAACGAATATTACCGGACGCTCCAACCGTGGATTCAGGTCGGGCCCGACAAGTTTCAAAAGACAATCCGCCATTTCCAGGAGTGGGTGAAACAGCACGGCTTGCGCCCCATCGAAGCCACCTACACACACCGCGGGCCGCAGGGCATCGAACAGCTCCAGGTCACCGAAGATGGCGATCCGGAATGGGAGAAGTTCTACCGCACGCACTATGCGCCAGCGGATTTGCCGGAGAAAAAGACCGCGCAGCTTGCCGCCAAGCTGAACCGGCCGCCCGAGCTGGTGGTGTTTGAGAAAGTGAGCGACGAGGGCAACTGCAGCGAGTGCGGCGCGGAGCTGCCGCAAGGAGCTTACCTGTTGATGGAGAAAGGCCAGCCGCTTTGTCTCACCTGCGCCGACCTGGACGAATTGGTGTTTCTACCGGCGGGCGACGCGGCGCTGTCGCGGCGGGCGCACAAACATAGTTCGCTCGCGGCGGTAGTGGTGCGATTCAACCGGAGGCACAAACGCTACGAGCGGCAAGGTCTCCTGGTGACCGAAGACGCCTTGGCCCGGGCCGAGGACGAATGCGCCGCCGACGCGCCGGCCCGCGCCGTTGCCCGCGCCCGCGCGGCAGTTGCACGCGAGGAGGAAGACCGCGAATTTGTGGCCGCCCTGGCAGAGGCTATTGCGCAACGATACCCCGCTTGTCCCCCCGAGGAAGCCCGCCAAATCGCCGAGCACACCGGCCACCGCCACAGCGGTCGCGTGGGACGATCCGCCGCCGGACGCGCGCTGGATGCGCATGCGGTGGACCTGGCCGTAATTGCCCACATCCGTCATACCCACACGAAGTATGATGAGCTTTTAATGCGTGGCACGGCGCGGCTTGACGCCCGCGCGCTGATCCGGGAGGGAATCGACCGCGTGCTGGCGAAATGGTCGGGCGCGTGAGCGTGCAGCGGCCGCTGTGGCTGCTCCATTCCGCAGCACCAGGTGACCAAGGAATTCTTTGGTCCGGCAGTTGCCCTATGATGTGCCGACCCCGCTCGCCAGCCGCAATAGATCTCGTTCTGAGGCGATCGCCTGTGGCAGTAGTGTTGCTTCCTCACGGTCACTGCTCGCCCAGCAGCGCCGCGTCAGCCTAGTGTGGTGTCTCACTCCTCTCCACAACCGCAAGACGTGAGACCGTAAGATTTGTCCGGCTTACCCCTGCGAGGCGCGCTTCTGGGATAGGAAATTGGGACCAGCCAAGGCCCACTACCTGTAGGGGCCGGCCGATTTGTGAGACCCCCACATATAGCGCTTTCCGGAGCGTTTTTGGCGTTACATGCCTCAGATTGCAACGGTTGGCCGCCCCGGTGGGTTCCGGGAGGACGGCGCGATTGGCGCCCAGAAAGAACCTGCCGGATTCCGGCGTAAACTCAGAGCTTGGAGGGTGTTACGCTACTCATGCCCAATGGATCGTGGGGACTCGCGGGAGGATATTCTCTTAATCGGCACAACCAAAGGGGCGAGATCCTTGTTCCATCATTTGGCCCATGAAAAACCCGAGCATAAATCCGCCAGGATGAACAAAGCCGATGGACAGCTTGAATTCTAACTACGGGTTGACCCCTGCCCCTGCCCTGAACTGGAGGCTCCCCGAACGAACCCGAAGACCAGAGAAGCTGTCCGACTGGCGGGATAGGTGCTTTGCGGAAACGACTCCGGTTGCGTCCCGGGCGTCGGGCCGAAAACCGGCCGACGATTTTCGTTTCAAAGACTAGCTTGACTCCAGCCTGCCAGGGAGCAGACTGCGGATTGGCGTGCGGTCCTGGAGCGACGCAAATGAACTCCACAGCGGCCACTTTCGCCACCACGCATTGGAGCGTGGTGCTGGCGGCGGGCCAAAGCGCCGACGCGCAAGCGTCGGAAGCCTTGGAGGAGTTGTGCCGCACCTATTGGTATCCGCTCTATGCGTTCGTGCGGCGACAAGGCCGCAGCCCGGAGGACGCGCAGGACCTCACCCAGGGCTTTTTCGCTCACCTTTTGCGCAAAGACTTTCTGAGCGGCGTGGGGCCGGAGAAGGGCAGGTTCCGCTCGTTCCTGCTCGCGTGTCTGAAGCATTTCCTCGCGGATGAATGGGAGAAGGCACGCACCGCGAAGCGTGGCGGTAATTCTCCTGAAACGCCGCTAAACTTGGAGGGGGCGGAGGAACGCTACCAACTCGAGGCGTGCGTGGAAGCGGACGCGCAGAATCTGTATGAGCGCCGCTGGGCCCTTGACCTCCTGGACCACGTGCTGAACCGGCTGCGGCACGAAGCCCTCGCTTCCGGCAGAGAGGCCGTGTTCAATGAACTCCAGGGCTGCCTGCTGGGCGAGCACCGGACTGAGACTTACGCCCAACTGGGCGCGCGACTGAGCCTGAGCGAGACGGCGGTGAAGGTGACTGTCCACCGCCTGCGGCAACGGTATCGCGAGTTGCTGCGCGAGCAGATCGCGCACACGGTGACGCGCCCCGAGGAGATTGACGACGAGATGCGTTACCTGTTTGAGGTCGTCAGCCGGTGACGTGGCGAGTTGATGGTTGAGAGTTGATAGTTGAGAGAATGCCGTGCTCGCGCAGGGTGGTGAGCCGGTGACCGTGCGAATGCCCGTGGTCAGTGGTCTGTGGTCCATGGTCGGTGTAACCCTGGCGCTCGTTTCCCGTTGTAGAGAGTGGAGAGTGATGATGTCAGAGAGCGGTACATGTCCGAGTTGTGGCGCGGAACTCCCGTCCGACGCTCCGCATGGATTCTGCCCCAGGTGCCTTTACCGATTGGGTTTTGGTGAAGCCTTGGAGTCGCCGCCACAAGAGCCAACCGGAGCGGGTGACGGTTCGTCCGCACTCGCCGCGACCCCGGGCCTTGCGAAGTACCGCGGTTTCGGAGAGTACGAGTTGTTGGAGGAAATTGGGCACGGTGGCATGGGCGTGGTCTATAAGGCCCGCCAAAAGAGTCTCGACCGGATCGTCGCTCTCAAGCTGCTGTTGTTCGGGCCGCACGCGCCGCCGGAGTCGGTGAAGCGTTTCCGCGCCGAGGCCGTCGCCACCGCCGCACTGCAACATCCCAGCATCGTCGCCATCCACGAAGTGGGTTTCTGTGAAGGGCAGCATTTCATCGCGATGGATTACGTCGAGGGGCAATGTTTGTCGGCGCTGATCCGCGGGATCCCATTGCCCGCCCGGCGCGCCGCCGGCTACGTAAAGACCATTGCCGAGGCCATCCACTATGCCCATGAGCGCGGCATTCTCCATCGCGACCTCAAGCCCGCCAACGTGATGATTGACGCAAACGATCAGCCGCGCGTCACCGACTTCGGCCTGGCCAAGCGGCTGGAGGGCGACTCGGAGTTGACGGTCTCAGGCCAGGTGCTGGGTTCGCCGAACTACATGCCGCCGGAGCAAGCGACCGGCAAGCGCGGCACGCTGAGCCGGCGCACAGACGTTTATGCGCTCGGCGCGATCCTGTATCACGCGTTGACCGGCCGCCCGCCGTTTGTGAGCGAAGGCCTGGCCGAAACGGTGCAGCAGGTGTTGAACGTGGAACCGGTCTCGCCGCGGGTGCTCAATCCCAGCGTACCCGCCGATCTGGAGACGGTTTGTTTGAAGTGTCTGGAGAAGGAACCCGGCAAGCGCTACGCCACGGCGCAGATGCTGGCGGAGGAGTTGGGCCGGTTCCTCGAAGGCAAACCGGTGCTGGCGCGGCCCATGGGCCGGTTGGCCAAGGCGGGGCGCTGGTGCCGACGCAACCCGCGCCTGGCTTCGGCCACGGGCGTGGCCCTGTTAAGCTTGCTGATCGGGCTAGCTGGCGCCACCTGGCAATGGCGTCGCGCGGAAACGGAGCGTGCCCGCGCCGAGGCGGGAGAGTTGCTCGCCCGCCAAAGCACCTATGCCTCCGGCATGAAGCTGGCGCAGCTCGCGATGGCGGATAACAACGTTGGCCTCGCGTTGATCTTACTCGAGAAACATCGTCCCAAGGGGAAATCCGAAATTGATTTGCGACATTGGGAATGGCGCTACCTGTGGCAGCTTTGTCAAGGTGACGAGTCGGTCGTGCTCCATCAGTACAGCGTTCCCTTCCGTGCGTTGGCGGTCTCCAAGAACGGGAAGATATCGGCGCTGCGAAAGAGCGTGGGCCAGGTGGCGCTGTGGGATTTGACCACCCGGCTTCCCATGACTGGCCCCACCAATGCCGCCACCGGAACTTTGGCTTTATCGCCCAGCGGGAGTCTGCTGGCATTCAGCAGGCGCGATGCGAGCGGAGAACCAGCGGTTGATGTCTGGGACGTGAAGGCCGGAAAGCTGCGTGGCACGCTCAAGCAAAAAGCTATCGTTAGGTCCCTGGCGTTTTCTCCCGACGACAAGGTGCTGGCGACCTTCGACAACCAGGGAACCATCGTAGTGGTCGAGTTAGCCTCGAACCGAACTCTCACCAACTTCATTGCGCGGCCTCCGCGACGGGGTGAGGCCGGACACATGGTCTTCTCGCCGGATGGAAGCCGCGTGGTGATTGGCGGAGACTATGGGGAGCTGGTCATCCTGAATTGGCAGACTGGAAGCGTGTTACCGATTCAGACGCAAACCAGCGATGGGATCACAGCGCTGGCCTTCTCGCCCACCGACGAGCTTATCGCCGCTGGGTTTGGTTATACCAGCGAAACCATCCGGCTCTGGGATGCCCGCTCCGGCAAAGCTCGCGGGCAACTGATTGACCACGCGAAAGTGGTTCGCGCACTGGCTTTCAGTCCGGATGGCCGGCTCCTGGCCGCGCCGTGTGATGGTCAAACGATCCGTGTCTGGACCGTCGCTGATCAAGCCGAGCTGCGCTGCTTGCGGGCGTACCACGGCGGGGTGGAGGAGCTGGCCTTCCTGCCGGATGGCGGCACGCTCGTGAGTGGAAGCAATGACGGCGTCCGTTTTTGGGACGTCACCGCCAGCAGCCGGGTTCCCGGGTACACCAATTTCGCCATCTCTTACGGGTTTCCGGATCAGGCCAGAGTCGCGGCTCAGGGCTTCGCGCGTGGGGCGCTCGACCCGGAAGTGGTGTGCCGATATGGCCTCACCTTTACGCCCGATGGCCAGAGCTTTCTCGCGCCAGACAAGGATGGTTTCATTGACGTGTGGAACATCCAGCCAGTGCAACGGACCGAACGGCTGCCCGTGCTGGGCAGCAATAACTGGGACGTAGCGCTGTCGCCGGATGGCAGTTGGCTGGCGGCAGGTGACACCGCGGGACAAGTCAACATCTGGGATTGGAAGGCGCGCCGGTCCGTCACTAATGTTGCACTGCCTTTCGAGTGGTTTGGCCGCCTGCGCTTTTCCCGCAGCGGCAGGTTCCTGCTCGCAAATGTTGTCGCCCATGATCACAGGGTAAGCTGGAGGATCTGGCGGACCGAAAGCTGGGAGGAGGTGCCGCTGCAGGCCTTCCAACCTAAGGTTCTAATCGCGGTGGACCTCTCTCCGGACGACCATTTGCTGGCAAGCAAATACGACGACGGCACAGTGACGTTTTCGCGTTTCCCCACTGGCCAGCGCGAAGCCACGTTTACCAACCAATCAGGCAGCGTGGCCGGCGTGCTCTTTTCGCCCGATGGCCGAACGCTTTTCACAAGCGTAGATGCTCAGGGCAGATTTTGGGATGTGTCCACCCGGCAGGAACTGGGTCCTTTCCATGAAGTTAGCGGTGGGTGGGGTAGGACTTTTTCATCCGATGGCCGACGGTTAGTCACCGGGAACGAGGGTGGCAAAGACCCCGTGAAACTCTGGGACATGGCGACGCACCGGGAACTGCTCGCCTTGCAGGCCCAAGGCCAATTCTTCATGGGGCTCAGCTTTTCCCCCGACGGGAACACCTTGATCGCCGTCTCCTTGGATGGTGTCGTTAACCTCTGGCGTGCGCCGTCTTTTGCGGAGATCGAAGCGGCCGAAAGGGCCAACTCCCAAGTCCGCCCGTAGCCGCCGTCCGCTGGTAAAATCGATTCCTGTAACCTTTCGTCCCTTTTCCCGTTGGAAGGGGTGGAAGCAAAGACGCGAGTTGTTTGGGCATTGCGCGGCAGCCGCGGACTGCAACTTTCACGTAGCTATGAAAACGAATCACGCGAAGGCAAACCGCCATTCTACGTTGAATGTTGGTTGTTGGATGTTCGATGTTCGACCATCCATCTTCTATCTTCCATCTTCCATCCTCGTCTTGCTCCTTCTGCTCCTGTCCTCCGCCGCCAATGCCGCTGAACTGCGCGGGGTGCGGGACGGCAGATACCTGAACCTCAGTTGGGAAGCCCTGGACGGCAAGCTCCAGGAGGCTGCCACGCCAAATGGGCCCTGGCAGACGGTGACGACAGCAGTGTGTCCCTACCGGACAGCGACGGCTTATCCCCAGAAGTTCTACCGGCTGACTCTGCCGGCGCCGGGCAAGAAGTGGCTGACCGTCGCCGCCGTCACCATGACATCACAAACCAATACCGAAGCTAATCTTCAGACGTTTTTCTCTTACATGGAGTGGGCCGCCAGCAATCGCGTGGATTTGATCGTTTTCCCCGAAGTGGCGCTTCAGGGGTGTCCCGGGTGGCGGGAGAACTTCTCGCCACCATCGGTCCAGGAAATGACCTACATGCGACAGACCGCCGAAACGATCCCGGGGCAGAGCACCAGCAACGTCGTGGCGAAGGCGAACGAGTCGAACCTTTTTGTGGTCTTCGGGATGACCGAGAAGGACGGGGCGGGCCTGCTCTACAACGCCAACGTCTTTCTGGGGCCAGATGGCGTCATCGGAAAGCACCGGAAAACGCGCTTCATTGGAAACGATGCCTTAATCTGGCGCCTCGGCACGGGGTACTCAGTGCTCGACAGCCCGATTGGAAAAATAGGGCTGATCATCTGCATTGAAATGTGGTCGGATGGAAGCTATCCCGGCCCTGTTTTGGCCGGCCAAAGTGCAGATTTGCTGGTCACCTCCTCGGCTTGGTGGAGTTCCTCGCCGGACGGATACGACGTCGTTACGGTGCAAAATGCCGTGCTATCCAGCCGTTGGCACGTCGTCAGTCAGCAGGTCGGCACCGTCGGCCAGGTACAGGCTTATGGCCACAGCCGCGTGGTTGATCCCAAGGGCACGATCGTCTGTGACACCGGCACAGGTGAGGGCCTCGTGATGTGGGCGACCGATATCTTGATTGACGCCAGAACCCCATGAAAACCGCTTCCGGCCGTTTATGACAAAGAAAAGAACAACTATGAAAGAGACAAATGAAAAACTCAATGAAACCGCAACCCTACTATCACGTCACCCCGCCAAGCACCGAATGCGGATCGCCATTGCCGTATTGAGCATCGCCTCCTGCCTCTGTTTGCTCCCGCCGGCGATCGCCGCTCCCGGCTCATGGACACAAGCGGCCGACCTGCCCAGCCCGGCGAGCGCCACTTCCGGTTGCGTGGTGGACGGGATTGTCTATGTGATTGGTGGCCTTTATCCCTACAACGCTCTCCCGCTTCAGGCGGTCTGGGCGTACGATCCCCGGACGAATTCGTGGACGCAAAAGAAGGATATGCCGACCGCGCGCCGTTTTCTGTCCGCCACCGCCGTGGACGGGATCATCTACGTGATCGGAGGCACCGGCGGCGCGTGGGGGGCGCAGGTTGTTCTAAAGACAGTGGAAGCCTACGACCCAAAGACAGATACCTGGGTAACCAAGGCTCCTATGCCCACGGGACGCGGTTTACATGCTGCTTGCACTGTTGGTGGGATCATCTACGCGATCGGCGGCACCGCCTCTTGGCCCTCGCGGCTCTCAACGGTCGAAGCCTACGACCCGAAGACCAACCAATGGACCACGAAAAGAAGTCTGCCCAAAGGCATTGTCTTCCCGACGGCCAGCGTGGCGAATGGGCTCATCTACGCCTTTATGGGAACCGACACCTTCGCCTACGATCCCCAGACCGATCAATGGACAGCCAAGTCTCAACACTCCCCGTGGAGTTATGGTCTCATGTCCAGCACGGTGGACGGAACCATCTACCTGTTCGGAGGGATGACCGAAGACCTGTATGGATCGTATGACCTCTCACTGGCGTACGACCCCACCCAGGACCGGTTCAGCGCCCGGCGGAAGATGCCCCGGACGCGGCTGCTTTCCGTCTGCGGGGTCATTGACGGCAAGATCTATCTTGCCGGCGGCGTAAGCATTGAACCTGTAGTTAACCCAAATCCAGTCTATTACAAGACTGTGGACGTGTTCGATCCGCAAGGCGGGGTGACGCCCCAAATCCTGAGTTTGGCCTGCGAAAGCACCAATCACGTCCGGGTGGCGTGGCAAGGCGAAGCGGGGCTGCGCTACGGCGTCCAATCCACGACGAAAGTGGCCAACGGTCCTTGGACGCGAATCAATTTCTCCAGCGGCGGCAACAGTTTCCTGGCCACGAACTCGTTGGTGGAAGCGACCTGCCTCGTACCCACGGCGGATACGAACAGGTTCTTTCGGGTGCTCGAACTCTAGGCCGGCGTCGCGAGTTGAGATGCACCGGCGCGGGCGCGTCCTGGGGCCATGGAAGTGACGAATGACGAGCCTTTAACTAAGAAAACAAATCCTATGAAAAAGATCATCAACAAGTTATTTGCGAGTGTTTCATTGATCATCACCGTGATAGTGGCGGGCAGCGCCTCGGCCGCCACTCGCTACGTCTGGCAGGACAGTCCCAGTCCGGGACCGCCCTACACCAACTGGCTCACTGCGGCGACGAATATCCAGGACGCCGTGGACGCGGCGCTGGCGGGCGACGAGATCATGGTGACCAACGGACTCTACGCCACCGGTGGACGGGCCGTGGGGACGAATCTGTTGGTCAACCGAGTGGCGGTGGACAAACCGCTGGCGTTGCGCAGCGTCAAGGGTCCAAAGTTCACAACCATCCGAGGCTACCAGGTCCCCGGCACCACCAACGGCGATGGCGCGATTCGCTGCGTGTATCTTGCCAGCGGCGCAAGCCTGTCCGGGTTCACCTTGACCAATGGGGCCACGCAGACTAAAGGCGATTATTATCTGGAGCAAAGCGGCGGCGGGGTGTGGTGCGAATCAACAAACGCATTGGTTTCCAACTGTGTGGTGGCGGGCAACTCGGCTGCTGGGAGCGGCGGTGGGGCGTCTGGGGGCACGCTAAACAACTGCGTGTTGACCGGCAACTCGGCAACCAGCTACCTGGGGGGAGGCGGCGGGGCGTATGGCAGCACGCTGAACCACTGCACGCTGGCCGGCAACTCGGGTTTCTACGGTGGCGGGGCCGCTGACAGCATGCTGAACAACTGTGTGCTCTCCGGCAACTCTGCTAGCTACAGCGGCGGCGGGGCGTCTGGGGGCACGCTGAACAACTGCACGTTGACCGGGAATTCGGCTGCTTCATACGGCGGCGGGGCGGGTGGCGGCACACTGAACAACTGCACGCTGACGGGCAACTCGGCTCCGTGGGGCGGCGGGTTTGTTGGCGGCACGCTGAACAACTGCATCGTCTATTTCAACACGGCTCCAAGAGGAGCGAACTACTTCGAAGGGTTTATCGAGTTTACGACCGTGCTGAACCATTGTTGCACCACGCCCATGCCCACAAGCGGTGTCGGCAACATCACCCTCGATCCGCAACTGGCCAGCGTATCTCATTTGAGCGCCGCTTCTCCGTGTCGTGGAGCGGGCAGCGCCGCTTATACGACCGGCACCGATATTGACGGCGAGGCCTGGGCCACTCCGCCGTCTATCGGCTGTGATGAGTACCGCGCGGGGGCGGTTACGGGGCCGTTGAGCGTGGGCATCGTGGCGGCTTACACTAACGTGGCGGTTGGGTTTCCCGTGGATCTGACGGCGTTGATTGGAGGTCACGCTTCCGTAAGCGCCTGGGAATTTCGAGATGGAATGGTGGTGAGCAACCGGCCCTATGCCACGCATGCCTGGGCGCTGCCGGGAGATTACGCAGTGGTCTTGCGGGCGTATAACGAAAGCAATCCTGGAGGGGTCAGTGCGACTGTGGCGGTTCACGTGGTGAGTCAGCCGGTGCATTACGTGGCGGCGGGGAGCGCGAGTCCGCTGTCCCTATACACCTCTTGGGCGACGGCGGCTAACAACATCCAGGATGCCGTGGATGTGGCGAGCGTGCCGGGCGCTTTGGTTCTGGTCACCAACGGGACCTATGGTGCCGGCGGGCGCGCTGGTAACCGGTTGATGGTTGATCGCTCGGTGGTCTTGCGCAGTGTGAATGGCACGGAATTCACCTTGATCACCGGCTCGGGCACAACGCGCTGCGTGTATCTAACCAACGCTGCTAGCCTGTCCGGGTTTACCTTGACCAACGGCGTTGCGGATAACGGCGGTGGGCTGTGGTGTGAGCGGACTGCGGTGGCTTCCAACTGTGTGGTGGCGGGCAACTCGGCTAACAGCTACGGCGGCGGGGCATATGGCGGCACACTGAACAACTGCACGCTGACCGGCAACTCTGCTAGCGGTGGCGGCGGGGCCTCTGACAGCACGCTGAACAATTGCACGATGACCGGCAACTCGGCTGGGCAGGGCGGCGGGGCGAGCTGGGGCACGCTGAACAACTGCACGCTGACCAGCAACTCGGCTTACATCGGCGGTGGGACGGCTTATGGCACGATGGTAAACTGCACGCTGACCGCTAACTCGGCAGGTTGGGGCGGCGGGGCCACCTGGGGCAGGCTGGTCAACTGCACCCTGGCGGGCAACTCGGCTACCAACTCCGGTGGCGGGGTGGCCAGTTGTGACACGCTGGAAAACTGCATTATCTATTTCAACACCGCGCCGGATGGCGCGAACTATTTGGACGACGATTGGATTCCCCTGAACTACTGCTGCACGACGCCCGTGCCGACCAACGGGGTTGGCAACATCACCAACGCGCCACTGTTCGTGGATTACGCCGGCGGCAACCTACGCCTGCAATCCAACTCGCCCTGCATCAACGCCGGCCGTAATGCCCACGTCCCCGGCCCCACGGACCTGGACGGCAACCCGCGCATCGTCCGCGGCACGGTGGACATCGGCGCCTACGAGTTCCAAGGGCCCGGCTCGCTGATTTCCTACGCCTGGCTCCAGCACTACGGCCTGCCCACCGACGGCTCGGCGGATGCCACAGATCCGGATACCGACGGCCACAACACCTGGCAGGAGTGGCGTTGCCTGACCGATCCCACCAACGCGCTTTCGGCGTTGCGCCTGCTCTCGGCGGCGCCCGCTGGCACCAACGTGACCGTGAGTTGGCAGAGCGTGGCCGGGGTGAGCTATTTCCTGGAGCGCAGCACGAACCTGTGGGCCAGCCCGCACTTCACGCTTCTGGCCCCGAACCTGCCCGGCCAACCCGGAACGACCAGTTTCATGGACACCAATGCGGTAGGGCTTGCGCCGCTCTTCTACCGCTTGGGCGTGGCCAACTGACGGGGCACATGCTTGCTTCCGGCGTGGCCAGCGGACACCGCGCCAATCCCGGCTAACGACTAAACGTTGAGCGATCCAGCGGCCATGATCGAACCATTCCTGTTCTGCCAGGGGGTGGCGCTGCCGTGAAGAAGGATCCAGGCTGAGCAAGAGCTGCAAAAGCCCTCTTCGCTTTTACAGGAATGCCGGCGTCAGTTCTCACTTTTGACACTTTCCAGCACCGTGTCGCCGTCGAGGTCACCACAGCATGCGGTCAGGTGGTAGCTGTTTTCGCTTTCCTGGCTGAGCGGCTTGGCTTCTTGGCCGGATTGGAGTGGTAGGCAGGGGAAGAAAAAAGTCTAAAGTCTAAAGTCCCGGCCTTTGTTCAAGCCTTTGCTCGCTTGCTGGTGCGGTAAGGAATGGCGTCTTCTTTGACGTGGAATCCGATTTCAGGTTTGGGCGGGGCAGGTGGCGGCGCGAGGAACGGGCGGAGTTTCTCGAATATCTCGCGCAGCGCAACGTCGTGAAGTAGCAGCGTCTTATCAATCTCGGCGAGGCGTTTGAGGATGGCAGCATTGGCGGCGATTTCCCCGCGCATTTTCACGAACGCGCGGATTACATAGACGCTCATGGCCACGCCTTGTGGCCCTTAACTGTGCCCTCAGGTTGATCCAAACGAACAGGCGCCCAGGTCCCGCCAAAAGGCCGGGAGAACGAGACACACCAGTAACAGGAAGATCGCGCTCGTCAGAAAGCCCAAGGGACCTATCCGCCCGGCCGCATTCAGGTATCGATCCCCTGGGTTCCAATCCAGTACAACAAAAAAGCGGGAAATTTAATCCGGCTTCCTCGACACACGATAACGAGAACAAATCGTATCGATGTGATGAAGATACCAGATCGCCTGTCCCCTGCAGGTAGTGTCCTAATTTGACGCGAAGTACCCGTTCAACGCCAATTTGTGGGGTATGCGACTCTATCTCCATCGACATTCATCGAAGCCCCAGTCGTATCCCAAGTAACCATGACTTTATGATTCCGGCTCGTGTTTGTGGCGATCCCATGTCGAATCGAGATCGTTCGTCCGTTTGTGTCGAGCGACAGAAAACAAACCATTCGGTCCGGAACACTAATTTCTAAATACCGATTGGTTGTAGAGGTCCAAGTATGATGCAGCATATTCAATGCGTTCGTTTCGCAGAACGCGATAAGAAGTTCTCCAGTGGGAGAACGGAACAAATTCCTCAGATTGGCGTCCACATCCTCTTTCGGCATGACTCTGGCAGACGGCTCCGAGAACCGATAAGCGAACCTATTTGGAGTCAGGGATTCCCTGAACACAAAAAAGGTGAACGTCGATCCAAAATGCCTACGTCGCATCAGGTATGTTTCGCCGCTATACACAATCGAGAGCTTCCGGTACAAGGCTATGTCGCTGTTTGTATTTGGGGCGCTGACATTGGGGGACACAATGGCAGCCGTTCCATTTTCGGAAATTTCACGAATTACTGGCACGAATTGCGATCCCACAAAACCGCCGCCTCCTTCTTCTTTCGACAAAACATCCCGTGCCAAGGCTTTTCCGCTGTTGTGGATGTCGTAATGGCACAGAACGTTACTCGACGAAACCGAGTCGATCACCAGGGTTGGCTCCAGATAAGGATCATCGGGCCTTTCGTTTAAAACCGCCCCAACGCAACCAACAAAACCAAATGTGATTATGCCCCACAGACACGTATTTGGTAAACAATCGGGCAATTTGTGTGCATGTTTATGATTGACAAGCTCTGTCCTAACAATGATTCCGAAAATACAAAACCCGATAAATATAAGACTCCAAGCGGTGAGCAACGGCTTGGGATGGCTGTTCAGAAGACTGGTTCCAAGCCTCTCGGGAATAGCAAGGAAGGCACCGTAAATAATTATCTTAACCGTGGTGGGCAGATTGACGATCCGTAGCTTTCTGATGTTCTTTTGTTCTTCGCCCTTGGTGCGTTCCTGGGGTTTCTGCTCGGCATCATCGTCTGGCATATACAATCAAGATGTCTTCGTGTAATTGAGCAGTTTTAAATGATTGATATTTTCCACCAATGGGTACGTAAGCTAACCGACAAACCCGTGGCCGATACAACCCCGGATTGCGAGTTCGAGGCTCGCCGCATCCATGAAGAATTTACCGTTTATGAAACTGGTTTATTGGCTTTGGTTGCCGAAAGCAAGGCGCTTCGTATCCACTCAGATTTGTTGTTTTGCCGGTCAGGTGGTAGCTGTTTTCGCTTTCCTGGCTGAGCGGCTTGGCTTCTTGGCCGGATTGGAGTGGTAGGCAGGGGAAGAAAAGAGTCCAAAGTCTAATGTCTAAAGTCTAAAGTCCCGGCCTTTGTTCAGGTCTTTGCTCGCCTGCTGGTGCGGTAAGGGACGGGGTCTTCTTTGACGTGGAAGCCGATTTCGGGTTTGGGCGGTGGAGGTGGGGGCGCGAGGAGCGGGCGGAGTTTCTCGAATATCTCGCGCAGCGCAACGTCGTGAAGTAGCAGCGTCTTATCAATCTCGGCGAGGCGTTTGAGGATGGCAGCATTGGCGGCGATTTCCCCGCGCATTTTCACGAACGCGCGGATTACATAGACGCTCATGGCCACGCCTTGTGGCCCTTAACTGTGCCCTCAGGTTGATCCAAACGAACAGGCGCCCAGGTCCCGCCAAAAGGCCGGGAGAACGAGACCCACCAGTAACAGGAAGATCGCGCTCGTCAGAAAGCTCAAGGGACCTATCCGCCCGGCCGCATTCAGGTATCGATCCCCTGGGTTCCAATCCGAGCTGATGGCTTTTTGCACCTGGCGGCTCCGAACGATGGCTGCCACCGCGAACGGGATTCCAATTAAGGGAACCAATCCGATCAGACTGTAAACGAAGCAACGGAGGGATGATTTGACAGCGGCGATTCTATTTTGCAGGGGCGAGTCCGAATTTGATGGCGCTGCTTTCATGGTCGTTCTTCGTCTCTTAAAACAAAAAAGCCGGAACTTTAATCCGGCTTCTTCGACACACGATAACGAGAACAAATCGTATCGACGCCAAGAAGATACCAGATCGCCTGTCCCCCGCATGTCACCAGTTGTGGGGCCAGGTCAGAAAACCTGCCCAAGGTCGCTGCACCGCCAATAACCGCTGGGCAATTCGATTGGAGATTCGCAGCACGGTCCCATGAAGGGGTCACGAACTTCCAGACTCCCGGGAGCGCCTCCCGCCTCCGCCGGGCCTCGCAATACCCGCAGGTTGCGGCTTGGTTCCGGACCGTCCGCCAAGCCAAAATTGGGCCAAGTTGTGTAACGTGACGCGCTATTTCGTGGAGGGGGTTGCTGTTTGAGTTCGTGGCGATCGCCTGCGCTTTCGCGGATTGGTTCGCGGGATTACCGCTTCAATGCGACTCTCCAGCCCCCGGTTCCTCGCACCCTGCACCCGCCCCGATTCCCGAGCCGGAGCCACACTCGCTCCCCACTACCTCCTGGCCGCCCTGAGGCCCGCTCCAGGCGTATTACTGGCTAACCAGTAGCCAACTGGTAGGCAACCACTCCGATGTGGATCCGATCCACATCGGAGTGGTTGCCTAGTGGTTGCCTACCCCTTGACCATCCCCAGGCTTGGACCGGGCCTGAGCCAGGCCGGCAGCGGGCCGGTGCGGCACTCCCGTCGCCGACGACAGCGGCGGATCGCCCTTGGGCCCACATGGCAGGGGTGACCTGTGGCCGGGTCAGCCCGGCTACAGCAACGCAACGGGCTATAGGCCACCCCTCCGGGGATTGCAAATAGCCAATGGCAAGTGGCCAATTGGGCGCGGAGGATTCGCCCGCGACGCCATGCCGCCCGTTCCACCGAAAACAGCGAGGAGTGGCCCGCAACCACCTAACTCCGCTATTGAGAGTCATTTGAAAATTGCAGAATCCTTCCGTGTCCACGGACCTGTTTCCACGAGCGAATTCGCTGCCGTCTCGACTCCGCCCCCACAAAACAATTCGCTGCGTTACACAATGCGACCCTAATGCTACTCCAAGGCTCCACCAAAGCTCCCACAAAGCCTGGCGAAAGCGCGAGGAAGCCGTGGGCTTCCGGAGGCACAGGTTACCGGGGGTTCTGCGCAAACCATGGCTCGAGCCGGTGCCGTTATCGCGCAATTCATCGCGCCAGCGCGTGGAAGTTCCCCACCGCGTCACTGGTGCGCAGGGCGCGGTTGTAGAGGCGCAGATGCTTTAGCTCGCCATGTAGGGCGGGGACGATACGCAAGTCCCGGCCGCCACTGACGTCCTTGAGAATCGGGCTGAACTTGTGCCGTTCGGCGCTTAGCCAGGCGAGGTTGCGGCTGCCGGCGTTGAGGCCGTTATTGTAACGGGTGGTGCCGTTGTTATGGAACCAGAGCAAGTAGCGTCTGTTGCTCGTCTGCCAAATCTTGGTGCAGGCGCGCGGCTGTTTCACGATCCGGCCGAACCGCTTGAACGGCGCCCTAAGCCGGAGCCCTAAGCCGGAGCTTGTCTTCGTTAGCCAAGACCGGTAGCGTCTCCGGCCGTTGGCGTTTAACCCGCCAGCGGTCAGAAGAATTCTGGTATGCACTTACAGATCATCGACTGGATCATCGTCCTGGCCACCCTGCTCATTTGTTTCGTGCCGGCGCTGTTCTTCGGCAGGCGGGCCGGGAAGAGCACTTCGGAGTTCTTCGCTTCCGGCCGCTCGGTGCCGTGGTGGCTGGCGGGGCTTTCCATGGTGGCCACCACGTTCAGCAGCGCCGCCGCCATGAACTGGCGCGACTGCCGATCGAAAAGAAACTGCTGGCCGTGGTGCGGCTTCAGGAACTGGCCGCCCCCATCCTTCGGCAACGGGGCAAGACCGTCCGCTGCTGGAGCGCCGAGCATTTTCCAATGGTAGAGGAACTGCGCCGATACCGTTAGGAGAGGGAAAACGAAGCACTCTTGCTGCGCGAGAAGCCGCCTGAATTTGGCGGCAGCAAGTAAGCCTATCGCGCCCACGTCATCCCATGCCCGAACCGCGAATTGAAGAACGGCGGAACGCTGGTCTTCACTATGGGACCACAGCCCAACCCGGCCTGGGGCGCGGATGGCACTGTACCCGAGCGTCAATAATAAGCCGACTTTGGACTTTGGACTTTAGACTTTGAAAACAGGAAAATGGGGCTTCCCCGCCACGAAATTCCCGCGCGGTGTTTCGGTTACCAGGTGGAAACAGTTGCTCAGCAGGCACCAGGCGTGTATTTGCCAGTCCGTCTTCCCGCACGCTTCGGTGAGCGTCTCCAGAAATCCGCAACCAACGCAACCAACGCCCACCTTGCATTCCCAAACGGCCCAGTTGTGGAGAAATCTTGTTCTGACCCCGCTGTGACCCCGCTATGAACCGGGTAGTTGTCTCAGACCGGTCCTCGAAGCATTCGAGACAGACCATCAATTGTCCACGGTCGCGGCAATCCGAACCCAAGCACAATCGGAGAAACCAGGACGCGCAGGGTTCATTGGGCGACGCGATAGAAACGGCGGGTGTAGTTCTTTGCTGCTGGGTCTGCGACATACGTTGGCGAATTCGTGCAAGTGAAGTTCAATACCAGCACCCAGTTCACCAGGTTGGTCGAGGCTTGCAAAATATAGGCCTGGCCGATTTGTCCATCGACCGCAAATCGGAATCCATTGGTCCCCCAAGCCGGGGTGGAGCCGAATCCGAGTGTCGGTTGGGTGCCCAAACGGCTCAAGGTGAAGACCGTAGAACCATAGTTGGTTTGCCACGCTGTCCCACCCGGGAGGTTCAAGTTGGCAAACACACCACTCGCTGAACTGTAGCTCAGAAGCGGGAAAGAAGCTCCCGCCGACGGCAGGTAGCCATTATTGAGATTGACGCCAAGCGTGCCCGCCAGCACGGCTGGGCTTCCTGAAAGGTGAACTCGCCCGAAATTCGTGAGACTGGTGAGGCCGAAATTCAACGCCCCGCCGGCCAGGGAGTAATTCCCATACAAGTTCACCGTCCCGCTCTGCACGTCCAGCAGGCCGAAGTTGTTGAAGGCGGGGTTGATGGTGCTGGTGCCTGTGCCACCCGACTTGCGCACCGTGCCCAGGTTGACGAACAGTTCACCTCCACACCCGCGATCGATGGAGACATCCCCGGTCAGGTCCACCAGGGCCCCCGGCAGATTCAACAAGTAGCCCGGATTGCAATAAAGCTGCAAGTTCCCGCTCACCAGGCGTATGGTGCCGGCATTGGTCAGTGCGCCGTAAAGGCTGTAATCACCCCCGTTGTTGCCCGCCAACACCAACGCCCCACTGTTGGCCACGGTCAGGGTGCTCCCGGCGGCAATTGAGCCGCTGGCCCAGGTCATTACCCCCGTAATAACTCCGTTGGTTCCGGCCAGAGCCGCCCCCGCCAACCGCGCATTGGAGCCGGTGACAAGCCCGTTGAGCGTGAAGGTGCCGCCGCTCAGTAAGTTGGTTCCATCGCCCGTGAGCTGGCTTCCGCTCTTGGCGGCGTAACTGTTGGCAACTTTCAGCGTCGCCCCAACCTCAGACCGGAACACGGCGCCATTTTCGCCACTGCCGCCCCCATAGAGGCTGACCGTCCCGCTCTGCACGTCCAGCAGGCCCAAATTGTTGAAGACGGGGTTGATGGTGCTGGTGCCCGTGCCACCCGACTTGCGCACCGTGCCCAGGTTGACGAACAGTTCACCTCCACACCCGCGATCGATGGAGACATCCCCGGTCAGGTCCACCAGGGCCCCCGGCAGATTCAACAAGTAGCCCGGATTGCAATAAAGCTGCAAGTTACCGCTTATTAGGCGTATGGTGCCGGCATTGGTCAGTGCGCCGTAAAGGCTGTAATCACCCCCGTTGTTGCCCGCCAACGCCAACACCCCGTTCGTGGCCACGGTCAGGGTGCTCCCGGC
>PLZQ01000139.1 GCA_003152225.1 Limisphaerales bacterium | reverse complement strand
GCGCAATTGCAGCATTTGCTGCCGCGCCTGACGCGGTTCTGGGGCCACTTGACGCGGCAAAAGGGCGGCATCGGCATGCGCAGCGGTGAAGGTGAAACGCAGTTGGAAACCGACCGCCGCCGGGTGCAGGATCGCATCGCCCACATTGCGCGCGACCTCGAAGTCGTGCGCCGCCAGCGCGCGACCCAGCGCAATTCGCGGCAGCGCAATCACTGGGCCCTCGCCTCGATCGTCGGCTACACCAACGCCGGCAAATCGACCTTGCTCAATACTCTCACCGGCGCGAACGTGCTGGCGGAGGACAAACTGTTCGCCACGCTCGACCCGACCACGCGCCGTCTGCGCCTATCGTCGAACCAAAACGTGCTGCTGACCGACACGGTCGGTTTCATCCGCAAGCTGCCGCACGGCCTCGTGGAGGCGTTCAAGGCCACGTTGGAAGAAGTCGTCCAAGCCGACCTGCTGATTCATGTGGTGGATGTGAGCCATCCCGAAGCCGAGGACCAGATTCAATCCGTCGATACCGTCTTGGGTGAACTCGGCGCCGAAGGCAAGCCGACTATCATGGTGTTCAACAAGATCGACCAGCTCAACGGCAGCCGGGAGATGCTCTCGCGGTTCCAGGAGCGGCACCCGAACGGGGTCGCCATTTCGGCCATGACGGGCGAGGGGATTCCCGCCTTGTTGGCGGAGCTGGGCAGCCAGTTGCGGCCTATCCGTGAGTTCATCGAGCTGTCCGTGCCGCACGAGCAAGCCGGTGTTATCGCGCGGCTGCATGAGGTGGGCCAAGTGGTGGAACGGGACTACAACGGCGAGACTGCCCGCTTCAAGGCCCGCATCCCGCCGCATCTGCGCGAAGAATTCGCGCCCTTCTTCGTGCGCGAGCTGCAGGTGGCCTGAACCGTAGTCACTCCGACGGGCGTCGCGGCAAGGCGCAATCGAACCGCGCGAAGCGCATGGAGTGCGCGGAGCTTGCTCCCGCTGTTGGACCATCTTGCGCCTTACGAAAGCGCCAGCAAGCTGGACGCACTCCAAACGCTTCGCGAGATCGTTCGTCCACAAGAACCTTCGTAGCTTGCGCGCGAATTGGATTGCAGCAGCGCAAAGGAGCACTCCCGCAGCCAATAACACGTTCCGTGACCGATCTTGGCAACCCGCCTTACCTGTGGCTTAGCGCCTCTGCGCCTTTGCGTGAGTCTCCGCTGTTCCGCGGCGGCACCAACTCCAGGATGCACGCTGCACGGGCGGGGAGTTCGAGTTCGATGGAGTTGCCCATCTTCCTTAGCGTGCCAAGTCTCCGGCGGCCCTTTTCATCCATCTGGTACACGCTCGAATTCTGAGGCAAGCCATACTTGGCGTCAGGGAGGTCGAGGGCGACACGGATCGGCTGATCCGCGATGCTGGCGACGGCCAGCGCGACATTCTTATCGGGTGCGCCCCAGGCGGCAGCCAGCGCGAGCGGGCTGGTCTTCTGGTATTCGGTCAAGCCGCCTTGCCTTCCGCCATAAACCCAGAGACGCGAAATGTCCAGCGTGGCAGAAGGCCCGCGCACTTGCGGCGGGCGCAGGAACGTCCCGTGTAAGAGATACTTTGCGGCGCGGCTGCGCAAGCGCGCCATCCGCATGACGAAGTCCACTTCTTCCGCGCGATCGGTCAGCTCGATCGGCAGGAAGTTGGCGATGGCGGGCTGCTGGCCCCAGACGAAAGAGCGCGCCTGTTCGAGACAGAACTGGCGGCTAAACTTCCGGTCGAGGAGCTTGAGCGGTTCCGCGGGCGCGAACTCCGCCGGCCACAGTTCATCATAGGGCGGCATGGTCAGCGAGGAGTAGTTCCCGTAGAAGACGGCATAAGGGTGATACACCGCATGGAAGAACGGAATGGTCTCCCACCCGCTGGCGGACATAAAGCGCTCGCGGCTGACCTGCAAGCTGAGCATCAGGTCGAGGTAAGGCAGCCACGGCTCGCTGCAACCTTCTCCCGCGAGCACCACCGGCTCACCCCGCGCGGCACAGCGGCTGCGGATGTCGGACTCGAGCGTGCGGAAACCGCGCATCCAATAGACCCCGCCGCCCAGCGGGTGGCCGTGATGGGGATCGTAGCACGGCAGGCTGGTGCAGGCCTGGTCCATGTAAATCCCATTTACCCCGAGTTCGTGGACGGCGCGCACGGCCAGGCCGGCGTATTTCTGCTGCCAGAACTCCGTGCCCATGCACATCGGCGCGCAGGGTTGCTTGGTGTAGGTGTTATAGACTTCGGGATGGACCTTGCCATCCGCGCCTTTGACCGCGAACCGCTCGGCGTCTTCGTCGCCCCAACTACGGGTGGTGATACCCCAGAGCCGCTGGTTCATATAGACGAGCGCGTGGATGCCCTTGGACTGCGCGGATACCAGCGCGTTGGTGAAGCTCTCCGTGCCCTCGCGCGGCGGAAAGTATTCGGGGAAACCGGTGTCGTAAGCACACCCGTGCCACCAATGCCAGAACACGCTGACGGGCAACCCCAGTTTCTCTTGCAGTACCATCGCCGGCTCCAAAACCCCCGGCGATCGGCCCCGGTTCCACACCCACAGCGCCGTGTCGCGCGCCCAAGCCGGCACCCGGCCGCGCGCCAGCCGGCTCTCCTTCGCCCAGACCTGGTTGGTCGCCCACGCGCGGTAACGCTCCGCCGCCGTCAACCAGTCCCCCTCAAACGTCCCGAGCCGGACGGAATAAGGCAGCCGCCACGCGTCGCTGCTGCGCCCCGCCCCCCGAGCGCCGCCTTCAGGCGGCAGAGCTTCCGGCAGGTGCACCACTTCGCAGCCGAGCTTGCCTTCCGTGGCGCCGAAGACAGCGAACGCCTTGTTGAACACGGCGGTGTCATCGCAGGCCACATACAACCCAGGCCCGTCCTGCCGGTAGAAGGCCAGGCATTGCATGGACAGGATGCCGGGATACGTCCACTGCTGCCGTTGCGCGCCCTTGCCCTGACCGGCAAAGAACCTCCGCGACTCGGCCAACTGCTCACCCATCCAGACCGGCACCGCCAGCCGCTCGTTCTCCTGGCGCGGGATATTCACGATGCGCGGGAACCGGACTTGCCCAACGCCCAGTCCACCCAGGCCGCTCACGGCGAGTTCCCACCGGCTCATCGATTGGCCCCGTTCCAATCGCACCACCACCTCCACGCGCAGCGCCGGCGCGGCTGGGAGCTCAAATTGTTCCCAAGTCAGGCGCAAAGCGGGTTCTTTGCCGCTGACCGGCTGGAAGTGAAAGGACTTCGCGTCCGCGGGAGACACGATCTCCTCCTGCCCGCTGAGTGTCAGTTCCCAAAGCCCTGCGTTAGTTGAGGCCGCACCCGCGAAGTTCTGGCGTGTATGCGCATCGGTCAGCCGCACCAGGTCTCCGTGCTCGTGCCCAAAGCCGATGCCCAGCCAGCCGTTTGACAGCTCGAACCCATCCCCCGCCGCGACGACTCGTCCAGCAGCCAGCAGCACGAGCAGCAGGACCGAGGTGACGCCAGTAGCTCGGAGCAGTGGAATATAAGTCTCGCGCGGGCAGGCGGCCACGGATCGGCGCCACGCGGCTCGGGTTGCACTGAACGTGGTTCGCCACCTCATTTGAAAGGATTGCGTCACTCAGCCCTCGTTCCGGCGGAAGAGCCGCAGCGAGACGACCAGGAGGACCAACACCCCAATGGCGATGCCGCCATAGAGCAGGCGCGTCTCTCGGGGAATCTTGCGAATGCGCTCGAACTGCTGGCCGGGGATGATGTCGCCCTCGGTGACTTCGGTCTTGGTGGGCTCGACGGTTGCGCTCTCGGTATTGGTCTGCGGGACCGGCTTGGGAGCCAAAGCTTTCGGGCTCTCCAGGAACTTCTTGATCTCGGCAATCTTCGCTCGAAAGATCGATTCGCGGATCGCGCCGTTCGACTTTTCGCCCCCCAGCGGGATCTCGCAAACGAACTGTGAGCAATCCGCCGTGACCACCGCCATGTTCGGCGCCCAACCGCCCTCATCCGGGCCGAAGAAGCCCTGCCCGACGGCTGCGGGCACCTTGCCCAACTCATCCTCGTGCCGGACAAACACCAGCACCAGCGCATTATTGAACGCGGTGTAAAAGCCGGCCAGAGAATTGGGACCGTGAGTCCCCATTGGCTGCGCGGGCTGAAAAAACATATCCCACACCATGATGAACCCGAGCAGTTTCTTCTCCTCCCGCGCCTTCTTCTTAGCCGCTTCCAAACTCGACAGCCGGAAGGCGCTGTTGAGCGCCAGGCTGATCCGGTTGTTGGCCCGGGCATTGTAGAGTCCCTCCTCAAAGGGATCATAGCCATAATTCTTCTGAAGGTCGGGAGACAGATTCCGGAACAGCACTGTGGTCCGTTCAGGATGATCCGACTCCGGCCCGTAGGAGAAGACAATCCTATCGCGCATGGGCTTGACGTCCCGGACGCTTTCATACTTCTTGCCATCGAGCGTGATAATATCCTCCGCCAAACACGTCCCCGAAAGCAGGGCGCCGGCTCCCCAGGCGCATAGAGCCAGGATGAACAAATGGGATGCGGTTCGAACTGCGGCAAGATAGCGGCTGGCCCCACNNTGGCCGTGGACTTGCTTGACACGCTCGATGGTGCGGGCGTCCTCGATGTCCGCGATGGTGTCGCGCATCTGGCGGAGCAAAGACGTAGCCTGAGCGACTTGCTTGTCCAGCAGTGCCCATTTGGTCTCTGGCTTGGAACGAGCGAGAACGGCGTTACTCATAAATGTCTTTTCGGTCGCCAACATCATAGATCACGATCAATGGACCTTCCAGTTCAAAAAGCACGCGGTAGTTGCCGGCGCGGAGGCGGTACTTGTTTTTGAAGCCTTTCAACTTCTTCACGTCGCCCTCCAGGTCTGTCTGCGCGCGGTCTATTTTCCGGCCGATGAGGCGGCGCGTCTTCTTCGGCAATGCCCGCAACTGGTCCCGTGCCGGGGCCATAAACTCAACTTCGTAACGCATGGCGAACGATTACCACGGCGAGCGGCCCCGGCCAGGAGCACCTCAAGCTGCAAACGGACAGCAGCCGAAGCCGCGCGAATTGGTCATTAGTTTCTTTAGGTTGTTCTTGCGCTCTTGATTCTCGGTTGGGCCTCTCCCAACGCTGGCAAGTGAGTCAGAAACTTTGATGTTCGACAAGCGATTATTGAGGGCGTTCTTTCGCCACGGAAGCACACGGGTTCTCTCGCGCGCACAAGGTATCTCGCCAAAACACGTGGCGAATGCGTGAAATTCACACATTCCAGCCAGCCAGCGGCAGAGCCACCCAAAGCCACATCAAAGCTACCCCAAAGCTTGTTGATAGCCAACNNTGATAGCCAACCGATTGCGACTCCAAAGCCACTCCAAAGCCTCCCCAATGCGACACCAAAGCCACCCCAAGGCTCCCACAAAGCTACCCCAAAGCCTAATGCCCGCTGGCCAGGAGCGCAGCGATGCGTTCCGGGCTGGTCGGGCGGGGCTGGAAGCTGAACCAGGCCACTTGGGATTGCCGGGTCGCACCCTGCGCTCGCAATGGGGCGAGTTCCAACGGGCGCCACTGTTCGGGGCGGTCCGGGTCGGCGTCTGGCGTCAGCGAGGCGGGAACCACGATCCGGCCATCGGTTGCGGGCAACGCCGCGGACCACAGGATGACGGGGCGCGTCGCGGGGAGTCGGCCGGTTAGCCACACGTTGGCCGGCACATTGTGGGCGGCCAAGATATCGTGCCCGCGCAGGAGGATGCCGCTGCCGTCGGCGACCGTTTCGACGCGGAGGGCGGCGGGCAAATGGACCCGCAGTTCCTGGACGCCGCGCCAGGTGCCGCTGACGATCCACGCGTCCGGCTCCTTTCTCACCTTAAAACCCTTCGGCGTCTCGACTGATCCATCCGGCGCGCCCGGACTGCGCACGTTCAGGCGGTGGATGCGCACTTCGGCTTTGACCGGTTTCGCCGGTTCAAGGCTGATAGTGAAACCGTCGCCGGTCTCGCGCAGTGCCGTTTTCCAGTTACCGCCGGGACCGGCGACCGTGGCGTCGCAGTCAATCGCGAGGTTGATGAACAGGCCGCGCGGGCTGCTGGTGACGGCGGTGCGGGCGACATCAGCCATCGCGCGCGCCCAGTGCTCGCCGCAGCACCACCACGCTTCTTCGCTTAGCCCATTGAAGGCGACCGGCTGGCCGCCAACCTGGTGCAGGAGACGGTGGCCGGAGCCGCCGTTGGGGAATTGCTGGTAGATGAAATGGTTCTTCAGAGAGCGTTCCGCCGCGTCCAGGTAGCGGCCCTCGCCGGTCAGACGCCACAGGGAGAGGTTGAGACGCAGCCAATCGGCCTCAGCGCAGCCTTCGTCGCGCACGCACTTGGTCTCCAGCATCTCCTTGACCCCGCCCGTGGGCAGGAGGTGGCGGTCCGCGAAGATGCGCCAATCGCGTTCCGCGGCGTCGCGCCAGCGCCGCTCGCCGGTCAGGGCGTAGAGGTCGGCGAACCCCCGCGCGGTGCAGAGCCGCCCATGGCTGTGAATGCCATCGAAGTTGGTGACGGTGGCGGCCAGACCGGCGATGCGTTGCGCCTCTTCCAGGTAGCGCTGGTCTTTCGTCACGCGGGCCAGGCCGGCCATGCCTTCGGTGCACGAGAAGTAGCAGGTGACGAAGCCATCCGCGTAACTGCCGCCGACATTGCGGACGTTCTCCGGCTTGTCATAGACCGGGTCGGTCGCAACGAAGTAATCGCCCATCCGCTTGGCCAGCGCCAGCGCGTTCGTGTCGCCGGTGCGGTCATAGACCTCCACCAGGCCGATCAGCAGGCGGCCGTTGCCCCACAGGATGGGCATGTCGCTCGTGCGCTCGATGGCCGGCAGGTGCTGCTCGGCGCCGAAGTGGCCGTCGGCCTTCTGGTAGAGCGGGAAGCCGGCCATCACCTCGGGGAAGGCGGCAAACGCCTTGGGGAATTGCGGCGCGAGAAAGGCCGCGGCGCCAATCCACCGGCCGGAGATGTCGCCGCTATATTCGGCAAACTTGCGGTGCTGCTTCAGGGCAACGTCGTCGAGGATGAACTCGGTCTTGTCCAGCGGGGCTGCGCCCAACCGCTCGGCATTGAGGGCCTGGGCGGCCGCCCACGGGCCGGCCAGGCGCGCCGCCTCCGGTGCCGCCAACGCGGGCGCGTCCCAGGCATACACGTTTACCCAGGCGCCGCCGGCCACGGCGGCAAAAAGAACTCGAAACAGAGGACTGGTTAGTTTGATCATTTGTTTATCCTTTAGGCTGGAATTGGGGTTCGATCCAACGGACTTCGGCTTCCACCCCCAGGCGGGCCAGAAGCTCAGATTCAATGTCGCGTCGCGGGTCCTGGGGCGGCGAGATGGCGCCGGCAAACAGGCTTTCGGATAGCTCGATGGCGACGCGGAGTTGGCGTTCCGTGACTTCGAGGTGAAAGCGGTGGCCGGCGGCGCGGGTCTGCGCCAGTACATCCGCCACCTGGGCTTCGTAGAACATGGTCTCCTGCACCCGGTAACGGCGGTCGAGGCGGGCGCCGGGTTGCAGCAGGACTCCGGTCCGGCCGCAGGCGCATTTATCGCGGCACAGCTCGGCGGCGACGCGGGTTCGGTAGCGGAGCAGCGGCATGGCTTCGCGGGCCAGCGTCGTAATGACCAGTTCGCCGTCGCAGACTTCCGCCAGGAACTGGTCTTCGTGGATGTGGAACAGGCCGACCTCGCATTCGATGCAGAGGCCGGGGTCAAGGATTTCGCCGATGCCAAAATTGCAGCGCACGGCGGCAAAGAGTCCCGCGGCCAGTTGCTCGCGCGTCTCCTTGTCCACTGGGCGGGACAACAGCACGGTGCGCAGGTACAGGGATTGGGGATCGATGCGCCGCTCCTCAATGGTGCGCATGAGGTCGAGCGCGTTGGTGGGGGTGGTGATCAGGAAAGTGGGGCGATAGTTTTGCAGCATCGCGAGCTGATAATCAATGTGCAGCGGGTCCTCCGCGATGACCGAGGCTTCGATGAGCTCGGCCCCCAACACGTACCCGGAGGCGGCGGAATGGGCCGACCCGCCCACGGAGATTTGAATGACATCGTTGGCGGTGACGCCGCTGGCCGCCAATTGCCGGGCTGCCAGGCGGCCCCAATGGGCCAGGTCGTTGCGGGTGTGGCCGATCACGAGCGGCTTGCCTTCCGGGCCGAGGGTCGAGTGCAGGCGGATGACCTCGCGCAACGGGAAGGCGAACATGCCATAGGGAAAGCTCTCGACCATGTCCTCCTGCGTCGTGAAGGGGAAGCGTTGCAGGTCCGCCAGCGAGTCGAGCCGCAGGTCGGCCAGCTTCTCGCGGGAGCGGCGGACGTTGCGCCGGAGGCGGACGAGCAGGGCCTGGAGGCGCTCGAGTTGCATCTGTTCCAGCTCCGCGCGGGGCATCAGTTCGTATCGGCGATCGAAGGTGCTCATGTTGGGGATGCGAAGGGCGATGAGGGAGGGCGGTTCTCGACTTTTCTGGCGGAAGCGGGTGGCCAAATCCGAAGCCCAAAATCCGAAAACCGAAGGAAATCCGAAAACCGAAAACCGAAGCCAGCGCCGCCCGCGCCACTATGGGAACGGGCTGACCGGGAGAGCCGTTGTCTGTCGGCGTCTGTCCCCGAACGGGTAGCGCTTGAAGACCGCGGCCTGGACTCTTCGGATTTCGCATTTCGGCCTTCCTTCGGATCTCGGCCTTCGGGTTTCGGACTTGTCCCGCCACCTCCCTGTCTACTGGAGTCACCGGGGAACGAGGGAGGCATGGCAGGCGGGCGCCACGGTTGCTGGCCGCCTTTGCCCAGGTAGGCGCGTTTGACTTCCGGGTTATGCGCCAGGTCGGCGGCGGTGCCTTCCAGGGTGATTTCGCCTGTCTCCATGACATAGGCGCGGTCGGCGATCTGGAGAGTGGCGATGGCGTTTTGTTCCACCAGCAGCACGGTGAGGCCCAAGTCCTTCATTTTCAGGATTTCGGCAAAGACTTCCTTGATCAGCAGCGGCGCCAAGCCCATGGACGGCTCGTCCAGCAGCAGCAAACGGGGGCGGCTCATCAAGGCGCGGGCGAGGGCCAGCATTTGCTGCTCGCCGCCGGAGAGCGTGCCGCCCAATTGTTGCAGGCGCTCGCGCAAGCGCGGGAAGCGGCCCAGCACGATATCCATCTGCAAGACGCGGTCTGGGTTGTGGTAGCCGCCGATGAGCAGGTTCTCGCGCACGGTCATGTCGGCGAAGATCATTTTGCCCTCGGGCACAAGCACGGTCGAGTTGCTGATGCTCCGCCAGGCGGGCTGGCCAGTCGTGAGCCGGCCACCGATGAGCACCGCGCCCGACCAAGGCTCCAGCAGCCCGACAATGGCTTTGAGCAGGGAGGACTTGCCCGCGCCGTTCGCGCCGAGCAAGCCGACGATCTCCCCGGCGCAGACGTGCAGGCTCGCGCCGTGGACGACCTCAAGGCTGCCGTAGCCGCACCTAAGATTCTTTACCTGAAGAAGCATCTTGAAACTCTCCGCCTAAATACACGCTGATCACTCTCTGATCGTTTTGCACGACCTCCGGGGCGCCCTCGGCGATGGCGCAGCCGTTGTGCAGCACCAGGATGTCGTCGGACAGTCCCATCACGACCGACATGTCGTGCTCGACGAGCAGAATGGTGATGCCGCGTTCCCGCAGCTTGCCGATGAGGACGCCGAGGTCTTCCTTTTCCCGGGTGTTGAGTCCACTAGCCGGCTCGTCGAGCAGCAGCATTTCCGGTTCGGTGGCCAGTGCGCGGGCCAGCTCCACCATCCTGCGCTGGCCAAACGGCAGGGCGCCCGCCGGCCAATCGGCCAGATGCGCCAGGCCGACATAATCCAATTGGGCGCGGGCGAACTCGCGGATGGCCCGTTCTTCCTTCGTCTGGCCCGGCCAGCGCAGGCCGCAGCCGAAGAAGCCCCAGCGCGTCCGGCTGTGGCGGCCCACCATGACGTTTTGCAAGACGTTCATTTGCAGGAAGAGGCTGGGATTCTGAAAGGTGCGGGAGATGCCAGCGTGCGCGATCTGGTAGGGCTTCCAGCCCGTGATGGGCCGGTCCTTGAAGGTGATCTTCCCTGTATCCGGCTTGAGCAGGCCGGAGATCATGTTGAACAGCGTGGTCTTGCCGGCGCCATTGGGGCCAATAACGCCTTTGATCTGGCCTGCCTTGACCGTGAGCGAGACGCCGTCCACGGCGACCAGTCCACCGAAGCTGCGCCGGACACCTGCGACCTCAAGGAGTGCCATGGTCGGGGCTCCTTTCCGCGTTGGGCGAGGCGGGGGACGTGATGCGTGATTCGTGATGCGTGATGCGTGAGGCCGGGGACGTGGGGCGCAAGTCGAGCAGGCGCCGCAGCCACAGGCCCAGGGGCTTGAGCGGGCCTTCGGGCGCGAGGGCGATAATCAGGATGAGAATCGCGCCGAAGACCGCATTGTCGTAAGACCCGAACCAACCGCGCAGCGAGAGATAGTTCAGGGCGATGCTCATTACGGTCACGCCCCAGAGATTGGCCATGCCGCCCGCGGCCGCCAACGCGACGTAGCGGGTTGATTTCAGAACGCCGGCTTCGGAGGGTCCGATGCCGCCCGTGTAATGGGTGAAGAATACTCCAGCAATGGACGCCAAGAGTGCGCTCAGGACAAAGACCTTAAGCTTGCTGGCGGCGGTGTTGATGCCCATTGCGTTGGCGGCGGTTTCCCGGTCGTGAATGGCTTGCAGCGCGCGCCCGACGCGGGAGTGGACGAGGTTGCGCAAGAACAGCAGCAACAGGAAGGCCAGGCCACAGGCGATGTAGTAGTTCTGCACGCGCGCGGCGCTCTTGCCGGTGACAGTCAGGCCGGCCACAAGCTCCCACTCGGGCACGCCGTTGATGCCGTCCGCCGAGCCAGTAATAGCGCTGCCCAGGAGCATCTTGCTGACGATCAAGCCGAAGCCGAGCGTGGCCATCGCCAGGTAATGGCCGCGCAGGCGGAGCGCCGGATAACCAATCAGCAAGGCGATGAGGAACGTCACGAGCATCGCCGCCAGGAAGGCAGCCCACGGCGACACGGTCATCGCCGTGTTGCCATACAAGTCCGGCTTCGCGGCGAGCACATGCGCCCGCTGCAGCCAGGCGGCCCAGGCGGCGTCTTTGAACACCGCGAGATTGTGCGTGGTTAGGACCGCGGAAGTGTATCCTCCTATGGCAAAAAACGCTCCATGCCCAAGCGACACCTGGCCGGCATACCCCATCAGCAAACACAGGCCCATGACTACGATGGCGTAGTAAACTGCCATAGTGAGTTGCGTCAGGCAGAACTCCGTGTGAGTCGCACGCATGATGCCTTGCGCGCACACCACCACGAGCGGGAAGAGAACGAACGGGAGTATTTGCCGGAGGCGGTTCATCATCCTTGGCGCTAGTGTTCCCTCACACTGTCCGCGCTCGGGGAACCGAACAATCCATGTGGCCGCACGAAGAGCACGAGCAGCAGGATGGCAAACGCGGATACGTCGTTATAGACCGCCGGGAGGCAGCTCACACTCGCGGCCTCGATCACCCCTACGAGCAGTCCGCCGGCAACTGCGGCCATAGGATTCCCCAACCCTCCCAGGATTGCGGCCGCAAAACCTTTAATCGCCAGGGGCCCGCCCATTTCATAATGCGTCATGGTCATGGGTGAGATGACGCAGCCGGCCAGCGCGCCCAGGGCGGCGCTCAGACCAAATGCGAGGGTGCGCATGTTGAGGATATTGATGCCGGCGAGCATGGCGGCATCCGGACTGGATGAGCAGGCCCGCATGGCCCGCCCCTGCAAGGTGTGACGAAGAAAGAAGTGCAAGCCCAGCACCACCAGGCCTACGGTCCCCAGCACCCACAAGACCTGCGGGGAAATGGCCGCTCCCAGAAAGCGGACGGACGATACCTCGTTGCCCGTAAAATAGGGAAGCGAACGCACCTTTTCATCCCAGATATGCAGCGCGGCTTCCTGGATGACAATGGACAGACCGATGGTGATGATAATCAGGTGCAAAACGGAATGGCGTTGCAGCCTGCGGAATAGCGTCAGCTCAAGCACGCAACCGACCACCGCGACAATCGTCACCGCCCCCGCCACCGCGACCGGCAGCGGGACGTAATACGCCAGCGTGACGGCCACCATCCCCCCGAGCATCACGAACTCACCCTGCGCGAAGTTGATGATGCCGGTCGCGCTGTAGATCAGGTTAAACCCGATGGCCACCACGGCATACATGCTGCCCTTGGTGATGCCGGAGAGCAGGTATTGCAGCGCTAAGCTTCCATGTTCCATCGGCCGTGCCTTAAGGAAGAAGCCCCGGCCAGCCAATCCGCCGTGGCGTTGAGCCTTCGCATGCTGCCGGCATATTCGGCGCTATTTCCTATACAGGGTGAACTTGCCGCCCTTCACCGTCAGCATCGCAAAGGCGTCGAGGTCAAGGCCGGTATGATCGGCCGGCGAGAAGTTGAATACGCCGGCGGTGCCGACGAAGCCCTGGAGATTCTCGATGGCGTCACGCACCTTGTCCCGGTCGGGCGCGCCGGCCTTCTTGAGCGCTTCCACCACGACCATCAGCGCGTCATAACCGTGCCCGCCAAACGTACTGACGTCTTCCTTGTAGCGGCTTTCGTAGTCCTGCTTATAGGCGGCGAGCACTTTCTTCTGCGGATGGCCGTCGGGCAACTCATCCACGACTAGCAAGCGGCCCGCCGGGAACAGCGTGCCCTCGGCCGCCACGCCGGCCTGCTGGACGTACTTGAGGTTGCCAAATCCGTGGCTTTGGAACAGCGGCACGTTCAGCCCAAGCTGTTTCATATTCTTGGCCACGGTGGATTGGGCCGGCACGATGGACCAGTTGACCACCGCCTGCACGTTGGCATTCGCTTTGACCTTGGTCAGCACGTCGGTCAGGTCGGTGGCCTGCTTGTCGTACACTTCATCCACCAGAATCGTAATGCCTTCCCCTTTGGCCAAGTCCTCGAGCTGCTTCTTGCCGGCTACGCCAAAGCCCTCGGTGCTGCTCAGGATGGCGATGTTGGTGATCCGCTTGTCCTTCATGCTGCGGTAAATCCAGGTGACGGCCTGGCTGTCCTTCTGGGGCACCTTGAAGACGTATTTGGCGACTGGATTGACGATGGTTTCCGCGGCGGCGCAGGAGACGAGCGGCACCTTGTTTTCCTCGCACAGAGCCTTGATCTGCATGGTCTCACCGCTGGTGGAGGGACCGATGATGGCCAGCACTTTGTCTTCCTCGATCAACTGCTTGGCAAATGAGACCGCCTTCTCCGGACTGCCGGCCGTGTCTTTGACCACCAACGCCAGCTTCCGGCCGTTGACGCCCCCCGAGGCATTGACCCTCTCCACCAGCATCCGAACCGTCTTCTCCTCGGGGGCGCCCAGAAATGACGCCGGCCCGGTGACGGAGAAGAGGGCGCCGATCTTGATCGGCGTAGAATCAGGCGCGGCACCGCAGCTTTGGTTGAACAACAGAGCGCCACACACACCGACGGCTGCCAAAACAGGAGGGATTCTTTTCATATCATTCCGTGTTTAGTTGTTGAGCGGATTTCGACCGCATGGTCAGGCTTGGAACCCAACCGCAGACGACCCAACCACGCTGGCGCAGAGTGCCAGAAAAGTCTTGTTAGTGTCAACTGTAAGCTTTGCTTAAGATCAAATGGGCATGGGGTTGTCGTCGTTCGTGCCTGCCTGCGGGCCGGTGGTGATCACGTTCGGCAGCCTTCGGGGTCGCCGGCCTCACCGGGTCAGTCCTCGGAAGCCGCATGCGTGATATCTTCGGAGCATAAACAGCGCAATTCCCCTGTATTCCTTCGAAGATCCATCGAAGTACCTTCGAAGTCCCTTCGAAGCACCATCGTGACAATACGCGCACAATACGGGGGCATCAGGCTGGCAGCGCGCGCAGCGTCCCGGGCTGGCTGCGGGGTGAACACGGGCGCGTCCGGTCCACCGCCGCCCCGCAGTTGAGGGCCGGCCCGGGACATGCCGCTGCCTGAGGGCAATCGTGCCCCGGGCTTGAAGAGCGCGCGGGCCACTGTACACTCGCGCGGCATGAAGCAGACGCACCCCGCAGCCCGCAACCTTCCGATGAACTTGCGCGCCGTCTTATGGGTAATCGCCGCTTTGCTCTGCCGGCTCTGCCCGGCCAACGCCGCCGCGCAAATCACCATCCAAAGCATCGAACCCACCCCGCTCTTCCCAAAGGCCGCGCCGAACCAGCCATTGCGCCAGCGAGCCCTGCTGGTCCTCGACAACACCGGCACTCCGCTGGCCCTCACGGCAAGGGTCACCGTCGGCGCGGTCACCAGCACTGAAGTCCTCGGCGAGGTGCCCAGCGGCAAGTCAACCAACGCCATCCCAATCCCCGACATCGCCACACCCGCCAAGCTCACTATTGAGTTGCTTCCAAAGGACCGCGACCACGTCCTGGCCAGTCACGAGCTCACCTGGCAGCCGCAGAAGAAGTGGAAGATTTACTGCGTCTCCTACTCGCACCATGACCTCGGTTTCGGCAATTATCCACACCGGCTGCGCACCGAGATCCGCCACGCCAACATTGAGCGACCGCTCAAGTTCTGCACGGATACCGACACGTGGGACGAGGACAGCAAGTTCCGTTACGTCATCGAAACCAGCGAGCCCATCACCAGCTTCCTTGGCAGCCACAGCGAGGCCGACGCGGCTGAGCTGGCCCGGCGCATTCGCGAAGGCCGCATACAAATCGGCGCCGTTCACAACACGGCAAACACCGAGCAGATGAGTTATGAGCTGATGGCGCGGCTCTTCTACCTGACGGGCCGGCATACGCCCGATCTGCTTGGCGTGGCGCCCAGCAAGACGGCCCAGATCGACGATGTGATCGGCCTGACCTGGCCGCTCGCAACGTATTGCGCAGATTCCGGTGTGCCTTACTTCTTTCACGGCCATAACGGCGTCGGCCAGTGCCTGCAGCCAGCCTCGGCGGAGCCGGTGTTCTATTGGCAAGGGCCCGATGGCCAAAGCAAAGTGCTCGTCCGCTCCATCGACTACGGCGGCTACGCCGGCGACAACCTTGGCGACGGCAGCGAGAGGCAAATCCAATCACTCATCACGCGCCTGGGCGGCAACTGGCCCTACGATACGCTCCTGTGCCAGGACGGCACGGATTTCCAATTGATCACCCTTGATAACGCCGAGAAGATTCGCCGTTGGAACGCCCGCTACGCGTATCCGCACCTGGTCTATGCCACCATGACGATGTTCTACGAGGAGATCATGCGCCAAGCTGATCCAGCGAAGATCGAGACCTTCGCCAAAGACAGCAACAACCAGTGGGCTGACCAGGATGCGACGGATGCGTGGCTGCTGGCCCTGGCGCGGCGGCAAGGCGAGGCGATCCCCACTGCGGAGAAGTTCTCCACCATCGCCGCAACCCTGGCGGGCGGCGGCTACCCCTGGACCGACATCTACCAGGCGTACCATCGCGTGCTCCAATATCACGAGCACACGGATGCCATTGATTTCATCAACTGCGATCCCGAGCGGATGCGGCAGTACGAGACGGAGCTCGAGGAGAATCGGGAGATGGTCATCGAATCCAAGGAGTTCAGCGACCGTGCCTGCAACAGCGCGCTGGACAAGCTGACGGGGCTGATCACCACCAAGGCCGACCGGAACATCGTTGTCTTCAACCCGCTCGCGCGCACTCGCACTGACGTGGTCCGGCTCGCGGCGGAAGTGGGGATCGGTCTTCGGTTGCGAGATGCGGTGAATGGCAAGGATGTCGCCTACCAAACGCTGGCCGATGGTACCATTGTCTTCATCGCCGCGAATGTGCCCTCACTCGGATACAAGACCTTCAGCCTGCTGCCTTCACCAACCGATCGCCCAGGCGCTTCCAAGGTAGGGCGCGCTGCCCCCAGTGCGCCGCCGGAGCTCGAAAACCAGTTCTACCGCATTGTCTTTGACCTTACCACCGGGGCCATCACCAGCATTCGTGACAAGCAACTAGGCGTTGAGTTGGTTGACCAGGACGCGCCCCAGAAGTTTAACGAGTATCTGTATGAGCGCTACGAGAGTCCGCAGGCGCGTACCTCCGAATGGTATCGCGTCCAGTCCGCGCAATTGACTTCCGCCACTGGCCCGGTCGCCAGCATGATGACTATCAAGGCATCCGCCGTCGGCGCCGATCAGCTTGTGCAGACGGTCATGCTCTATCACGACCTCAAGCGCATCGACTTCGTGCTCGACCTGCTCAAGGCGCCTTCGGGCCGCACCTGTCGCATCCCCAACGCCAGCGTACTGAATAAGGAGTCCGTCTATGTGGCGCTGCCCTTCGCCGTGCCCGACTTCCGCTTCCATCACGAGTTGCCGGGCGCGGTGGCCGAGCCGATTCGGGACCAATTTAACGGATCGTGCACGGCTTATTATGCGGCGCGGCACTTCGCCGATGTCGCCAATGACCGCTTCGGCGTGACGGTCTCCTGCCCCGATGCGTCCCTCTTTGAATATGGCCACCCACGCTCATGCCTGATCCCCGGGGGGCAGGAGAGCCAATTTGAGCGGGTGATGGAGTATCCCACCAACAGCCGCATGTATCTCTACCTGATGGATAACATGTTCGATGTGAATATCCGCTGGGACCAGCAGGGGCCGGTCCGGTTCGCCTGGTCGATCCGCAGCCACGAGGGCGGCTGGCAGTCCGGCAAGGCCGACCAGTTCGGCTGGGACGTGCTCAATCCGCTAATCGCGAAGGTGGTGAAGGGAAGACAAAAAAGCGCGCTGCCCACGGCCTCAAGCTTCGTGCGCATCGACAAGCCAAATATCGTATGCAGCACGATCAAGCCTGCCGAGGCCAACGGCGCCGGGCTCATCGCCCGCTTCAACGAAACGCAAGGAACCCCCACCACGGCTACGGTCGCGCTGCCCTTCATCGGCACGATCGCCGCCGCTACGGAGACCGATCTCGTCGAGGCTGATCGCCCCTTGCCTTTGCCGGTGAGGAATAATAACGAAGTCACTTTCAATATCCGCCCGTTTGGCGTGAAAACCATTCGCCTGACCGCCGCGCCGCGCGGCCCCCTTCCGGCCCTGTCGGGCTTCAAAGTCCAGCCACGCTCAGATATGCAAATCGAGATTTCCTGGGCGACCGATCCAGGCACAGCCAAACGCATCAGCCACTACAATGTCCATCGCGGCAGCCGGCCTGACTTCCAACCCACGCTACTGAACCTGGTGGCGCGGCCAGCTACGGCATCGTTTATCGATCAACCGCGGCTATGCTATGGCGGTTGGATCAACAATCGCCTCGAACCGGGCACGACATACTACTACCGCGTCGCCGCCGTTGACCGCTGGAATAACGAAGGCCCGCTCTCCGCGCCGTTCGCGGCCGCCACGCTCCAAT
The DNA here is from genome assembly GCA_003152225.1 of Limisphaerales bacterium. GTDB lineage: Bacteria > Verrucomicrobiota > Verrucomicrobiia > Limisphaerales > UBA8199 > PALSA-1440. The sequence goes on along the minus strand of PLZQ01000139.1, from coordinate 3,734 downwards.
CGAGCCAGAAGAACATGGTGCCGCTTCGCGTGGAGGGGCTGCGCGCCATTCTGGTCAGCCCCATCAGCCCGCACAACTTCGTGAACCTGCTCTTCCGCACGAGCTGTGAGTCGGACGTGCGCCAATACGAGATCCATCGCTCCACCAGTACGGGCTTCAAGCCGGACCCCTCGACGCGCATCGGCGTGGCCCACGCGGACGGGCTTGTAAAAGCCTCGCCGGTGTACGGTCATGTGCCCTTTGACCACCGTCAGGGGGAATACGACCACATGATGTTCCAGGATGACGCGGTGCAACCGGCGACGACTTACTACTATCGCGTCTGCGCGGTGGATACCGCCGGCCAGCGCGGGCCGTTTTCCCAGGAGGCCGCCGTGCGCACGAAAGCGCCGCGCGCCGCCGCGGAGAAGGTCACCGCCCAGTCAGTCTATGCCCCCGAGTACGCGCCGGAGAATGCCATCGACGGCGACCCCGACCCGTATGCCGCGTGGATTTCCAAGCCTTACGGCGGGGGCACCCGAGGCAAGCCACTCGATGTCTGGTGGGCCATCGAGTTCCCCGGCGGAAGGAAGCTTCAGCTCCGGGGCGTGAAGATCGTGGGCGATGACCGCCCCGTCATCCCATTCCAGCGGAACCTAAAGGTGCAAGTGCGCGCGGAAGGCGGCTGGCAAACGATGGGGGAACTCAAGGACGCCACCGCCAAAACGGTGAGGATTGATTTCACGCAAGTCGTCGCGACCGACGCGCTGCGCGTGCTCGTGCCGGCGGCGGACTTGCCAAAAGCGGAGCGCGCGGACGTGGATGGCATCGTGCGCATCTGCGAGCTGCTGCTCATCCTACCCGACGGCAGGGAATCCCCCGTCGTGCCGCCGGCTGAACCGTAAGCCCCTGTGGTCGGAGCCCAGGCGCGCCCGGCCTTTCCCTTCACGCATCACGCGTCACGCATCACGTTTCACTTCACTACCGGTTTGAGGACAATGTTGCGATACTCGATGCCGGTGTGGTCCCCTTGCAGGTAGATCGGCCCGGGCCGCGCCACATCGGACCATAACGCCCCGCCCGTGCAACCAAGCACCGGCTGATTATCGATGATCTTCTTACCGTTGAGAATCACCGTGACGTGGCGGTCAACCAGGGTGATGTCCATGGTCTGCCATTCCCCAGGGGTTTTCTCGGCGCTGACCGTGGGTTTGATGCGGCTGTAGATAGCGCCCATGTTGTGGGGATCGAGCGGCCTGCCGTAAGTGTCAGCCACTTGGACCTCGTAAATGCCGCGGAGATACACTCCGCTGTTGCCGCCCTTAGCCAGGCGTGTCTCCAGCGTTAAGTTGAATTCCTCGAACACCTGGTCGGTGCGCAGGTTGCCGTAATTCTTATGCGGCTTGCCTTCTTCCTGCGACACTTCATTGACCAGCAAGCCATCTTTCACGCTCCAGCCACTCAGCGCTTTCGGGTCGGTGAGCCGCCAGCCGGTGAGGTCCTTGCCATTAAAGAGCGGGACGGGTTCACCGAACTTGACCTTGGAGAGATCGGGCGCGGGCGGCATCGCGGGCTCCCGGCGGCCGGTGAAATCGGCCCGCTCCGCGTCCTGCCCGTTGGCGCGAGGTTTGATGTCGGTAAGCGTAAGCGTGTCGCCATTCAGCCTCGCGTGGATGGTTTCGATGTTGGTGACCGTGATGGACTTGCCGCTCTCATCCTTGCGCTGGGATTTATTAATGCGCGTGAGAACGAGCTTCCCCATCTCCATCTTGGCGGCGTCGAGTGGCACCACGCTGCCCCCGCCCCAGAGGAGACTCGCCCGGAGGTCGCCGTTCACCTCTTCCACGCCAAGCCAGCCCGCCGCCCCGCCGGGAATGGTGAGTTCCCATCTACCCACATATGGATTGTCCGACGCCGCGACGGCTCCCATGGCCGCAGTCAAAATAGATAGGCAGACGATTACACGAGCAGTATGAAAGCGCATAAGCATGCGGCCCTTATGCTCGGCTTCCGCAGCGAAGGCAAGAAGATTTGAGAGCCCATCGTCGTCGTGGTCCGCCAGCAAAGTTGGGATTGAATTGGCCGACGCGCGCTCTATAGTGGCCTCCAGAGTCCAGGACAATCGCTTATGCCTTATACCGTCGCTGAAATCGCCAAACTGCTCGGCGCCGAAATCCTCGGCGATGCCGCGCTCGTTCTCAAGCGCTTCGCTCCCGCCGACCGCGCTCAGCCGGGCGACCTCACCTTTGCCGAGAACGAGAGCTATCTCGCCCGGGCCGAGCAAAGCGCCGCTTCCGCGATCATCATCGACGGCCCGGCCACTTCCAGCAGCAAGACGCTCATCCGCGTGCCCAACGCCCGCGTTGCCTTTGCGAAAGTCCTCCCGCTGTTCTTTCCGGAGCCGGCCTTCGTCGCCGGCATTCACCCTACGGCGATTGTGCCGGCCAGCGCCCGGGTGGACGCCACGGCGCACATTGGGCCGTATTGCATCCTGGGCGAGAAGGTGCGGATTGGCCCGCGCTCCGTGTTGCAGGGCCTTAACCACGTCGGCGCTGATTGCCTGCTCGGCGAGGACGTCAACCTTTTCCCCAATGTCACGCTCTATCCCCGCACCGAGGTGGGCAACCGCGTGCGCATCCACTCCGGCACCGTCGTCGGCTCAGACGGCTTCGGCTACGTGCTCGATAACGGCATCCACCGCAAGGTACCCCAGATCGGCAATGTCATCATTTGCGACGACGTGGAACTGGGCGCGAACGTGACGGTTGACCGCGGCGCGCTCGGGCCGACGATTGTGGGCAAAGGCACGAAGATCGACAACCTCGTCCAGATCGCCCACAACGTGACTGTGGGGGAGCATTGCATCATCGTCTCGCAGGCTGGCATTGCCGGGAGCACCAAGCTGGGCAACTATGTGATCCTCGGCGGGCAGGTCGGACTAGCCGGCCACTTGAAGATCGGCAACCGCGTCTCGGTGGCCGCGCAGTCCGGCGTGATGAATAACATTCCGGACGGCGAGAAATGGATCTGGACCCCGGCGCAGCCTGACCGGCAAGCCAAGCGGCAGATGATCGCCTTGCAGCAGTTGCCCGAGCTGTTCCGCCGCGTTAAGGCGCTGGAGAAACAGCTTGAGGGGAAAGAGGAACCCGCTGCTTCACCGGCGCCTGCGCGCCCGGAATAGACGCTGCGAGGTTGATAAACCCGAAGGCCGAAGCCCGAATGGGCTGATCAAAGCGCTCGTCCAGAAACTCACGCTGGTGTGGTCTTCTCGGCTACCTTGCGCTTTCCCTAAACCACTCGCGAGTTTGCGACCGCGATGCGTTCGAGAGCGACGTCTGACCGCCCCCGACGCTCCAAACCGTTCGGCGGCTGCGCTCGCGCGGCGTGCTGTCGGTTTCGGCCCTCGGGCTTCGGCCTTCTTTCGGCCTTCGACCTTCGGGTTTCGGATTTCACCGCCCGCACCGGGCGGTGTTCACGCCTGCCAGATCATGTCGGCGACGGTCTTGTTCGCCGGGATGAAGGGCAGCACGTGCTCGGTGTAGGGCACGATGATATCCAGCACATAAGGCTCGTTGGCGTCGAGCATGCGCTGTATCGCCGGCCGGAGTTCGCGCTGGAACATGACCCGCTCGCACTTCACGTTGAAGCTGTTGCAGACGGCGGTGTAATCAGGATAGATCTCCTTCCGGTTCTGCGGATCGCCCAGGTAGGTATTGCCGCGGTTGCCTTTGTAGAAGCGGTCTTCCCACTGCATC
>PLZQ01000332.1 GCA_003152225.1 Limisphaerales bacterium | reverse complement strand
TACAGAAAGAAAAGTTGCACGGCCTTTGGGTGGCTTGGGATAGCTTTAGGATGGTGTTATTGGTTTGCTTTCCATAGTGTCGGTTTGGTTAACACCCCACAATCCAGAGAAGCTTATGATGTAAATAATTGATTTGCATACACTTGCGTTGCCAAGCTGGATTCTGCAAAGCCATTTAAAATCAGATGCGTCGGCAGAGCTTACACTTCCACTCGCTCGAAGAATCTAGCATGACTTTTTGATACTCATGTAATGTCCTATGGATAATGCACTTACACCGACATCTTAAGCGTCGTTTGATCGATTGGCACGCTTTCAGCTACCCGCGCACAAGTATATGAATAACTCAAAAATGTATATTGTGTTGGTTGTGGCGGGACTCCTGTTGCTCGCCGATAAAGCGATGGCCTTCCCGATCATGCTGGGGGATTTGCGCGGCGTGCCAGATGGCGGCAGTACGGCACTGCTCCTGGTCGCAGGGTTGGCCGGCTTGGGCTTGATCCGTCGCTTTGGTCGGACGAAGTAAGAACCTGCGATGGCTTCAACAGGCGGTGGTTTGACTTACCCCAGGGATATCCCTGGGTTTTCTTCAGTCAGACCCAGGGGCCACAATTCGGAAGTGCCCTAGTGGTGTCTTTTCCAGGAAAGTAATAGGCTTGGACGTATGAGAATTGAAACGGTCATTCGATCTGAAATCAAAACGTAAAACATCTATGAAAGCGCGAATCATTAATCGGTTGGTTACGTTGTGCGCCTTGAGCGCGTGTCTCGGAACTGCCTTCGTGCAAATTGCTTTGGGCACGACGCCGACGCTGTGTTGCCTAACTTTGCCCACGACGTATCCCGCTAATAGAATTGACATTTCCATTACTATCAATCAACCGAAAAATCCCCAACTTGCTATTACAGTAGATAGCGCTCCAGCCGGAATTACACTCGGTCAGAACGTTGGTTGGTGTGTGGAGCATGGCGTGGACATCGACGTGTCCAACTCAGGGGATCCCGCCCACTATTCTGGGCAACTCTTTTCAAGTTGTGATCCAAATATCGATACATATCTGGCAAACGAACTCGGCGCCGGGAACCGTAATTGGCCAGCCGTGAATTATGTTTTGAATCACAAGGGGAGCTATTCGACGTCGGTTTTGCAAGGGGCGATCTGGTATTTCATGGGCACCCCCGACACGGACCCCGCCAGCCCCACCACCAGCGTAAATAATCCTCTTGTCGCCCAAACCCTCGCGGATTTGAATAACTGGATTGCAGATGGCCACCCTAAGTGCCCGGACGTCGTCGGGGCTGTTATGCTCTTCGATGGGTATCCGAATGACTTTGGCCTAGTAGATGTTCAAATGCTGCTGATGGAAGTGCCCTGCACTTGCTGCACCGGCCAAATCGGCGATTTTGTGTGGAATGATCTCAATAGCAACGGCTGCCAGGATGCAGGTGAACCAGGCATCCCAGGGGTGACAGTGGATCTTTATACCGGCTGCGCGTCCGGCGGCACTCCCGTCTTTAAGGCGACCACTACCACGGATGCTAACGGCAAGTACCTCTTCAGCGGATTGTGCGCCGGAGATTACACCGTGCGCTTTCATACACCGGCCGGTTACGTTCATACGCTCGCGCTTCAGAAGTGCAATGTCGGAGGCCTACCCCCGACCGAAACGGACAGCAATTGCCAATGTACCGGAGCCGATGATTGTGATGTATGTGTTACCTTGGCCACCGATAACACCCAGGATTTGTCGATTGATTGCGGCTACGTCACGCTGCCGTCGGCCACATGCTTTGGCATTACTGCCCTTCAGAACGTGGCGATCACACCGGTGACGATGGTGGGCAGCGGCGGGTGCGGCGGCCCTTACACTTTCTCGGCCTCGGGTCTGCCGGCCGGGGTGACCATGTCCTCCAGGCGGCACGATCTCCGGGACGCCGTCGGTGAGCGGCACGGTCAACTATACGGTCACGGTCACGGACAAGTGCGGCAACACAGGGCACGGTCAACTGCTCGGTGACGGTGAAACCTCCGCCGTCGGCCAGTTGCGTGACCATCACCGCCGTTCAGGGCACGGCCATCACGCCGGTGACGTTGGTGGGCAGTGGCGGGTGCGGCGGCCCCTACACGTTCTCGGCCACGGGTTTGCCGACCGGGCTGACCATGTCCACGGGCGGGACGATTTCCGGGACTCCGACGGTCAACGGCACGTTCAACTATACGGTGACGATCACGGACAATTGCGGCAACAAGGGCACGCTCAACTGCTCGGTGACGGTGAAACCTCCGCCGTCGGCCAGTTGCGTGACCATTACCGCGGTTCAGGGCACGGCCATCACGCCGGTGACCATGGTGGGCAGCGGCGGGTGCGGCGGCCCCTACACGTTCTCGGCCACAGGTCTGCCGGCCGGGCTAACCATGTCCTCGGGTGGGACGATCTCCGGGACGCCGACGGTGAGCGGCACATTCCCCTATACAGTCACGATCACGGACAAGTGCGGCAACAAGGGCACGGTCAACTGTTCGGTGACGGTGAATCGGCCGCCGATGGCCAACTGCGTGACGATTACCCCCGTGCAGGACGTGGCGATTACGCCGGTGACGTTGGTGGGCAGTGGCGGGTGCGGCGGCCCCTACACGTTCTCGGCCACGGGTCTGCCGGCCGGGCTAACCATGTCCTCGGGTGGGACGATCTCCGGGACGCCGACGGTGTCTGGCACATTCCCCTATACAGTCACGATCACGGACAAGTGCGGCAACAAGGGCACAGTCAACTGCTCGGTGACGGTGTGCGGCTCCAGCATATGCGGCACGGTGTACGCCGATTGCGACGGCAGCGGCGACCTATCGGGTGGCGATGTGGGTTACAAGGGCGTGGTCGTCACGCTCAAGAATGCCCAAGGGCGGGTCGTCGTCACGGTCACGACGGATGCCAATGGGAACTACTGCTTCTACAACCTGCCGGCTGGGAGTTACACGGTCTCTATAGTGCAGCCTTCCAACTGCAAGCAAACGGCGGGGACCACCACCCACCACTGGAAGGACAACTACGGCAGAACCTGCTGGAAAGACAATGACAACTACGTCCATTGGAAAGACAGCAACAACACCGATTGTTGGAACGCCAATGATGGTTATATGCACTGGAAAGACGGTTATGGCCGCGACTGCTGGAAGGACCGGTATGGCAATAACCACTGGCAGAACTGCAATTACGTCAGTTGCGACGCCCGCGTGGACAACACCGAATGCGTGACGTTGGGTCAATGTGAGGCCAAGGGCGACGTGGACTTCGCCTACATGGGAACGACGCCCAAGACCCAGGTATGCGTCACCGGCCCGTCCCGGGCAAAATGTGGCGACACCATTCGGTACACCTGCAAAGTGAGTAATGTGGGGAACGTCTGTTTCACCGGAGGATGCAAAGTCTATGTCTGCGGCCAATGGTTCACCTGCCCGAATCTAAGCCCGGGCCAGGATTGGACCTGCACGAAGGATTACAAAGTGCAATGGGGCGACTTCGGCACCTTGAACTGTCATGTCACGGCCACGTGCTATCCCGCTGGCGGAGGTAACGTGTCGAACGACTCCACTTGCAGCACCCAGGTCGGTTGGCAGTGAGCGCGATGCCCAATCCAAACCAGCCAGAGGGTCCAGCAACCAGGCTGGTTTGGCCTTAGAGGGCAAAAGCACCGGACACCGCAGAATAGGATCGAATGAGCATGGGCCTCGGCGATTTGCCGAGGCCCATTTTGTATCGCCCAGCGCTTACACATGGGCGGTTGGACCTACGTTTCCAACCTGTTGAATGAGCAACCACAAACGCATTCGCAAGCTCAGGAGATGTTGCCGCTGTGTCAATAGTGGGGGGTGCCTATCAGTTTGGCTATCAACAGGCTTTGAGGTAGCTTTGATGTGGCTTTGGGTGGCTTGGGATAGCTTAGGGTGGTGTTATTGGTTTGCTTTCCATAGTGTCGGTTTGGTTAACACCCCACAATCCGGAGACGCTTATGATGTAAATAATTGATTTGCATACACTTGCGTTGCCAAGCTGGATTCTGCAACGCCATTTAAAATCAGATGCGTCGGCAGAGCTTACACTTCCACTCGCTCGAAGAATCTAGCAGGACTTTTTTATCCTGGCAAGGCCGCCCGGCCGGTGCGCGTGGCGTTTGAGACCATCGCCCAGCCCGCGTGAGCCCGCCCTGTTCATGACAATTACGCGACAGACAGTGGCGGAGAAGCTCGCCGCCTATATGCACCACCAGACCCCCCTGGTGGAACTGGTGGATTGGGCGGAGAACGCCGTGATGGCCCGGGGAATTTCCCCCGACCGATGCGCCCATGCTGACGCAAGTCGTGGCGCGCCTCGGCCTGGCGGACGTGCGCGCGTTTGGCCTGACATGAGAGGACTGCGAGCAGACGCTGCATGCACTGGGTTACACCGTGCGGGTGGAACTGGTGCCGGCCTGAGCCTGGCGTACATCCGTGACCGCCAGGTGGGGAACCGGCAGATTCACTTCGCTTTCAGGTTCTTCCCATACCACTCGCGGAGCAGTTTCTCACGGCTCGTCTGGGTTTTGCTCGGCGCGGTGTCGGCTTGGTCCTGGGCGTGCTCGACGCTCCAGCCGCTCCATTCACGGAAGGCGTGATAACTCCAGTCCCATCCGAACTCCTCGAACAGGGCGATGCAGTCCTTCAAATAGCGATACGCGCTATCATTCGGCGCCCAGCGGATGGCGCTGAATTCGCCGAGATAAATCTGCACGCCGTAATCGCGTTGCCAGTCGCGCACCGGCTGCAACGCGCGGCGCAGCGCGGCCTGGTCCCAGAGCTTGCCTTCGATCAGGCCCGGATACGCGATGCCGGTTGGGCCGCTGAAGACGCCCTGGTGGGTGAACTGGTGCGGTAAATACATGTGCACGCTATAGACCACGCCCGGCACCGGGAGCGGCTCCAGATTCGCCAGCGCCTCCGGTCCACCCCAAGGCGTCGGCTCGACAATGATCGCGTGCCGCGTGTCGGCGGCGCGGACGGCCCGGGCAGCGCGGGTCGCCAGCGCCTGCCAATCGTCGCAGCCTTCCGCGACTTCGTCCTCCACGGGTTCATTGACGAGGTCGTAGCCCCAGATTACCGAGCTGTCGCGATAACGACGGGCCATCCGCTCCCAGTCGGCGGCGAATTTATCCTGCGCGGTCCGGTTCGTGAATAAGCCGGTGTCGCTGCCGACATAGCCGCCGGCGGTGGGTGCGCCGCCAAACGGCGAGTGCAAATCCAGCACGACGCGCACGCCGTATTTCTCGCAGAGCGGCAGTGCGGCATCTAGCTTGCCCAAGGCGCCTTCGAGCCACATATCGTATTCGGCTGCAGTCTTGATCAGCGCCGTCGGTCCGGTGCGGATGAGCTGCCAGCGGATCAGGTTCGCGTTCCATTCCTGGCCCAGCACGCGGAGGCTTTCCGGCGTCAGGTCAGGAGAGATCATCGCGCCGCGCAGGCGGGGTTCGGCATGTCCTGTGAAGACCGGGCCGACGGGCGGAGTTGCGGGCCGGATGCGCGGACCGTGCGTCACAGTGATCTTGAGGTCGTCAAACTGCGCACGGCCATTCACCGCTTCGAGACCAAGGATCAGCTCCGCGGCCGTGGCATCTGCCGGAATGGTGGCCTTGAACTGGACGCGCTTCCAATCAAACGTGCCGGACAAGTTGTTCTGCTGCGGCCAGAGCGCGCCACTGGGCGTGGTGATATGGAGCATGAACTTGATGCCGTTCCACGGCTGCGGTGGAGGTGTCACGCCGTCCGCGCGCACCATCGCCCGACAAGCAAGACGGGCACCGCGCATTTTGTCGATGGGCAGCGCCAAGTGCACGCTGGCGGAGCCGGTCGTGTTCGTCTGCTTTTCCACCTGCAGCGATTGCGCGCTTTGGTATCCTGGAGCCAGCCGCACGTTCTGATCCTGCTCCGCGCCCCACGCGTGCAACGTACCGGCGCCCTCGAAATCAGTTTGGAAAACAAGGTCGCCTGCCTTCGGCTGCGCGACACTCGAGAATGCAACTGCGAAGAGGCTGACGGCGAAACCGGCCGCTTGCTTGCGCCAGCGGCCAAACTGGTGGGGAAAAGTCATGCTGCCGAATAGGTATCATCGGCTGGCGGGTGTGAGCAACCTGCATTTTACCCCGGCGGTGCAAGAATAGTCCCTCAAGTACGCACCGCACCTGCCGATAATGCTTCCAGCGGGCAGAACATAGATGAACAGAAAGTTGAGATTGTGAGATTATGACCGTCAGCAGCGTGTCTTCGACACTAAACACGTACCAACCCGACGTCCAGAGCCCGTGGAAACAGCGCGCCCAGGACTTCAATGCGCTTCAAAGTGCACTTCAGTCCGGTGATCTTTCGGGAGCGCAGCAGGCCTTTGCGGCCTTCCAGAAGGATATGCCGGCTTCTGCTCAAGCTGCCCAAACTGCCCAAGCCAACAGCGCCTCNNGATCTATCCGGCGCGCAGCAGGCTTTCGCCTCCCTGCAAAAGGACCTCCAAAGCGCGGGCTCGACTGGGCGCCGTCATCATCACCACGGTGATTCGGCTAGCAATGCCACGCAGTCTGCCCAAGGCAGCAGCAGCTCCTCCAGCCAGAAAAGCAGCCAGGGCGCCCAGGACTTACAGGCCCTCCAAACGGCCCTTACGTCAGGGGATTTGTCCGGTGCGCAGCAAGCTTTCGCCGCATTGAAACAGGACCTGCAAGCCTCAGGTCAGGTTGGCCACCATCACCACCGCCACAGTGGTTCGGTGAACGGCACCACACAGGCTTCCAGTTCCACTTCCAGTGCTACCGCCACACAAGCCGTGGGCAGCACCCTGGACGTCCAAGCCTGAGCCGGCGCTTAGTTGCGCAGGTAATCAATACTACGACCGTCGCGTGAGGGCACGCGGCCTATAGCCTTTACGCGGCGCTATCGCCCAGCGTGGCTAACTCAGGGTGACCCGGTGTAAGACGGGGAATCATCGGGCCTCCTTCCACGAACCGGAGAGTAGGGCAGGCGTCTCGCCTGCCTTCCCCTCGTGGCTGGGGCAGGCGAGGCGCCTGCCCTACTCTCTCGCTAGCATGGTTCAGGGGGCTGCTCGTCTCTCTCGGGGAGAGGAAGCGAACCGGCGCTCCGGTGGCACCTTTGAGATGTGCTGGCAGGCGCGCTTGGTCCAGGGATTGACGCGGCGCTCTCGTTGGGAAAGAATCCCGCCGATGCGAAGTCAATGTGACACTGCGTCTTCCGCTTGGCCCAATATGAAACGAATACTCATGCTTCCGCTCGGCTTGGCCATGCTGGCTTCGATCCAAGCCGGCCCTTTGGATGACCTCGCCAAACCTCAAGAGGGCCGCTCCAGGCGCGCCACCTCCACCATGCGCGTCGGCGAGGTGCGCCGCGGCGGTGAACAAAAGCTCAATCCGAAAGCCGAGCCCCGCGGCGACCTGGATGAGCAGAGCAACTGGGACAACTTCCACGTCGGCCCCGGCCAAACGCACGTCTTGTTGGACGAACGCGGGCCCGGTGTCATCACCCACATGTGGATCACTTTCCTGGGGCCGGAGCCGCAGGATTGGGCAAAACAGGGCTCGGCCAATCACCAGGAGATGCTCTTGCGCATTTATTGGGATGGCAACCTCCGCCCCGCCGTCGAAGCGCCGTTGGGCGACTTCTTTGCGAGCTGCTTTGGCCAACGCCGCGAGGTGGTCAGCCTGCCGGTCGTCGTGGATGATGGGGATGCCTACAACTGCTTTTGGCGGATGCCGTTCCGGAAATCGGCCCGGATCGAAATCGTCAATGAGAGCGACAAGCCCATCAACTTGCTCTATTACAATATTGACTGGATCAAGAAGGACAAGCTGCCCAAGGACACGCCCTATTTCTACGCGCAATACCGGCAGGAATATCCAGTCGAACATGGGAAGGATTACGTGCTGCTGGACACCAAAGGCAAAGGCCATTATGTCGGGACGGTCCTGGCTGTCCGCACTCGCAGCCCCGCGTGGTTTGGCGAGGGCGACGAGAAGATCTACATTGATGGTGAGGCCAAGGCCTCTATTTGGGGCACCGGCACCGAGGATTATTTCCTCTGCGCCTGGGGTTTGAAGCAAACCAGCACACCCTACTTTGGCGTGCCCTATTTCGACCAGTGGGGCATCGTCGGCGGGCACACCAGCGCCTACCGCTGGCATCTCAACGACCCGATTGTCTTCAATACGGGCATCAAGGTCACCTTCGAGCACTTCGGCTGGATCGCCCCCGACGAGAATCCCAACCACAAATCCACAAGCTGGAACGAGCGGGAAGACGACTACGCCAGCGTCGCCTTTTGGTACCAGACCGGCCAACCGACTTTCGCGGCCCGCGCTCCCCACGCCAGGGAACGCAAGCTGCCCAGCCTTGAGCGCGTAACGGCCTATGCGCGGGATTTCGCCGACGGCCAGCACCATGGCGCCGGCGGGGTCACGTCCCAGCACCTCGAGTTCTATGACGGCGCGCAACTGCTCTACACGCCCAAGGAAGCCGCGGGCGCCTGGCTGGAGGTTCCGTTCGAGGTGAAGCGGAAGGAGCCTTTGCGGCTCCTGCTGAACATGACCAAGGCGCCCGATTTCGGCCAATACCAGGCCTTCCTAAACGGCATAAAGCTCGGCGGGGCAATGGATCTTTACAGCGCCAAAACAGCCAACGAGGAGTTTCACTTGCTCGACTTCTGGCCTGAGCCCGGCCAATACACGCTTCGGTTGGAGTGCGTGGGTAAAAATCAGCAATCCGCCGGCTACTATCTCGGGATTGAGTCGGTCCGGCTGCGCGAGCGCCGTGCGCGAGTGTCACAATATGGGTTCGATAAAGACCTCGACTGGCGCAAGGAGCCCAAACTCTATAACTGAGCCTGGTAAGCATCGCGGCTGCGACCTTGCCCAGTAACATCCAACATCCAACATCCAGTGCTGGCGCGAATGGCAGTCGTTGGATGTTCGATGTTGGATGTTCCGAAACTCACCGGGTGCCCTGTAGGCGCTCGATCATCCGCGCCACGCGGTCGCGATGTTCCAGCATGAGGCGCGGGTCGGTGGTAAAATGGGTCAGGTCCTGGGAGACCTCGGATGGCACTTTCAATAGCGCCCGCGCCTGCTTCAGCAGCTCGGTCTCGCCATGCCAAACCAGCTCGCGCGTGGCCGCTTGTTGCAGCAGCCAGAAATACTCGTAGTCCTCCATGCCATCGCGCAGGTTCTCCCAGCGCACGGAATTGACGGGGCCATCGAGGCAGGGCGCCTGATCACTGCTCGCGTCACTGTGTGGCGGATAAAGGAATCGTCCGTCGCCATTGCCCCAGTAGCCGATCTCGCCCGGTTTCTCGTCGTAGCCGGATTTGTAGCTCATGGGATCAGTCCACGGATCCTGCAGTTTGGGTGGAGGAAACGCCGCCGGGCTAGTCCAATAAAGCGTCGCCCAGATGAGGATTCCCTGCACACCATATTGCCAGGATTGCCACGGCCAAAGCCGCAGTTCCGTGCCCGGATGATCGATAAACTCGGTGATGTAGGGAGCCTGCGGGCCGCAACAAATGTACCACCAGACTTCTTCGCCCGCGTCCCGCCGCTGGCGCACCAGCTCAGGCGTCCATTTTGGCGTCAGGCCGCACCAGATATCCACGTTCCCCAGCAACGGCGGCTCGGGTTGCACCGTGAGCATGCGCCGGATGCCGGGAGCAGCCGCCTTAAGCCGCTTCATACCGTCCGCGACGAATTCGAAGTCTTTGGGCGCCGGCTCATCAAACCAGTAGGTAAACGCCTTGGGCAGCCAGTTGCGTTGCTCGAAATGCATCTCGATCTGGCTGAGGTAATCCTGGAACAGCCGGGCGAATTCCGGTGTGCCCTCCTTGAATCCCTCCAACTCCCCCAGGTGCCGGCTATGGAACGTGCCGCCGCCCATCCCGCGCAAAGGGAGTTGGAACGTGTTGAAATGCGCCTGGTCTAGCCACCGCTCCGCCGCCTGGTCGAATTTGGCGAAGTCCACCTGCGCATGCTTATTGGTCCCCTGCCCCACGAACTGAATATCTATCGGCGCATAGTCATAAAAGGAATACGGGCTGATACGATGTTCGGCAAAGTTGCTTAGGTATGTCTCGAACACAAACTGCTTGTGTTCCTGCTGCTTGAGATTGTGATACCGATTGATTGAATGTGAGCCCATGCCGAGCGCGCTCTTCAAATGGGTCTCTTCAGGCAGCGCGAAGTCATACACGTGGATCCGCAGCGGGACCTTGACGACGCCCAGAGAGGTCATCAGCCGCAGCTCGCCGTGGTAATCTCCCGCTTTGGCATCGCGCGGCACATAGAAAGTAAGCCAGAGCGGCTGGTTCTTCCCCGCTGCCAGCGCCAACGGCCAGGACAACGGCGGCAGCGGGTCGGGATACCAGCCCGGCACGCACGTCGAGTCCGTGGGATGCGTCACCTGCACGTAAGCGACCTGGTCAATCCGCACCGTGATCGGCGTCGCCTTGCCCCATCGCTGGCACAACGGACTCACCTCCGCCCACAACAAATCGCAGTCCTTCTCCGGACGCAGCACCACCTGCGCCGGCTCGAATTCTCCGCGCGCGGCGGAGACGCTGACCGGCTCGGGTTGGCCGCGCGGTTTGGCGGGCAATACGCGCTCGCGCCCGACCTTCCAGCCGCCCTCGCACCACCATACGCCCAGGCCCTTTGTCTGCGCCAGCCAATGGCCGCCGCGAGTGTCGTTGAGGACATCGTTCGTCGGCACCGCCGCAAGGACCGAGGCAGTGGACAGCACAATCAGGAAGCTGGTGAGGAAAGGAATCAGACCAACGCGATTGGATTGGGGAGCACGAGTCATGGCGCGATAGTGGCGGGTTCTGTTATTGGAATCAAGCACCCGATCGTTACATAGGCGAGTCAGGGCGCATCTCGTCCGCACTCCCGGAGTGCGCCCGTCCCCGGGCGCAGTGACTGCCGCAAGCGGGCCGGTGTGAGCGATGGCTAAAGCCCTGCGAGCCCAAGGCTGCGGATAACCCGCTCAGCGATCGCGCGCCGGCGTTCCACTGTGACGCTGCCGCGGTGTTTGACAAGTTCGGTCTTGGGCGCCGCATATACCACATCGCATTTGCAAAGCGTTTCCCAGTCCAGACCATCAGCTTCGTCCAGGAGGACTTCGTGCACCTCAGGCTTGCGAGCAGCCCGCTGCGTCGAGCAAAGAATGACGCAAACGCGCGGTTTAAGCCTCACCCTCTCATCCGTGCCCAAGAGCACGGCTGGCTGCTCGCCCGCGTCGGGGAATCTCCAGGTGCAGACCTCCCAGGGTTTCATCAATCGTCCCAGGAGGGCCGTCCCTGAGCGGCAGTCGCAGCGGCCTCGATACGGTCCCAGGCCCGGTCCGAACGCCGGTAGGCTTTGGCGAGGCAGCCGCGCGGCCACGGCTTTATGTTGGTGAGCCGTGCCTCGGGGGAAGCGGCCTCGCGCTCGATGACCTCGCGCAGGTGGAGCCGCAAGGTGCGCCGAAGCAGCTCACGCTGGTTAAAGGGCGTGCGCCGCGCGCCTTCCACCAGCAANNATGCAAGCATTTTCGGATCAACAGATCCGCCGCTCGCGCGTCTCAAGGCTTAGAGCTTTGGAACGTGTAATTGCCCGGGCCGATCCCCATTACAGCCCTGCCTTGCTCCATGCGCAGCAACTGCACGCCGCGCGCCTGGGCTACGGGCTTGCCGCTCTCCGTGACGCCTTCCGCGCTTGTGGCGGGCACATACACAGTCGCGGTCGTATTAGGCGGGATGGTGATCTTCCAGCGGAACGCGCCGTCCTGCTTCTGCCAATCGCTGGCGATCAGGCCATAGGGCGAACGATGCGATGCTTTGACAAACTGCAGGTCGCCCACCGGCTCAGGCCGCATAATGATGTGTTTGAAGCCCGGCTGCTCCGGATCGGATTTGATGCCAGCGAGACTTTCGTAGAGCCAGATGCCCAAATCGCCCACGAGCATGACGTGATTGCCTGAGTTCATCGCCGGGTCGGCAGTGTCGCCGTTCCACAGTTCCCAGATGGTGGTCGCGCCCTTCTCGACCATGTAGCCCCAACTCGGATAGGTCTTTTGCGAGGCGATCGTGTAGGCCAGGTCCGCCCGCCCGCCCGCCGTGAGCACGCGCATGAGCCATTGGCCGCCGATCAAGCCGGTGCCGATGTGGTCTTTGCTTTCGGTCATGATCTTACTCACCAAGTGGTTGAATACGCGCTCGCGCTGCCCGTCGGGCACAAGACCAAACGCCAACGGCAGCACGCAGGAGGTCTGCGAGCCGTTGTCATATTGGCCAGCGTCGGCACGGAAGAACTTCTGGTTGAAGGCCGCCTTGAGTTTCTCCGCCAGGGCGGTGAAATGCTGTGCGTCGTCTGTCTTGCCGAGCAAGGTGGCGTAGCGGGCCATCAGCAGCGCGTCGTGGTAGAAATAGGCGCTGGCGAGCAGGGCCTTATCGGTCTTGCGCGCGGGATCGTTCGAGTGGATCAGCTTCGGGTCCTCCGGGGGCACGCACCAGTCCCCGTAGGAATCTCGCGATATGATGCCGTCGGTTATGAAGCTGGCCATATGGTCCATCCACTTCTTCGCGCTGGCATAATGGCTTGCGATGACGCCCTCATCGGCGAATTGTTCACGCAATGAGCCAGGGATGATCACTGTGCTGCTGGGCCAGGTAACGTTGTCCGAATAGAGAGGCCAGTAGGCCGGGCACACGTCCGATACGCTGCCATTGTCCTTCTGCGCATCGGCCATGTCCTGCAGCCACTTCGCGTAAAGCGCGGCGGTGTTGAAGAGGTACGCCTCGCCCTTCGATTCGGCGGACCGGTCACCCAGCCAACCCTGGCGTTCGTCGCGCTGCGGGCAATCGGTCGAGATGCTTCGATAATTGCCGCTCACGCCCCAGAGGATATTCTTATAGATGCGATTCAGGAGCGGGTTGGAGCAGGCGAAATCGCCAGCGCTCTCCAGATCGTCGTGCACCACCTGCCCTTCGATTGATGCCAGACTCGGTTTGCCGGGATAGCCGGTCATCTCCACAAAGCGGAAGCCGTGGTAGGTAAACCGAGGTTCATAGACCTCTGTGCCCGCGCCTTTAAGCGTGTAAGTGTCGGTCACCTTCGCCCCACGGATGTTGTCGAGGTAAAGCGTGCCGTCGGCCTTGAGGGTCTCGGCGTGGCGCAACTGAACCTCGGTGCCGCGCGGGCCGGATACTTTAAGACGGCACCAACCGACCATGTTCTGACCCATGTCGAAGATCCACGTGCCGGGCTTCGGCTGCGTGAGGGCGATCGGCTTGAGAGTCTCCGTGATGCGAATAGGCGCGATCATCTGCGCCGCGAGCACGCCACCCGGCGCGCTGACGCCCTGGACAGTCTGCCATTTCGCCGCATCAAAGCCCGGCGCGCTCCAGCCGGGCATTTCCATCCGCGCATCGTAATCCTCGCCGTCGTATTCGTTGTTGGCGCGAATCGGACCGTCGGTGCTCAGATTCCAGGCTGAGTCGCTGACCACTTCCGCCGAGGTGCCGTCCTGATATTCAATGCGCATTTGGAACATCAGTTTAGGATAGCCGTAGCTCGTGGTGCCGGTCGGCACCGTGGAACGCGGCGCGTAAAACCGGCCGTTGCCCAACATGACGCCGGCCACGTTCGCGCCTTTCCTAAGCTGCTTCGTCACGTCGAAGGTAACGTAGAGGGCACGCTTGGTATAATCCGTCAGCCCCGGCGACAAGACGTGGTCCCCAACCTTCTTGCCGTTGAGGTAGAACTCAGACAAGCCGAGGCCGCAAACGTAAGCCGTCGCGCGCTGGACTTTCCTTTCGACCTCGAACTGGCGCCGCAGCATGCGGGCCGGCAGTTGGCGATCCTCCGGCCCGCTGATGTCGCCCCACGGCGCCATGCCCGCCGGGCCGAGCTTTTGCGCTGCCAGCCATCCCGCCTCTTCAAAGACCGCATCCTTCCAGCCGGTCGCGCCTTCCTTGCCCGCCTTCCAGCTCGGATCGGTCACGACCACCAGCGGCGCGCCCTGGTCAAATTCGACCCGCAGCAGGGCAATCAAGCCGGCGGGATTCGGATCCGCCCCGTCATTCTGCACAGACGCCGCGAGCACGTTCTGGCCGGGCTGCAAGCGCTTGGTCAGGTCGGTCACAGTCGCTGAGTGGAAGTTACCTGCCGTCCCGGCCTTCCGCCCGTTGACATAGAAGACGCCGCTATTGTCGGCGGTGAAGAACAGCGTCGCCCGCTTCACGGCCCGGTCGGCCGGCAAGGTGAACGCGCGCCGGAAATAGCGCGTGCAAATCGGCGCGGCCTTGTCCGGTTGGCCCTCCGGGAACCAGACCCATTGCGCATCGCCGAGGAAGTTCTTCGCGGTCCTGCTGCCTTCGGGCTCGTCCAGCCCAATCCAGGTTCCGTGCCAATCCGACGGGTTGAGCAATCCCATTGTCCAGTGCGCGGGTTTACTCCAGGCCGAGAGCTTGCCCAGCTCGTCCCACACTCGCACCTTCCAAAAACATTCCTGCTCCGAGACCAAAGGCTTGCCGGCGTAGCGGACTTGGATGGATTGGGCTGAGTTGACTTGACCGCTGTCCCACAAGTCGCCCTGGCTGGCCTCGAGCTCATTCAGGTTGCGGGCGACCACAATCTGATAAGCGCTTTGGCACTGACTGCGATCGGCGCCGTTATCCGCATTCAGAATCCAGCTCAGGCGCGGCTGGAGAGCATCGATGCCCAGCGGGTCTTTCAGATACTCGCAGCGCAATTGCCCGACACTGACTGCCGATGTGGAAGAGGGCGCAAAGCTGCTTGCCACGATTAACAACAGCCAGGCGGCCAAGTAGTGCCATGAAGAAGCCAAGCACGGGATTGTCGAGAGTCGGAATAGTTTGGTCATAGAGTTATCGGATTCACATTGCATCGCGGGAGGGAGATTTACATACAGCGCTGCTGGCGTCCAGCACGCTTAGAGTCCGGGCCAAATCCGAAGGTCGAAGACCGAAGACCGAAGGAAGGCCGAAACCCGAAATCCGAAGCAGGCTCCGGATATGGCGCCACTGCCCGGCTGGGGCAGCCGTCGATTCGGGTTTCGGCGTTCGCATTTCAGGGCGACGGTGGGCCGTTGGCGTCAGGCGGGTCCTGGGCGAATGGCTTCAGGAAGTCGTCCACCTGCCGGCCGCCTTCGCTGAGCACGCGCACCGGCGTCCAATCCTTCCCTGGAACACCCTGGCATACATCACGAAACGCATCGGCGACGGCTTTGCGCGATTCCTGCCACGGCCAAGCCGCCTTCTCTTCCCGACATTCCCGCCGCAACGAGACCCAGCGACTAAGGACGGCGTAACGCAGCGGCAAGTGCCCCATGCGCACACGAATCAGCTTATCCGGGTCGGCCTCGCGGCTGGCCGCTTCTTCCGCCTGCTGCCAGAGCCGTTCCGCGGCTACCAGCGGCTGAAAACGCAGGTGCGGCGGGTCTTTGCCCAGGAAACAGCGCAGGTTGAATCCTTCGGACGCTTTGTGCATCACCTCCAGGTAACGCTCGATGATTTCCCCTGCCTGCTTCCCATAGTAGCCGCGCAGGAATTCCTTAATCAGCGCCCGGTCATCCAGTTGCGGGTTCCAGAGCAGTTGGGCCAGCACCCACGCTCGCATTTCGGCCATCTCCTCCCCGGGGCCGCCATAAGCGCCTTCCTCGAACACCCCCTTCACACCGTAATCATGGAATCGCCGGACGTTCGGCCCCAGCACGAACCAGTTGGGATGCGGCAGCACGTAGTTGGCGAAGTCGGTGACGTAGTCCCACACGTAGAGGCGGTGGCAGATCTTCGACCACGTCGCCAAATCGGCCAGGAAGGCGGCGTTGGACGGATGGTCCAGCGGTTCGCGAAAGTTGCACTCAATCGAACAGAGCCGCACGATGACGTTCGGCCGCGGGTGAATCGTCTTGGGCGGGTGCCTCGTGTATTGGTAGGCAAAGGTGTCCACCGCCACGTCTGGGAACTCGGGCTCGATCTTCTCGGCGATGTAATTCACGAAGGCGAGCATGCTCCCGGACGGGCTGCCTTCGGCGTCGTCAATGGCCTTGCAGTTGGGGCATTCGCACG
Source organism: Limisphaerales bacterium (assembly GCA_003152225.1). Taxonomy (GTDB): domain Bacteria; phylum Verrucomicrobiota; class Verrucomicrobiia; order Limisphaerales; family UBA8199; genus PALSA-1440. The sequence continues at coordinate 26,226 of PLZQ01000332.1, read as the reverse complement.
CGCCGAAGCAGTCGTTCTGCGTCACCGAAATGATTTTGTCATCGGGCGACTCGCGCAGCCATTCCTTCACGCGCTGGACGACGAAGTCGCGCAGTTCCGGGTTGGAGAGGCAGAGCTGGGCGTTCTCGTGCGTGCGCTTGCCTTTGATGAGGCTATACCATTCGGGGTGCGGGCCGAAATACTTGTCCGGGGGCACCAGCGGATAGAAGGTGTGGCAGAACCCCTTGTACTTGATGCAGCCGCCCAGCGCTGCAGGAATCTCTTGGTTCTGGCCGTTGGCGCCGTTGTGAGCCTTCCAATGTGGCTCGAATCCGGCCCACCAATATGGCTCACGATACTCGAACGCCGGCTGGCTCCGGACATCCAGTTTGGGCACGCGCAAGCTTGGGCGATGCGGGATGTCCGTGGCCCACGGCGCCCACCAGCGCACGCCGCATTGCTCCTTCAGAAAGTGATTCACCGCATAGAGCGTCCCGCGCGGTCGCCCTCCCGCCAGCAACAGCCGCCCGCCTTTCACGCGCATCACGAGTTCCTCCGAGCTCAGCTTGTCCAGGGCCACCTCCGGGAACAGTTTGCCGGCAACCATGCCGGGGCCAATGATGATTGCATGGTCAGGCACTTTCGCACCCTCCGCTTCCTGGATCTGGAAGGTCGCGCCAGTAATCTTGCCGAGCGTCTCCGCCAGTTCGTGGACGACGTTGGACTCGACCAGGGTTGCTCCCGGCTGCTGCACGATAATGCAGCGGGCCTTCCCTCCCTTGGCGATGGTGAAATCCGCCCGGGCTGGCAGGTTCAGGGCTAACAGAAGCATGCAGACGAGAGCAGGCGTTTGGTGGTGTGCGACAGTGGCTGTGTGCTGAGGCGTTTTCACGGGGCACAGCCTCGCATTCTGCGCCAAACCCGCAACTCAAAACCATAGCAGGAATTGCTGCTCCCCCCGGCCTTCTGTACACTGCGTCGTAATGAAAGCCGCGAGAAAAGCCCTCCTCATCGCCGGCCTTTTGGCCGCCGCAGTGATTCAAAGTTTGGCGGAGCCGCTGAAAGCGACGGTTACCGTTTCCTCCCAGCCGCTTCACGCCGGGCGGGTCAGCCCGATGCTCTTCGGCAATTTCATGGAGTTGCTCGACGATCTCGTGCCGTCGATGTGGGCGGAGATGTTGAACGACCGCTCGTTTGAGGGGGTCACCTCACGGGCCAATTGGGCTTATGGCGATGGGGCGCCAAATGTGTGCGACCGCGAATGGGACAAGAATGGAACGTGGACTTACGACAAGGCGCTTCCCTTCAACGGCGCGCGCAGCGTCAGGCTCACCTCGACCCGCCGCCAGCCGGCCGTGCTAACGCAATCCGGCCTCGCGGTGAAAACGGGTGCCGCCTACGCGTTCGCCGGTTTTTTCCGTGCGGACAACCCATCACTGGCTGTGACGGTGAGGTTGAAGGTTCAGCTCCCCAACGGCAGTTGGCTGACGCTGGCCTCGGCAAAGCTTCCGCGGCTGTCGCAGGAGTGGCGCAAGGACTCGCTGGCCCTGGTGTCCGCAGGCCAAAGCGACCGTGTTGTGTTTGAGGTGCGTGTCGAAGGCCGGGGCTCTGTTTGGACAGACAAGCTTTCGCTGTTGCCCGCCGATAATCGGAACGGCTGGCGCCCCGATGTGATCGAAGCCATCAAAGAAGCGCACCCGGCGATTATCCGCTGGGGCGGCAGTGTGTGCGACCCCGGTGAGTATCGCTGGAAGAACGGGATCGGCGACCGCGACGCGCGCCGGCCCTTTCCGAACAAAGTCTGGGGCCGTATTGACCCCAATGACGTTGGCATAGATGAGTTTTGCCAGTTCTGCGAGCTGGTGGGAGCCCAGCCGCTGGTTTGCCTGAGCTTCTCCGACGGGCCGCAGAACGCCGGTGATTTGGTCGAGTACTGCAACGGCGACGCCAGCACCGTCTGGGGCGCCAAACGGGCTGCCAACGGGCACGCCATGCCTTATCGCGTGAAGTATTGGCAAATCGGCAACGAAATCAGCGGCGAAAACGAGGGTTACCTTGGGCAGTTTGCGGCGTTTGTGCAAAGGATGAAGCAGGCCGATTCCGCCATTCAATTGCTCGCCTCGTTTCCCTCGCAGAAACTGCTGGACCGCGCAGGCAGGGACATCGCCTACGTCGGTCCGCATCATTACACGCCGGACTTCGCGGCTTGCGACCGCGACTTCAACCATCTCGCGGACATGATTGGGACCACGCCGGGCTCCGGGCATCTCAAGATAGCCGTCACGGAGTGGAACGTGAGCGGGGGCAATTGGGGCGTGATGCGCTCCAAGTTCCAGACGCTCGAGACGGCGCTGCTTAACGCCCGCTATCTCAATCTGTTGATGCGCCATTCGGACAAAGTCGAGCTGGCGTGTCGCTCGAACATGGCCAATAGCCTCGGCAGCGGCATCATCGAGACCAAGCCGTCCGGCTTGCTCAAGCGGCCCAGCTTCTATGCTATGCAGCTTTACGCACGCCATGCCAAACCCGTGCCCTGCCAGGTGAAGTCATCTACCGAGGGCTTGGATGTGTTCGCCGGCGGTTCGGGGGACAAGCAGATGGCGGTCATTTTCGTCGTCAATTCCCGGAGCGAACCGGTGGAGTGCTCGTTTGGTTTTGACGGCTGGAATAGCGCGGTGCGCATCGTGAGCGCCGAAGCGCTGTGCGACACGCAGGATGCCCGGCAACCGGATGTGATGAATCACTGGGACGCGGCCGAGCGCGTAAGAATCATTCCGCTGTCTCAGGCGGAGGGCAGCGTAGTCCTGCCGGCGCTATCCGCCGCCGCCATAGAATGCACGGCTCCCTGAGCACGAGCAGGTGTCCGGGGTATCCGTCCCTGCTATTCCCGTTCTCTCAGCTCGAACCGCCCACGCTAACAGCCCAACGCCTACGCCTATCAGAGCAGGAAAGTGTTCGCCAGGAAGTTTCTCAACGCGGCGCTCGTTGCGTGCACGAATTTGCGGCGCTGTTTCCAATGCTGGCCCTGCCGTTTCGCATCGGCGGAGTTTCCTTCGAGGTGTTCCTCGCGACCATCTGCGCGCTGCCCGCCCTCATGCTGTTCGCGCTAGCGGTGTCACTGCTCGCCTCGGTTCTCACCCAGGACAACGGCACCGCGACGGTGCTGGCCACGGTGATGGGAGCCGTGCCGTGCGTTTGACGCCGGCAATCTACTTCGCGCAATCCTACTTTTCACCGAGCGCCGCGTCCTCGCTCTGGTGGTTGCGCCTGAGTCCCACCTACGGGCCGCTCCTCGTGTGGCGCGGGTTTCGCTCCGGGCTTGGCGCAGGGGCCGGGGCCGATCACTTCGCCAGCGTCTTGCAGAAGCGTTCGATGCGCTCCAGGCCCTTCTGGATGTTGGCCATGCTCGTCGCGTAACTGAGGCGAATGTAATCGTCAGCTCCAAAGGCAATCCCGGGGACGGCGGCAACCTTCTCGGCTTCGAGCAGCCGGGCACAGAACTCAGTGGACTTGAGTCCCGTCTTCGCAATGTTCGGGAACAGGTAAAAGGCGCCCTTGGCGTTGACACAGGTTAAGCCGGGGATGCTGGTGAGCTTCTGCCAGGCGTAAGTGCGGCGTTTGTTGAATTCCGCCAGCCAGAGCGGCAGATGGTCCTGCGGCCCGGTCAGCGCGGCGACAGCGCCTTTCTGTGCGAAGGAGGTTGGGTTGCTGGTGCTGTGGCTTTGTACAGCGTCGATGGCCTTGGCAATCGGCTCGGGCGCGGCACACCAGCCGAGCCGCCAGCCGGTCATGCTCCAGGCCTTGGCGAAGCCGTGCACGATGATCGTATGCTCGAAGTGCGCCTGGGAGAAGCTGGCGACGCTTTTGACGGTCGCGCCATCATACAGGAGGTGCTCGTAGATTTCGTCGCTCATGATGAGGACGTTCTTCTCGACGCAGACGTCGCCCAGGGCTTTGACTTCGGCGGGCGTATAGACCGAGCCGGTGGGGTTGCTCGGGGAGTTGAGGACGAACAGGCGCGTGCGCGGGGTGATGGCGGCGCGCAGGGCGTCCGGCGTAAGCTTGAACTCGGTCTGGTCGGTGGTCTGGACGATGACGGGCTTGGCGCCGGCCATCTTCACCATCTCCGGGTAGCTCAGCCAATAGGGGGCGGGGATGATCACCTCGTCGCCCTCTTCACAGGTGGCAAAGATGACGTTGAAGCAGGAATGCTTGCCGCCGCACGAGACGATGATCTGCGAGGGCTTATAGGTGAGGCCGTTCTCGCGCTTGTGCTTGTCGGCAATGGCCGCACGCAACTCGGGAATGCCGGCGGCAGGCGTGTACTTGGTGAAGCCGGCGGCCAGCGCCTTGGCGCAGGCGTCCTTGATGTGCTGCGGGGTGTCGAAATCCGGCTCGCCGGCGCCGAAGCCGACGACGTCCAGACCATCGGCTTTCATTTGCTTGGCCTTCGAGTCAATAGCCAGGGTGAGCGAGGGCGTCAGAGAAGCTGCGCGTTTCGAGATCTTGTAATTCATATCCGGGTAAAGAATTGCCTCCGTGGCCGCACTGCGCAAGCGGGAATTGCGAGCGCTGCCGGCCGCCCCCAAGGCCCGCCTATCGTCGCGACGCGGCTACGCACCTAAAGCACTGCTTCGAACCCGCGACTCCCCTCGCCCAGAGAGCCCGCTGCGCTGGAGTATCTCCGGGGAAGCTCCGGAGAAGCTCTGGAGATGATCCTTAGCGCATCCTTAGCGCATCCTTGGGGCATCCTTGGGGCATCCTTAGGGCACGCAGTCTGCCACACCTGCGATTTGGGGGTGACTGCGGCAGACTTACGGGGTCTGTGTCGCCATTCCGCCCCGGGCCGATCGCGCAAGTCAGTTGTCGGTCAAGCACTTCATGGCGCTTTGGACGCGGAGGAAGTCGGGCATCTGATCAGCGCCGGGGGCTTGCCCCAAATAGCTGTAGGTCATTGGGGTCTTCCAGCGCCAGCGTTCGGCGTGACCGTCGGCAAAGGACAGGCAGGCGCCCTGGTTATGCCGGTCGGCGGGCATATCGAACCACATCGGAGGCCAATATGGCAAGCCTGCCGGGTTCCCAAACTGGGCGTCGAGCAAGGTATCGGGGTGTTCATCGATGAAGACAAAGAGCCGGCTAGGAGTCGGCCGCTGGATCTCGGTGTATTTCTTCCAAAAGGGTATGTCCGACAGGCCAGGCATCCCCAGGCTGGTCAGGTACTCCGGATACCCGTTGACGGACTGGCTCATGTTGTAGCTGCGATTACGCAGTTGGGTGAGCGGTTGGCCACCGGCTGTTTCCACGGTCGATTTGTCCGCCGGGCAATGATAAATGNNTATCGAGGTCGGTGCGAGCGTGGTCAGGGCACCAGGAAACATCGGCGGAGGCGGTCCCTCCGCCCATGAACATGATGGAATCGTTGGGAGGAAGGATATCCTGGTTATCAAGCGCATAAAGGTGCCAGCAGGTCTCCAGTTGCTTGAGGTTGCTCAGGCAGNNGCCAGGATGGCGATGATGGCAATCACGACCAGCAGTTCAATGAGAGTGAACGCAGCGGAGCGGCCACTGTGGCCGTACCGCCGAAAGCGGCGGGCCCAGTCGGGGCACTCCACAGATAGAGCCAGTGATGTCATCGGGCGCTGGTCGTTATCGAATCAACTATACCACAACCGCGGTGATCACGCCGTGCCACTTCGCGCAACCGCAGCTAGTATGTCAACAACTCCAGCAGATTCAAGCTGTGGCTGGCAAGTTCCCAACGACTGCCTCGTTTTGCCACCAGGCGGCGCGCGGGGTTCTGGTTGTAACCAGGCAGTTGCCGCAGTTCGACAGCGAGGGCCGCATACTGATGTCGGCGACCGTGCCGTCGGCGGTGGCGAGGAGGGGATTGGGTTGGAAAGTCCTGCGGCTGGACCGTTGCAGCGCCGAGAAACGCGGCACAGGTCACTTGTCGATCCATGTCCGAGTCTTCTTGGCGACATTGTTCAGGCCACGCGCGATCTCCTCGGCTTCCTCGCGGTTCGCGTCCGGGGTGAATACAAAGACACCGTCGGAGATGCGCCGGGAGATGAGCGGGGCACCCAGCCAGCGAAGGCTCTTCAGTTCCTCACCGAACTGGCTGAACACGGCGATCTTCCGGCCGCGGTTGGCGGTGGTGGCCTGTTCGAGCATGGCGGCGCCCGCGTGGTCAAACTGGATGCTCAGGGCGAACCCTCCCACCACATCAACGACCTTGGCCCCGGATACGTTGGATTCGTTCACAAAGGGCATCGTTTCCACGTTGATCATAAACGGCCGCTCGCGATAAATGGGCACCCGTTGGCTAGTCGTGCTCGCATCGCGGCTCACTTCCATATGCAGGCGCAGCGTGCTGAGCTGCTTCTTGGCCTTGCTCTCGGGGGAGGTACTGCAGCCGCACATCGCGGCCGCCGCCAACGCCACCGCCAAATAGATATTGAATCGACACCAGCTAATCTTCATAGTGCGCTAAACAATCGCAATAAGTTGGTAATGTAAAGATCTTATGAGCAAGCAATACAACAAAGCGAAGAAGCGGCAACGGCGGCAGGCGTATTTGAAGCGCAAGAAGACGATCGCCAAGGCCAAAGGCCACGCCAAAGTCGCGCCCAAGGCGGAGCCGACCGCCTGACGGGCTCCGCCAGAACTTATTTACCGCGGCTGCGGCCGCGGGTTTTGCCTTTGTGAACTAAGCGAGCTGAAAAGCCTCACTCAACGTAATCCAGCGACCGCAAGGTGCTGGACGGTCCTGCTACGAGGCCGGACACTCCGCTTGCCGTGGAGAATAGCGTCGGGAAGCTGGCAGCTTATTCGGCGCCAAATGCCAGCACGGGAAAGAGAGCTTGGCGAACTCCCATCCCCCATTTAGTCCCTGCCCGGCCGCAAGGCCGGGCAGGGACTTTATGTTTTTTCCGCTTGCCCGTTCCCGGCATCCGGTGGACATTGCCTCATACGCGAATGGGCATGGAACCTTCGCCAACACACATTCTGAGGCTTTATGGGTCGCATATACAATAACATCGTCGAAACGGTCGGGCACACGCCGCTGGTGCGCTTGAACAAGGTCACGGACGGCGCGCCAGCCACGATCCTGCTGAAGTGCGAGTTCTTCAATCCGCTCGGCAGTGTCAAGGACCGCATCGGCATGGCAATGATTGAGGACGCGGAGAAGCGCGGGATACTCAAAAAGGACACGGTTATCATCGAGCCCACCAGCGGCAACACCGGCATCGCGCTGGCCTTCGTGGCCGCAGCCAAAGGTTACCAGCTCATCCTGACCATGCCGGAGACCATGTCACTGGAGCGCCGCACGCTCCTGGCGATGCTCGGCGCCAGACTCGTCCTGACGCCCGGCACCGAAGGCATGAAAGGGGCCATCGCCAAGGCCGAGCAATTGGCCAAAGATACGCCGCACGCCTGGATTCCGCAGCAGTTCGACAATCCGGCCAACCCGGACATCCACCGCAAGACCACGGCGGAAGAAATCTGGGAGGATACGAGCGGCAAGGTGGACATACTCGTCGCCGCCGTGGGCACCGGTGGGACCATCACCGGCTGTTATGAAGCGATCAAAGCGCGCAAGCCCTCGTTCCAGGCCATTGCCGTCGAGCCGAAAGATTCCCCGGTCATTGCCCAAGCCCTCGCCGGCCAGCCGCTCAGGCCCGGCCCCCACAAGATTCAAGGGGCGGGCGCGGGTTTTATCCCGAAGAACCTCCATCTCAAAGATGCCCAAGGCGCCCCGCAGATCGTCGAATGCATTCCGGTCACCAACGAAGACTCGTTCGCCATGGCGCGGCGGTTGGCCAAGGAGGAGGGAATTCTCGCGGGCATCTCCTCCGGCGCGAACGTTTGGGCGGCCATCCAAGTCGCCAGGCGGCCCGAGAACAAAGGCAAGCTGATCGTCACCTTCGCCTGTTCCACCGGCGAACGCTACCTGAGCACCCCTCTGGCGGCGGAGGCAAGAGCCCAGGTGGGGGGATAATATTATTTAAAAAAACTTGTTGCGCTCCCCGGGAATCATCGGTAATCATAACCCTGTCGAAGGACTGTTAACTGCGGACAGCGGGCGAGTTTGATGGCAGGCTACCGCAGCAGCTTCCCAAAAATTCAAAGTTCATTAGTGGTTTTCGGGGATTAATTCTGAAAAACCTTCGATAGCACACTGATTAGTTATGAGTATAGCAACGAACAACGACACCAATAGTACTGCAACCACCGATCTCGGATCCGGTTACCTGGAAATCTCCGAAAAAGGCTTCGGCTTCCTCCGCACACCCGAGAACCATTTTCACCCAAAACCGACAGACATCTTCGTCACCCCGGACACCATCAAGCGGAATTTCCTGCGCGAGGGCAGCCTTGTATTAGGCCCCACGCAAGCCCCGCATCGCGGCAACAGCCCGCAGCTCAAAGCGGTGGAGAAGGTCAATGGCATGGTCTTCGAGGAGTATACCAAGTCCGTGCGGTTTGAGAATCTCACCACCATTGACCCCATCGAGAAGTTCAAGCTCGAGACGTCCCCGGACCTCATCGAGACGCGGGTCATTGACCTGGTGACGCCGCTGGGCAAAGGCACGCGCGGCCTGATCGTAGCCTCACCGCGCACCGGCAAGACCACGATCCTGAAGCAGATCGCCAACGCCATCACCGCCAACCATCCGGAGGTCCATGTGCTGGTCCTGCTCATCGACGAGCGTCCGGAGGAGGTTACCGATTTCCAACGCTCGGTGAAAGCCGAGGTAGTAGCCTCGTCCAACGACCAGGATTTGGAGACGCACGTGCGGCTCTCGCGCTTTATGATCGAACGCTGCCGGCGCATGGTTGAGGCGGGCAAGGACGTCTTTGTGCTGCTCGANNTTCAAGGGCACCGGCAACATGGAGTTGATCCTGGACCGCAAGCTCTCGGATCGGCGCTTGTTCCCGGCCATCGACATTCCCAAGAGCGGCACGCGCAAAGAAGAGAAGCTCTTTCCGAAAAACCAGATCGAGGCCGTGCGTAAGCTCCGCCGTACCATGGTGGATTTGAACCCGGTTGAAGCGATGGAAACGCTCATCGCCGCGCTCAAGAAGCACAAGACGAACGATGAGTTGCTGGCCAAGCTCGGCTGAGCTGCCGGTCAGTTGACGCTTCTCCGCCGCGCCACCGGGCCCCCCGCCCTTGCGCGCACTGAATGGCCACTTTGCTGACGGATGAGATCACACGCCAGCCTTGAAGACGACCAGTGGCGCTCCCGCCCGCCGATCGAGCGGATGCTGCGCATTCATCAGGCCCTGAACTCGGGCGGCTACCCCAATGCAAAAACCCTGGCCGGCCAACTGGAAGTCAGCACCAAGTCCATTCACCGGGATCTGGAGTTCATGCGGGACCGGCTGGAGCTGCCAATCGCATACGATAGCAGCCGGTTTGGCTTTTACTACAGTCAGCCCGTCAGAGCGTTTCCCACGCTGCAGATCACGGAAGGCGAGATCCTCGCGCTCGTCGTGGCCGAGAAAGCCCTTCAACAATATCGGGGCACCTGCTTTGAACAGCCGCTGCTCAGCGCCGTCAAGAAGATGGGGCGGGCTCTGCCTGACACCATCTCGCTCAGCCTCGACGACGTGGCGCAAACCATCTCTTTTCGCATGCGCGCCGAACCGATTCTGGATCTGGAGATTTTCGACGCGCTCGCCAAGGCCACGGTGGCACACCGGCAGTTGGAACTAGCCTATCGCAAACCCGGCCAGCAACGCATCGAGCAACGCCTCGTCGATCCCTATCACCTCGCCAACATCAACGGCGAATGGTTTCTTTTCGCGTTCGATCATCTGCGCAAAGACCTCCGCACCTTTGTCCCCGCGCGCATCAAAGGCATCCGCTACACAGGCAAGACCTTCGAGCGCCGCCAGGCATTCTCTCTGGAAAAGCGCCTGCGCGGAAGTTTTGGCGTCCAGTCTGGCCAGGGGGATTTCGACGTGGTGATCCGCTTCCACGAGCGCGTGGCGGATTACATCCGGGAGAAGAAGTGGCACGATTCGCAGCAACTGCGCGAGCTCAGGCGGGGTGGGGTCGAAATGCGTCTCAAGCTCTCGAGCCTCGGGGAAGTCGGGCGCTGGGTACTCAGTTGGGGAGGTGATGCCGTCGTTGTCCGCCCCCCCGAATTGGCCGAGTCGGTCAGACGAGCAGCTCAAAAGATCCTTGGCTCCGGCTCGCCCGGTTAAACTCGCTGGCTCAGTCCTCCCGCTTCACGGGCGGGATCTTCCATGCACCGTCAAGCAGCGATTCCTTAGGCCAGTAGAATCGCAGCATAAGGAAAAACTTCCCGTCGGGGGCCGGCAGCCAGTTGGATTCCCTGTCCATACCCGGAGGGTGCGTCTGGATGTACACATCCAGCGAGCCATCGGGATTGGACCGTAGCTGGTCGCGCGCGCTCAGGGAATAACGGCCCAGCGGGTTATCCACGAAAAAGTAGTCGCCGTCATACATGGTGAGCGACCAGAATCCATTGGCGCTGGGAGCCTTCCCTGTTGCAAAGTGCATCACGTACCTGCTATTCCCACTGTAGGGCTGTCCAGTCCCGTCGATGGTTGAAACCGCCGCGACGGCGTCCTGCGGCAGGTTGGCGCCCAACGCGATCGCCGCAATCAGGGCGCGCTGGGTATAGTCGATGCCGTAATTCCCGGTCTTCAGTGTCCTCATCCAGCCGTCCTGTAAGCTCCAGTCGCCGGCTTTGGTGCTATCCGTGGACCAGGCAGCGATTTTGCCAAAGGCAGCCGGAGGCACCGCCTCGAGGACCTGAATCACGATGGGGTCGAGCTTGCCAATGTCGAACGGCTTCCCCGGCACAATGCCCAACCGAGCCATCTTCTTCACAATCCGCGAGTCGGCGCGCGCGGGAGGATTATCTTTCATCAAGACCGCCAGCCGGTTGAAATAATCGGTCACACCCAGGCTGTTGACCTGCTCGCGCACGGTCTTCCGGCTGTCAATGCCTGGATCAGCCTGCCCTGGAAGCGGCGTGTAAGGCTTGCCGTATGAACTGAGAGGCACCGCCCGGCACTGGTCCTGAAGCGCATGCACGGCTGCATAATCTCCCGGCGTGCCCGCGCAATAAACGCGCCCAAGCACCTGCACGATGCCGGTGGGTGACTTGTATGCCTTCAGCCCGGCAGGCAGCTTGCCTTTCCAGCCCGGGCCAACGATGGCGCATTGTTGCGGCCCGGTGCCAGTCATGCGTTTGCCGGGCGCCCCGAACACCGTGGTCCAGCCGTCCAGCATGGGGAACGTGGCGTAGCGATCCTTCATGTCCGGGAGGCTCAGCACCCAGGGCTCCTGGGAAACATCCAGCCAAACGATGGTGTAAAGCATGTCGGCATTGGGCACCGTAACGTCGTGGTTCGACGCGAGCGGATAGGTCCGGGTCCGCGCGAATTGCCCCAGCGGAGCACGCATCCCTTCTGGCTCCCGCACATTGGTCATCGCTCGCCGGGTCATGTCCATCGTAACCAACGGGTAGCCGAAAATATAGGCCTCGATGGCAAGGTCGAAGGCTTCTCGCGCGGTCAATATGGCGGGCTTGGCCTCCGCCCCGACCTGGCCGCACACCAACCAGCCGGCCGCAATTCCGCCGGCCATCCATCGCTTAAGAAAGGCACGTATCATGTCGCACGTCAGGCTTGTTCCACCGTCCGCTTTGCCCGCGGACTAGGCCTTGCCTGTTTGCTCCCTCACATCCTTGGTCTTCGGCTCCGAATCGGGATACTGCTTGTAGTAACTTTTATATCGGTAGTAGTAGTAATCCTCGGTGTTGGGACGGGCAGAGTTGAATATCAGACCGAGCACACGGACCTGGCGCTGATACAAGGAATTCAGGGCCGCGCGGGCTACGCGAGCAGACGTGAACTCGGCACGGATCACAAAGACCACGCCGTCCACGTGCGGCGCGAGGCTGGTCACGTCATCCGCCGCCATCACCGGCACTGTGTCTAAAACCACATAATCGTATTTGGCAGCAACGTCGCGCAGAAACTGCTTGGTTACGTCGCTAATGAACAACTCACTGGCATTGGGGGCGAAGGCACCCTGGGGCAATATAGACAAGTTGGGGTATTTAGTGGCCTGCACCGCTTCTTCCCAGTTCAAGCCCTGCCCCAACACTTCGGTCAACCCCGGTTTGGCAGGCACCTCGAAACGAGTGTGCAACGCGCCCTTGCGCGCGTCCGCATCGACCAGCAGCACCTTTGAGCCGGTGCTGGCCATGGTTATAGCCAGGTTGGCAGCGGTGAGCGACTTGCCTTCATTGGGTATCGCACTGGTCACCAGCAGGATCTTGGACCGTCCCTCGCCCTGAGCCATATACAGCAGGGAAGAACGGAGATTCCGGTAAGCCTCGACGAAGCTATGACGCCCATCCGTCGGTCCAACCAGGGCCACCTGTCGGCTCCGCCCGAGGGATTTCTCCCGCGGAATTTGGCCTACGACCTCTTCATCAAATAGCTCTTTCAGTTCGGTGAAGGACACCATGCGATCGTCCATGCGGTCAAGGAACAGCAGCAAAAGCACGCCCAGTCCCACCCCGACGGCGGCGGCAGTGCTCATATTCTTCCACATTTCGGACTGGTCTCGGAACGCGCGAGTGGCCGGCTCCATGATGGTGACGCTCTCCGGAGTGATTTCTTTGTTTACATCCAGGGTTTGCATCGTGGCCAGCAGCCGGTCGTAGAGCGCCTGGATTCTCTGCGTATTGCCCTTTAGCCTCTGATATTCCGCAGTCTTGCCCTGAATCTCCAGCATCTTGGCATCCCACTGCTTAACGTCCTTCTCGAGGTTCTGAATCTCCAGCGCCAGCGAGGCCTTCTTGCTCTCCAACTGTTCCCCGCTTTGGAGGCGGAAGATCTTCAGCAACTGCTCGCGCCGGGCGATATCTTCGCTCATCGCAACCATTTTCGGGTGATTCGTCCTCAAGTAACGGCCAAGCTCGGTTTGTTCGGCCTGCAACAGGAGCAACTGTTGTTTCGCCCTGAGGTAGTCGATGTCGGTTCGTTCGCCGCCTGCCGCCGGGGCCTTGTCCGCCGTGCTATTGGCCGGCAATAACTCCCCGCCCGCGGCCTGCTGGCGGTCCAGGTTCTGGTCCACCGTCAGCATTTGCAACAGGGCGTACTCGGATTTCTGGGCGGCCAGGCGTTGGTTGAGCGCCGCCAGGTAATTGCCGGGGCTATTGGCCTGATCCTGGGACAGCACCACGCTGTTGGTGCTCTGGAATGCCACCAGCTCGTCATCGGCGTTGCGCAGGTCCTTCTCGATCCGCATAACCTCCTCCGTCAAACCGGCCACGGTGGTGTCGGAAGTCTGCGTCCGCATCTCCTTTTTCAGTGCGATGTACTCCTCCATGCAGGCCTGCAAAAATGCCTGTGTGTAGGCCGGCTCGCTGCCGCTGGCCTGCAGCACGAAGATAGTCGTTTTGGGCAAAACCGTCACTTTCAGCCCCACTGGCTGCATCCTGAGCTCCGGTTTCTGGGCCGTGACCCGCCCATGCGCCCGCTGGACGACCAGGCCACTTTGCATCAGCGCCGCCTGGGTTCCCAGGAAATTGCTCAGTTCCTCCGTATAGACTGAACCCTCAGCAATGTTCAGCTTGATGCTCACGATCATCCGCCCGAGTGAGGCAAATGCCGGCGCCGAGCACCACAGATGCACTATCTGGACAGCCATAGCCACAAGGGCGCACAGCACTAAAACCCACCATTTTCGGCGCCACAGGCTCCGGTACCGGGTCAGCCGGGTATGAAAATGCGCTCTCGTGGTGGACCGATCTGTCCTGGCTTGATCATCAACTTGGTCGTTCATGTGTCGGAGAATGGATCTTAGAAATTAATCAGCCGGGAGGGGACGATGATGAAATCATCAGGCTGCAGGACCACGTCCTTTTCGGTCTTCCCCTTCTCGAGGATATCGACCATGTTCAACTCGAAACTCTGTTTGGCCGCGCCGTCCGTGGCTCCGCTGCGGACCACTTTGACCCTCTTCTTGTTCGCAAAATCGCCGAAGCCGCCCGCGCGCAAAATCGCCTTCCCCGCCGTCAGGTTTTCATTGACGGCGATATCGATCGGCCCCTGGTTGCGCACCTGGCCCCAAACATAAACCCGGCCCAGGAACTTGTTTGCCACATCCAGCGCGATAACGACGGTGGCCCGGTGGTAGTATTCCTTTTCCAGCCGCGTCTTCAGTTCGGCCGCCAGTTGCTTGCATGTCTTGTCCGATGCCGCCACCCGGCCCACGTAAGGCACATCCAGCTCGCCCGAATCCGCCACCACCAGGCTTTTCGGCGCATCCCGATCCTCGATTATCTGGAGACTGATTTTATCCCCCACCCGGAGCTTGTATTTGTCGTCCGCCACATACCCGCTCAGGCTGGCAGGCGCGCCTGGCGTCACATTGGTGCTCGTGCTGGCTGTCGCCGTATTCCCGCCGACCGCCGCGCTCTGACCGCCGCCCTCTGTCCCCAGTCCTCTATCCCCGGCGCGCTGCCCCCCGACGATTTCGGGCGATGCATTGCTCGCCGATGCTGTCTGTGTGCCGGGGCGAATCTCCGCGAACACCGGCTCGCCCGCCTTGGGCGCCGCGCTCGCGGGCGGCGTTTGCGCCAGGGCGACCACGCCCAACAAAGCCAATAAAACCAAACACGCTTGCCTAATCATGTAATTCTTCAGTATTTCAATAACAGGGGCTTATAGCAGTTCACAAACCAAACGCCAGAACTCTTTGCGCTAGAAAGTGTAGTTAAAGTTCAAGCTCACAACGTTCACGGTATAATTCAGGCCCGGCAGATTCGAGTCGCGCAAGTAAACCTGATAGCCGAGACTGCTGGTGAGGTTGGCGGTGATGGGGCGGCTCAGGCTGATTCCCGGACCATATTGAGTATAGGTTTCGCCGCCGAAAAATATGTCCGTGCCCTCTTCGTAGGTGAATGAGGTGCCGAGCGTCAGCTTGCGCAGAATCGCCCAGTTGGCCTGCCAGCTCGCATAATACCGATCAATCGTGCCGCCGGAGAAAACGACGCTGACGGTTCGTCCGCCGCTCAGTGTATAGGACACGTACTGGTTGATCCGATGCGTGACATCGAGCTCGGCATAGATTCCGCTAAAATCGCCGCCGGCCATCGTCCCGCCGCCTCCTGCAGGAGAGTACACGGAATAGCCGGCGTGTGCCGTGATATGGATATATTCGCTCAACGGCGCGTCGTAAAAGCCGCCCAAGTTCCATTGGTTGGCATTGCTATAAGGCGTGTTCGTGGTAGTCGTGGTGTAATTGATCAGCGAATCGCCCACCTCTACGCCCAGCAACATTCCCGGTTTCAGCGCGAAACCCGCCGAAGCGGAAAAAACCTCGGAATACCCGCTCGGCAGGCTGCCGAGATTTTGGTTGCCGCCGCTGAGCGAATCGTAGTTCACATGGTCGTAGCCGACCTTCACGATGCCCTTGTTCAAGTCCCAGGTCGTCGCCACGCCCAACGCATTCTGCAACTGCGAGTAATTCCCTACGCCCACCACAGTGGGATCCTGGTACGAATACTCGTTTATGGAAAAGCGGTCGTGCAGGTTGATCCAGACATCGCCGGTATAGAGATCGAATGACAACTCGGAGCCCGGCGTGATGAACGCCCGGTCCAAACTGGGATTGTTGACGTATGAGGAATAGCCTCCGCCGAACACCAGGTTGAGGCTATTTTGATCCGAAACGGGCCACAGCATCCGTGTGTTGATTTGCGGGCTCAATATGAAATCCCCCTTGGGATTGAGCTCGGTGTTATACACGTTGCTGTTGTATTCCAACCCCAGGCCTGTGCCGAAATTCCAAGCGGTCGGCCCCAGCTTAAGGTTATAATAGCCGATGCTTGAAGCCGCTCGGCGCCGGGCTTCGGCCGCCTCCGCGCTCGCCATTGACATCCGGACTGCCTCCTGTCCGCGCGCCGGTGTCAAAATCCCAGACAGCAACAGGACTGCCGCCGCCACAAGGGCGCGACGCTCCAGCCGCTGCAGGAGTTGGCATTTCAGATTTCTGATCTTAGTCAATTGCGTGGCACATATCGGCGTTCAGATTCATTGCGGACTTCTAACTTCAGGCGACCCTTCGCGCTTCTACCGTCGCCTTTCGCCATTCGTCCCCATCTTGACCCAAGACCATCGTCTTGTGAAGAAGAATCCGGACCACCTCAGATAAACACACCGCGGCAAAGGCGCCGCGGAACAGGAAACACAGGAAGACATATCGAATCCTCATTTCTCGGACCAAGCGGCCCAAAGCTACCCCAAAACCACTCCAAAGCGTGTTGATAGGCAACCGATTGCGACCCAAATGCGACCTCAAAGCCACCCCAATGCTACCCCAATGCGACGCTAAAGCCACCCTAAAGCGTTCTCAAAGCCAGGAATTCTGCAACAGACTTTTTTCGTGCTCGTCGTGTTTCGCGTCCCGACAGAGTTTGCGTGCTGCCTCTTCCCCGGCTGGCGCGATTTGGCGATGGCTTGGCGCAGTCCCGCGCGCTGCCTTATATGCTTGCATCATCACGGCAGTTGAGTACCATAAAGTCAATTATCATGGCGTTTATAATGGCCAAATACAGGCTTCCGTTAATGCGAATGAGACATCTAACCGGGGCGTTTTGGGTCGCCACTCTATGGATCGCCTTGGTGCCTTTGGATGTCGCAGCCGCGACGCTGACTGTCACAAATCCCAATGACAGCGGCGCGGGCTCGCTCCGCCAGGCTATCCTCGATGCGAATGCCAACAACGGGCTCGACACGATTGTCTTTCAAATCCCTGGCGTGGGGGTCCATACCATCAACGTGCTGTCGGCCTTACCCACGATAGCCGATCCCGTGATAATTGACGGAACCAGCCAGTCGGGCTATGCCGGCACGCCAGTCATTGAACTAAATGGCGGCACCCTCGAGAGCGTTGACGGATTTCGACTCGCCGCGGGCAACAGCACGATTCGAGGCTTGGCGATCAACCGCTTTGGCGGCGCCGGCATCCATATCCAGCTTCCAGGGGGAACCAACTTCATCCAGGGCAACTGCATCGGCACCGATACCACGGGCACTCTGAACCGGGGGAATGGCCAGTCGTCCACCCATTCGGGAGGGGTGTGGGTAGAGAATTCACCTGGCAATTGGATTGGCGGGACAGACCCGACAAACCGTAATTTGATCTCAGGGAACGGCGGCGCCGGAGTGTACCTGCAAAACTGCAGCGACAATACCGTTCAGGGCAACTTGATCGGCGTGTCCCTGGCGGGCACCGCTGCGCTAGGCAATACCTTCGACGGGGTCGCAGTTTACAATGCTTATGGAAACCGGGTCGGTGGCACGACTCCCGCCGCGAGGAATTTGGTTTCCGGAAACGGTGGTAGCGGCGTGCATCTCTACGGCGCCGGTACGATGGGCAACCTCGTCCAGGGCAATTACATCGGCACGGACGTGAGCGGAACCCTGGCGGCGGGCAACGCGTTCGATGGCATCTTTCTAACTGGAGTTTCCAGTAACACTGTTGGCGGGATCAGCGCAGGTGCGGGCAACGTGATCTGCCGCAGCGGCCATTTTGGGGTTGAAATCGCCGGAGGTGGGCCCAGCAACCTCGTGCAGGGAAACTTCATTGGCACGGACGCCTCGGGCAGAGTGGCTTTGGGGAATTTGGGGTCGGGCCTTTGCGTATCGGACTCCAGCAACAATGTGATAGGCGGCACGGTGATGGAGGCGCGCAACATCATTTCCGGCAATGGCTTGATTGGCCTTATTATCACTAACGGCCTGGGGAATCTCGTGGCCGGCAACTTCGTCGGCACAGATGTGACTGGCACTAACGGGCTAGGGAACAGTCTCGCCGGAATCCAGCTCTTGGCGGCCAACGCGAACGTGGTTGGAGGCATGTCGTTCAGCGCTCGCAATCTCGTCTCAGCCAATGGCGGCTCCGGGGTGGAAATCCTAGCAGGCGCCTCTGGCAATGTGCTTGAAGGCAACTTCATCGGCACCGACATCACTGGGCGTTGGGCATTGAGCAACCGAGTGGACGGAATCCACCTCGAATCGGGCGGCAATACCATCGGCGGGGCAGCCAGTGGTGCCGGCAACCTGGTTTCCGGGAACATCATGAACGGTGTCAGCCTGGTCGGCTCGAATACCGCTGCCAACCTCGTCCAAGGCAACCTCATCGGCACCGACCTGCATGGCGCTGCCGCCATTCCGAACCGGTTCGCGGGGTTAGGCGTGTCGGGCGCATCCAATAATACAATTGGTGGCAGCGCTTTGGGTGCCGGTAACGTGATCTCCGGTAATGGTGACCCAAACAGCGAAGCTGGCATCTATCTGATCGGGGGCGGCGCAACGGGTAACCTGATCCAGGGAAATAGGATCGGAACCGACAGCACCGGCACCTTGGCACTAAGCAACACGCATGAGGGCATATACGTCACCAACGCGGGTCCCAATACCATCGGGGGCGCGGTACCCGGCACCGGTAACATCATTTCCGGGAATGGGTCGCGCGGTATCTTCATTGACCACGGCTGGGGGACAACCATCCAAGGGAACCTTATCGGCGTGGACGCCACCGGGACAAACGCGTTGGCCAACGGCTCGTCGATCCTCGCGGCGGCCGTTGAATTTGAAAGCGGCTCCCACGACAACCTGGTTGGAGGCCCGACCCCAGGCGCGGGCAACCGCATCGCGTTTGCCCCCTCCCTGCGCTCCGGCGTTCGTGTCCGAGACGGCGCTACGAATAATGCCATACTTGGGAATGCCATCTTCTCCAACGCCGAACTGGGCATTGACCTCGGCTTCGGGAACGAAGGGACCTACGGCGTTTCGTTGAACGATCCCTGCGACGCGGACACCGGCGCCAATAACATGCAGAACTTCCCTGTCCTCACTCAGGCCGTGAGCGGCAATGGCATCGGCATTCGCGGCAACTTCAACAGCGTGGCTGGCCGCGTTTACCTCTTGCAGTTCTTCGCCAACTCAGT
Organism: Limisphaerales bacterium; assembly: GCA_003152225.1. GTDB lineage: Bacteria > Verrucomicrobiota > Verrucomicrobiia > Limisphaerales > UBA8199 > PALSA-1440. The sequence goes on along the minus strand of PLZQ01000332.1, from coordinate 7,234 downwards.
GTGCAACCCCCACGGGTATGGCGAGGGGCAGAATTACCTCGGGCAGATAAGCGTTGTGACCGGCAATGATTGCAATACGAGTTTTGTTTTTTCCTTCTCAGGATCGGTCCCGGTCGGCTACGCCATCACCGCCACCGCGACTGACAGCGCCAACAATACTTCTGAATTCTCCGCCTGTGTCCCCATCGCCTCCGTGCCGTCCCTTGCGGTGGTCCCGGCCAGCAATCACCAAGTATCCGTTTCCTGGACGAATACGGCAACCGGCTTTGTGCTGAAGCAAACCAGCAGTCTCGCTCCTCCCATACAGTGGGCTACCGTGACAAATAGTCCCGCCGTGATCAACGGTAAGTTTGTTGTCACGCTGCCCCCCGACACAGCCAACCGCTTCTACGCCCTGAGTTTTGAATAGTCTGAACACAATTCTCCGGATTGCCACCTGCCTAATAGCCGCCGCCGTGACCTGTGGCCCGCGGTGCGTGGTTGCCCAGCCCTCAATGCAAACCATTCTGACCAGTGGGCCAGTCTCTAACCGGCTCAACATTGTGGTGCTTTCCGAAGGTTATACTAGCAGCCAACTCGCACAGTTTGCTGTGGATGCGACCAACGCCGTCAATGCGCTCTTGTCCCACCCGCCTTACCAGGAATACAGAAACTATTTCAACGCCTTTGCCATTAAGGTCGCGTCCGCCCAACCGGGCTCCGATCATCCAAGCTCAGGCATCTATCGCGATACTTACTTCAACAGTACCTACGATCCGGTTGCGGATTACCTCATCACGATCCCGGCTGACAGCACAGGTCAGGGGAAGGTCGATGCGCTGCTCCAGAGCCGCATGCCTAACTGCCAGCTCCCAATTCTGTTGGTAAATGATCCCAATCAGGGCGGCTCGGACGGGTTTGACAGGACGGCTATTGCCTCAACTGCGGTCCTGTTCTCTGAGATGCCGCCGCTGCCGCCAGGAATTCTGACGCATGAGACCGGCCACGTATTGGCCAACCTGGGGGACGAATACACCATCCCCTATCCGGGCTTTCCAGACACGGAGGAGCCCAACACCACGCAGCAGACCAACCGTTCGTTGCTGAAATGGAAGGCGTGGGTTTCGACCAACACGCCCATTCCTACGCCGGAAACAGTTGGCGAAGGTGTCGTTGGGTTGTTTGAGGGAGCCCATTACCATGAAACTGGGTGGTACCGCCCGGAATTGAATTGCGCCATGGGCAATCTTGGGGCGGAGTTCTGCAGCGTTTGCAGCGAAGCCCTTGTATTGGCCATTTATCAACGCGTTCGGCCAGTGGATGCTTTTTCTCCGGCGAGCACGAGCTTCTCCGTGTCCTCCACTCAGGCGCTAACCTTCAGCCTCTCCCTGCTCCAACCCACCTCGCACAATTTGGATGTGCAGTGGTTCACGAATGGAGTGGCCTGGACCGGCGCCACCCATCTCGGCTTGACGCTCTCACCAGAAGCTCTTTTCAACGGCACAAATTGGATCAGTGCTAGAGTCAACGATCTCACCTCATTGGTGCGCAACGATCCTGCTAATCTGCTGAGTCAAATAGTCACCTGGACCGTGGACGTGACCCTTCCACAGTTGCGGTTGGACTCGCCACTGAGGCTGACGGGCGGGAAATTCGCCTTCCGTGTCAGCGGCAACGCGGCGCAGGGCTTTGTCATCCAAAGCTCTACTAATCTTTTAGACTGGGCTCCGCTGGAGACAAATTATCTGGTGGCCGGCCAGTTCTGGCACACCAATTTCGCCGCCGGCCCTTCGTCCCGGATGTTCTATCGGGCAGCTACGCTCCCCTGAGAGCCCCCGCTACCCAATCGAGATAGGGAGGAGGCTTGCGCCTCCTCCCCTCTCACACCACTTGGCGTGCCTGCTCGGGCCCGGGCGATTCCGATTGTCGCCTCCCTTGGCCGCTGGGCTTGGGATTTGCACCCCTCGCACCCGCGCCGGTTGTTCTCTCACGCTGATCAATCTCTCCCTTAGCTCGGCCGGTGGGTGCGCTGACTCATCCACGCTCTCAGCTCGGCGACGCTCATTTGGTCGATGCCCGCGCTGCCTTTGCTGGCGCACCCCTCCCCAAGGCTTAAGTTGGCTTCCTCCGCCACCCTCTCCATTAGCTCTTGCTCCCAGGCGCGTGTCCCTTCCTCCGCCTTCCACACTTGCTGCCCGCCAGTTCCGCTTACGGCCTCGCGGCTCTAACCGTGGTAGCGGCCCCCCTGCCCTCCAAGCTTAGGCTCAGTGCTTCCCCACAGGCCACGCCGAATTTACCGCCCCAGCCCCCGCATAAGTTCCGGGCCGCACAATCCATTGCTCCTTGCCCGGATGGTCACGTTCTATTCGGTTCTTGTCTTCAACCCCACAGCCCCTGAGTCATGTCCGGCGTACAAACAAAAGGCGCGAGCACCGGCTCGCGCCTCGTAAAATCTTCGACCTTCGCCTAAGCCTTCCGGCGGAGCCGGCACGCCAAGGTCAAAATGCCCAGCCCACCGCAGAGCGAGAGTATCATGGTAGAGGGCTCGGGCACCGCCTCGAACTTCGCAGCGAAATCCATCGGGACGGTGTTCGTAAGTAGCGTAGGCCCACTGAAATCCCAATAATCNNGAATCCGCTCCTGACATGCCGGAAAACTGAACGCTCCAAGTCATGTCGCTTGCCGGAAGAAAAAGTCCCCCGACAGGGAAATCCGAACCCGCACTATACACGAGCGTGTTTCGGTCCGTGGGAACAGTCAGCGTGAACGGGCCACTGTCCCAAAAGCTCGCCGGGCCGGGAGTGGAATACCCATTAAACAGCGGACCAGTGTTTTGGTAGAAGCGGACTTCCGCTGTAATCGTCGTCCCATCGAAAAAGGTGGGGTGCGCCGTATTGATGGCAAAATATTCGAAGGAGAAGTCAGTCAAATACCGGTCGGTGCCCGCCAGCATGATCTCATCACCCACCTGCGCCGTGCCCGTGACAAAGCGGGTGGTCAAGTCGTTGACGGAGTTGTCGAAGATTGTTGCCGCCGGGATGGACGCGCAGATACCAAACCACATAACGCTCACCGCCGAAAGAAGGTATATTCGATAGAGTTTTCTCATAGACTGCATCGCCGAATGAAACAACTAGTTACTACAATTACCGACCTGAACTTTCCAAGTTTTTAGTCAGATGGGCCTTGCTGTCAATGCTTATCTGCATTTTTTTCCATATTGTCGGGCACAGGCACCATCCGGCGAGGAGACGGAGTCCTGCGGGCAGCCCCTGAGGCGGATTCCAATCGACGAGACTACCGGTCGAGGATTAACTCACCGCCCTGTCCGTTTATGAGAAAAGCCATTCTTGCAAGCCTCCTGATTGTGTCCGGATGCCTCGGTCTGTGGTTCTTCGGCCGCCCTGCTTATCGGCAATACCAGGAAGCGCGGGCCTTGGAACAGGCGAGGAAATACATGGCCCAGGGCGATTATCGTAATGCTTCCCTCAGCGCCCGCCAGACTTTGAGGTCAAACCCTCGCAACCTGGAGGCTTGCGATATTATGGCCGATTTAGCCGAACGGTCCCGCTCCCCTTACGCCCTGGATTGGCGGGGTCGCATCGTCGAACTGGCCCCCACCATCCAGAACAAGCTTCTGCTTGCCTCTGCCGCGCTGCGGTCGCAGGGCCCCTTACCCCTTGGCGGCGCAAACGCTGGATGAGCTGAAGGACTCTGCCCTTGAGGTTGCCGCTTACCACCAGCTTTCGGCGGAACTGGCTCTCCGCCTCAAGAAGACCGAGGAAGCTGCCGCCCAGTTCGAGCAGGCCAGCCGCCTCGAGCCGACCAATGAGCTGCATCAACTGAATCTGGCCGTCCTTCGGCTCCAGTCCACTAACGCGGCCGCAGCAGCAGTTGCGCGAGCGACCCTCGAACGTCTGCGCGCCAGCACCAATGTCGGTCCCGTGACCCTTCGCTGGCTGGTGGCGGACAGCCTGGGGCGCAATGACCTTCCTGCTGCGGAACGGTTCTCCACGCAACTTCTGGCGGATCGCCGGTCGCTGCCGGACGATCGTCTGCAGCAGCTCACCATTCTCCAACGGTCGCAAAACCCGGAGCTGAATGCTTATCTCAGCGCGCTGCAAAAGAATGCGCTCACCAACGCCGCGGAGGTCTATGGGATTTCCACCTGGATGATCAGCCACGGTCTTGTGGACGGCGCGCTGAGCTGGCTCACAGCCTGCCCCGCGAAGCTGCGCGCTGAGCAACCCTTCCCGCTGGCGCTGGTCGATTGCTACCTGGCGAAAAAGGATTGGGGCGGCCTGGACGCTTCGCTGCAAGAACAGAAATGGGGCGACCTCGAGTTCCTGCGGTTTGCTTTTCTTTCGCGCGCGACTGGCGAGCTCAATCAGAAACTGGCCGCCGACGCTCATTGGCGCAGCGCGGTGCGGCTCGCGGGCGACCGACTGGGGCCGCTGACGGCCTTGCTCAGCCCCGCCAGCAATTGGTCGCGAGGGCCGGCCAGAGAAGACTTGCTGTGGCTAATTGCTCAACGCTTCCCCAAGGAGCGCTGGGCGTTGCGCGAATTGGAGCGGTTCTACTTGGTGGCCGGCAACACTCGCGGCCTGAACAAGGTGTATTCCAGCATGGCCAGTTGGACCCCGAAGAATTTTGCCGTCCAAAACAATCTTGCCGCCACCTCCTTGCTGCTCAAGCTGAACCTGCCCCAAGCGCACGCCCTGGCGAAGGAGGTTTTTGACGAGCATTCCGACCAAGCCATTGTCACATCCACCTATGCCTTCTCGCTTCATCTCCAGGGACGGACCAAGGACGGGCTTGCCGCGCTCGGGAAACTGAAACCCGAGGCCCTTGAAACCCCTTCAGTGGCTCTTTATTACGGCGTTCTGTTGTGCGCGACTGGCGAAACCAATAAGGGCGCCAAGTACCTGGACATAGCCCAAAAGGCCGATCTATTGCCCGAGGAAAAGACCCTGGCCTCCGACGCGCTCAAGCGGGTCGGCTCTGGAAACTGAGGACAAGCCGCCTCCTCAAACCCAAACCACCGTGCCCCGGGGCTGCTCCAACCATGAAGCAGGGTCAAATGCCATTCACTGATCTAGCTACAACCTAGGCTTTCGCCGCAGTTTAAGCATTTATAACACGCGCCGTTACGCACGGTAACGTGGCCGCAATTGGGGCACGTGGGCGCATCCTGTTGAAAGTGCGCCACTGACTCGCTGAGCGTCTTTACCGTCCGTTCGGCCGTCGCCGGCTTGGCGGCGTGATGGCCCTTGCCATTTCCGGCCCGGCTGGGTTGGTCTTCCAGAATGTCCGCGTCCTCCGCAATGGCCAGTTCCGGAACTGGCCGGTTGATCTGCTTCTTCACCTCTTCCTGCAGCCCGGGCATGGCCAGCTCCGGCTGATTGCGATTCGGCGAATTGGCTTCCTTGAATCCGGGAACGAATTGCGTCGCCATCCAGCGGAACACGTAATCGGTGATCGACGCCGCGTTGCGGATGTCGGGATTCTTGGTGAAGCCTGACGGCTCGAAACGCACGTGAGCGAATTTCCGGACCAACGCTTCCAGCGGCACGCCATACTGCAACGCCAGACTGGTCAACGTGCCGATACCGTCCATCAGACCGCCAATCGTCGAGCCTTCCTTGGCCATCGTGATGAACAGCTCGCCGGGCTGTTTGTTCTCGAACAACCCGACGGTCAGATAACCTTCGTGCCCCGCAATATCGAACTTGTGCGTGATCGCAGTGCGCGTGTCGGTGAGACGGCGCCGCAGCGGCTTGCCCGCCTGCGCAGAGAGCTTCTCGACATCGGCTTCCAGTTCCGCGATGTGAGCTTCCAGCGCGGACGTGTCCACCGCCGCGGTTTTGCCGCCGCCCTCGTTGGTCCGCTTCGTGTTGAGCGGCTGCGAGCGCTTCGAGCCGTCGCGATAGATCGCCACACACTTGAGCCCCATCTTCCACGCCTGCACGTAAGCGTCGCGAATGTCCTCGACGGTGCTCGCGTTGGGCATGTTGACCGTCTTCGAGATCGCGCCGCTGATAAACGGCTGCGCCGCGCCCATCATTTTCAGGTGCGCCAGTGCCTCGATGCTCCGCTGGCCGCGATACGGCTTGAAAGCGCAGTCAAATACCGGCAGATGCTCCGGCCGCAACCCGCTCCGAACGGTTTGGCCGGCATCGTCCGCATCCTCAATTGTGTCGAACTTCGCGATGTGCGCGATGATGCGCTCGCAGTCCTGGGCGCTGTATCCCAGCCGGTGCAGCGCCTCGGGCACCGTGCGATTGACGATTTTCAGTAGACCGCCGCCCGCCAGCAGCTTATACTTCACCAGCGCGATGTCCGGTTCGATGCCGGTCGTGTCGCAATCCATCAGGAAAGCGATGGTGCCGGTGGGCGCCAACACGGTGACTTGCGCGTTGCGATAGCCCACGGCGCCGCCGCGTTCGAGCGCGCGATCCCAACAAGTGCGCGCCTCTTCTTTCAGATAATGGTATTCCTCGCTGGGCTGGATTCCCTCGACCGCCTCGCGGTGCTCTTTAACCACGTTCAGCATCGATTCAACATTATCCTGGGCCAGCGGCTGGGACACATGCGCGCAATGAGCGTCGTGATAGCCCTTGAACGGGCCCATGACCGTGACGAGTTCGGCGGATTGCTCGTACGCGTGGCCGGTCATGATCGCGGTAATCGCCCCGGCCAGCGCGCGGCCTTCGTCTGAATCGTAAGGCAGGCCGTAGCTCATAATGAGCGATCCGAGGTTGGCGAAACCCAGGCCGAGCGTGCGGAAGATGTGGGAATTCTCCGCTATTTCCTTGGTCGGATAGCTGGCGTTATCCACGAGGATCTCCTGCGCGGTAATGAAAAGACGCACGGCCGCCTTGAACTGCTTGACATCGAACGTGCTGTCCTCGCGCTTGAACTTCATCAGGTTCAGCGACGCCAGGTTGCAGGCCGTGTTGTTGAGGAAGACATATTCCGAGCACGGATTTGTCGAGTGAATCGGCTCGGTGCCCTTGCACGTGTGCCATTTCTGGATCGCGCCGTCGTACTGCAGCCCCGGATCACCGCACACCCACGTCCCCTCCGCGATTTCGTGGAGCAAAGTGCTGGCGTCTTTCTTCTCCAGCGGCTTGCCGGTCGTGACGGACCGCGTCCACCATTCCTTGCCCTCCTGCGCGGCGCGCATGAACTCGTTGCTGACGCGCACGGAGAGGTTCTCGTTTTGGTACATCACGCTGCCGTAGGCGTCGCCGTT
>PLZQ01000398.1 GCA_003152225.1 Limisphaerales bacterium | reverse complement strand
GTGAGCGCCTCCATCTCCACGCCGGTTTGCGCGGCAACTTTGGCTGTGGCGGTAATGACGATCCGGTCGCCGGTCCTGGGGATAGTGAAGTTGACCTCGCAATGCGTGAGGGGCAGGGGATGACAGAGGGGAATGAGTTCGCCGGTCTTCTTCGCGGCCAGGATGCCCGCCAATCGCGCCGCAGCCAGCACATTGCCTTTCGCAATGGTCTGGGATTCGATGAGCTTTAGCGTGGCTCGCTGCAGCCGCAGCTCTCCGCTGGCCACGGCCTCGCGGAGCATGATTGGCTTGGCCGAGACATCGACCATGCTCGCTTCCCCGCGCGCGTCAATGTGTGTGAGTCTCTTCACGCCAACCGGCTAGCTCTTCACCGTTTCCACGTTCTGCTTCCAGGCCTTGACCACCGCCCGCATCTGCTCGGCGGCATTGAGCTTGGGCTTCACGTGCTTGAGATTGTACCAGGGCAGCATGCCCAGCAAATCGGGGGTGACGAGGACTTGCCCGTCGCAGTCCGGTCCCGCGCCAATCCCAATGGTCGGGATGGGAATCTGCTGCGTCAATTCCTTCGCGACCCGCGGCGTGACCAATTCGAGGACTACGGCGAAGGCGCCCGCCGACACCAGCGCGCGCGCATCCTCCAGCAACCGCTGGTGTTCCGGTTCGCTTTTCCCCTTAATGTGGTAGCCGCCCTCTTCGATCACATGCTGGGGCAACATGCCGAGATGGCCCAGGAAAGGTATCCCGCTCCCCACAATCGCGCGCACCTGCTCCTGTATCTCCACCCCGCCCTCGGCTTTGACGGCTTCCGCCCCGGCGGCGGCAAGGCGTTTCGCATTCGCTACTGCGTCCGCGACGGTCTCGTAGCTGTGATAAGGCAGGTCGGCAGCCAGCAGGGCGCGCGGTTTGCTGCGCGCCGCGGCGCGAACGTGATGCTCCATCTCCGCCATGGTGACATGGGTGGTGTCCGGGTAGCCCAACACCACCATGCCCAGTGAATCGCCCACCAGGATTAACGGCACCCCCGCCTCGTCCAGCAGGCGGGTCATTGGGCAATCATACGCCGTCAGGGCGGCGATCTTCTCTCCGCGCCCCTTCATCGCGCGAATGGCTTCAGCGGTCACTTTGATCCCAGTCATGGTGGAACCTTCGCGGTAGAAACGGCACTCGACAAGCGGAAACTGGCTGAGTTAGCGCCGGGGCTTGAGGCTTGCCAGCAACTCTTCGGGGGCGACGGTTGCCGTGCCGGTCTTGCCGACCACAATGCCGGCGGCGTGATTGGAGATAATCGCCGCTTCCTGCGGTGAGGCGCCGGCGGCAATAGCCAGGGTGAAAAGCGCAATCACAGTGTCGCCTGCTCCGGATACATCGAACACGTCCTGCGCCACCGTCGGAATGTGGAACGGCTTCCGCCCGCGCTGGCAAAGCAGCATGCCCAATTCGCCCAGGGTGATCAACAGCACCGCCGGCCGGAACTCGCTCAACAGCCGCTCGGCGACGCGCATGAGGTTGGCGTCCGCGAACGGGTTGCTGCGCCGCGTTTCATCCGCCATGCCGGCCAATTCGAAGGCCTCTTTGCGGTTCGGCGTGATCAACGAGAGGCCAGCCAGGTTCAACCGATGCACCGGCTTGGGATCGAGGCTGAGCCAGATCCCGTGAGCCCGGCAAATCCGTTTGATCTCATCCAGCAGCGGTTGCGTGATAACTCCTTTGCCATAATCGCCAACGATCACGGCTGCCGTGCCGGGAATCATCGCTTGCACGGTCCTCGTCAGCCGCTGGATCAGCGGGGGATTCAAACCATCGCGCGACTCGCGGTCAATGCGGACGACCTGTTGCTTGTGAGCTACGATGCGGGTCTTCACGCTGGTGGCCCGCCCGGCGTCCACCAGGAGTCCGCGGCAGCCAATCTGATAATCCCGGAGCAGCGTCTTGAGTTGAGTGCCCGCCGGGTCGCGCCCCACGGCCCCGAGCAATTCGGTGGGCACCTGGAGCGCAGTCAGATTGCGCGCCACATTGGCCGCGCCGCCGGGCATGAAGCTTTCGCCCTCGAAATCCAGCACCGGCACCGGCGCCTCCGGCGAGATGCGTGCCACGCTGCCCCGGATAAAGTGGTCGAGCATGGCATCGCCGACCACCAGGACTCGGGTTCGGCTGGCGCCGGCCAGGATTTGGCGGACGCGGGCGGCGGAAACTGTAGTGTGATTCATGTTGATCTTAGCAATGGATGAACACCGTCTGACCCAGGTAGGAAAGCCAACTCATCCCGGGAATGCCAGAGCAAAATAGGGGCGGGTTCCGGTCACGGCCACTCCGGCAAAACGGTTTTCGTCCTCCGCCTGCTGCCTGCCGAACATTCCCTTCCTCCTTCCTCTCGCGCCCCTGGCCTGGCTGGCGCTACCCCGGCGATACCCTGGCGCTACCCCGGTGTGGCTCCCATGTGCCTCTGGTAATACTCTGAGCTTGCGGCACTTACAAAAGGCATTGTTTCACAAGTCTCTGCGGTGCAGGCGCTTAAACTATGCTGATTGGTACTTTACTTTCTCCTTTTCGAGCCTAGTCGGAGAATTCCTGGCCGATGGAAAACCTGGCAAACAGCTTACGACGCCAAAACCACAGATCTTACGATGTAAAAGAACCGTAGTATTTGACGCGTCCGATGGGATGAATCTACGGTTTGACCTTGGCCACGGTTTGAAGCGCTCGCTGGGGTGAACGGCGTCCCTCAGAAACATGACATTCTCACGAGCTGACCATTTTCGCCTGTCTCCTCGCCTGTCGCGGCGCAGTCGTGAAGGTGGAAAACCTTTGTTCTGACCCCTATTTGGTAGATGGCCCCCGGATACTCCATTCGCATCCTGCGCGGCATGCCCGCAACCTCAAGGGCCAACAACGAGCGAAACCAACCTCCGGCTGACCCCTTTCCCGCTTCAGCGCGGTCTGGAGTCTGGACACTTTCTTGGAGGACGGGAAGCCGCACCGCGTAGCGGCATTTTGAAGGTGACCGTGGACCTAAAACGAGACGCAGCCATCCCCTTTCTGTTTGACTCGAGAGATGCTCTCTCACCATCCTGTCGCCGGATGACTCGTTTCTACCAGGTTCTCCTCGTTAGTTCCTGGCTCGCTTGTTTTGAAGGGTCGGCCGCGGCCCGTGCCGTCGCCTCCGAGACAAACGCCTTTCCAATCGTTATCGACCAATTCACCACCGACGGGCACCCTCACCAGATCGGACTCAAAACGCCGGCTATCCGACCCTCAGATACCGCGCGGGAGTCGTCATGGCAGGCGGGGTGTGAGCCGGTGCGGATCTCCAGCCACACGCGGCAACTGGAGTTTGCGTTCGGTCCCAATGCCAAGGCGAACCGCCACCCCGTCCGGCTCCGTTACCAACTCGAAAGTTATGAAAAGGAGTGGCATGAGATCGGCGGGGCGATGAGGCTGGTGGCGCATTGCCGGGACACGCAAGCCCAACCGATCGACAGCGTGGAATTTTCGGCCGCCGGCAGCAGCCCCGGCTGGACGGGCAGCCTTGAAACCTCGGTTTTCATCGAGCGGCGGATGACTCTGACCGTGCCGCCAAGAGCGGTGGAATTGAGGATGTGGATGCCGTCGGGCGGCAACGCGGACATCACCGGGGTTTTCATCATCGATAACCTGAAGATCACGCGGCTTGCGGAAGACGGCCTCAACCAGGAAGAGGTATTGCTCTCAGAGGATTTTGAGCGTGGAACCGACCTCGACCAGCCGTTGGGTAATTTCACCGAGTGGGTTCGCGGGGGCACGGCGCTGGGAATCGCGCAGGTGGTCCGGATCGGTCCCGGCCACGAAGGGCACGCGATGGCCGTTATTGACGCCGACCCGGAACATTTCGGAGAGTGGCAGGCGGACGGGTCGCGGAAAATTCCGGTCAAGCCGGGCTGGAAACTGCTGGTGCGGTTCGAGGAGATGCACAGCGTGGGCGCTTGCTATGTCACAACGGCCCGGTACGACAATGTGCCGCAGGGCAATTACCGTTTTCGGGTCATGGATGTTTCCGAATTCGGCATTCCCCGAGGAGTCGAGGCCAGCGTGCCGCTCTCGGTCGTGCCGCCATTTTACGAGGCCTTGTGGTTTCGCTTGCTGCTTCTGCTGCTGGTCGGCGGGCTGCTGGTGGGCGCCATTCGCTACAGGATGTTCAGGCAGCTTCACCTCCAACTGCGCTTTGAACGCGCCACGGAACAGGAGCGGGCCCGAATCGCCCGGGACATTCATGACGAGATCGGCACCTGTCTGACGCGAGTGTCCTATACGACCGCGGCGGCGAAGAAGTACTTGGGCGCCCAGGCGGTGCATGTGCCCCAACTCGGCCAGATTCAGGCCATCACCCAGGAGATAACGCGCGCCCTGGACGAAATCGTCTGGGCGGTTGACCCGAAGAATGATTCCCTCGAGAGCCTGGCAAACTACCTCGCGAGCGTGGCTCAGGATATTTTGGGACTGTCGGGCATTCGTTGCCGCCTCCAGTTTCCCATACCGATGCCCAATTGCGTCTTGTCCTCCGAGTTGCGCCATCACATTTCCCTGGCCTGCAAGGAAGCCCTCAATAACATCGTGAAACATGCGGAAGCCACCGAGGTGCATATCGGGTTGGCGGCCGGAGGGGACAGATTTGAGATTTCAGTGCAGGACAACGGAAAAGGAATAAATCCGGAATCGAAGGAGCGTGGCGATTCGACCGCGGGGGCGAGAACCGGCCGGGGGCTTAAGAATATGCGGCACCGTCTGGAAAAGATCGGCGGAGTCCTGGAAATCAGCAGCAGCCCCGGCAAAGGAACTTGCATCCGCCTCATCGTGCCAGTCCCCGGGCCGGTAAGATTTCCAATGAATCCGGGAAATTGAGTTTGCGGAGCCTCGGAAGCATGCAGTATCAAATGGGAACGTTTGTGGACGCGGCCACCAAGCAATGAGACCGGAAGATTCAGCCCAACCGCTGCGCGTGGCTCTGATCGAGGACGACCACTCGCTGAGAAAGATGCTGTCCGATACCCTCGAGGATGCCGGGGGCATCGAAATCTGCGGCCGGTTTGCCGATGCGGAAAGCGCGGTCGAGCGGTTGCCAGGGTTGAATCCGGACGTGGCGCTGGTGGATATTTGTTTGCCGGGGATCGACGGCGTGGAATGTGTGCGACTGCTCAAGCCCAAACTCCCCAAGAGCCAGTTCATGATGCTGACGGTTTATGAGGATACGCGGCGCATTTTCGCCGCGCTGGCAGCCGGAGCAACCGGCTACTTGCTCAAGCGAGCTTCGCCGGAGGACCTGGTGGCGGCTGTTCGAGAGATTCACCAGGGAGGCTCGCCCATCAGCAGCAATATCGCCCGGAAAGTGGTGGAATCATTTCAGCCCAGTGTGAAAGCGGGGGATCATATCCGGCTGGCGCCCCGGGAACAGGAGATCCTGGGATTCCTGGCGCACGGCTATAGTTACAAGGAAATCGCGGACAAATTGGATTTGAGCGTGCGCACCGTCGGCGCCCATATACGCAGCACCTACGAGAAACTCCACGTCCACTCGCGCTCTCAAGCGGTGGCCAAATTCCTCGGTGTTTGACCGGCCGGGAAGCCCGCCAACCGAATTTGCCTTGGGACGGCCGACTAGGTACTTTTCGCTATAGGACGGCATCCTCGCTTCTGTTAATTATCTGTAAGGGGGGGTACCGGGCAACTGGTGTCCCTACCTCGACATTAGTTAACAGAAGAATCAATATGAAAAGAACTATGAAACAAACTGTTTTGGCCTTGTCTTCGCTGATGGCGAGCGGATCGCTGTTCGCAGCTTCGCCTTACCTCGACCTGCACACCCTCTTTGACACCGACGTCTTCCTGGCATCACCCGCCGATCCAGGTCTGGGGAGCGGCCTGGACGCCGACGGAAACCGCGTTGAATCGACCACTCTGCCATTGAGCTACATTGACGGGACGCCGATAGCCACTCTGGACGGGCGCACGAGCTTCAAGTTCGGCAATTTCAAAACGCCGTCCACCCTGGATGGCGCCGTCATCAATGCCCAGACCATCAGCGTGCCGGCCGGCAAGTACTCCTCGCTCGATCTCGCCTTGCTGGACGCCCCGAATGCCTTTGGTTGGCCCTTTGGCTCAATCGTGTTCAACTATGCCGATGGGTCGAAGAACACGAACCGGTTCGGTCCGGTGGCCGGCTGGATCAACAGTCCCACAATGTTCGACCACGCGATTCTGTCCGACACGGATAACAGCGGTATCACGTTCCTCGCGAGCTTCGCGACCACGGGGGGGCCGGACGAGGCGCCGTATCTCTACGAAGATGCTTCCAGCGGTGTGGACGGCCAGCGGCGGTTTTGCGACGCCTCCGCCTACGTCGTTTACCAAATCCCCGTCTCGACCAGCCTCGCGCATGCCACGCTCGGGATCACGGTCGGCAACGATTTCGTGATCTCGGTGGCGACGTCGTTTACTGCCGACAATGATCCCGCCAACTTCCAATACCGTACCAACGGGTGGACCACCCTCGCCAACTCAGAGACTATTTATGGGGTCGAGGAGGAGAACCTGGCGAATTTGAAGGAGTACACCTTTGACGTCTCGACGCAGTTGGCCGACCAAACCGGCTATATCTACATCCTGTTCACCGACGCGACGCCGAGCGATGGTTGGGGCCCGTTCATCGAGCAGATCCGCCTGTTCACCGGCGGCACCCCGACGTACTTCACGCAGCGGCTTGATCCCGTGGTGAACACCTCTGGCGCCACGGTGTACGCCATGTTTGACTTGGGAACGACCAACGAAACACCTTACCTTTACGAGAACGGCGGGTCCGGGCCCGACAACCGCGGGCACCGCTACGCGGATGGCGGCGGGACTATTACCTACAGATTTGCCTTCCCGACCAATACGACCAACGCCAAGCTGACGACGGACCTGGTCAATAACTTCCTGGTGTCGCTTCGCGGTCCGGGTGACCCGGTGGTTACATACGCCAGTTTTACACCGACTACCGACAGCGAAACCAATTACTTGTTCGACGCAGACGGCAGCAACGGGACCGACCCCGGCCACCGTTTTATGGACGGCAATAATTACGTAATTTACCAGTTTACTCTTCCGGCTGGCACCAGCAATGCCATCGCGCACATGAACATCGGTAACGAGTATCTCGTCCAAATGCGTTCCGGGACCAATGGGGACTGGACGACCGAGGCAGCCCAATACGCCCAAGCCGCTCAGGCTTTCATCGACGTGGATGTTTCGAAATATCTGAGCAACAACCCGGCAAAGATCTTTCAAGTCTGGATCGGGGACACCATTACACAAGACGGTTGGGGCGGCAATCTCTTCTTTATGTCCATCATAAACCATGGGGAATTGGGCTTTCAGCCCGTGCTGAATTCTCAGGACATCTTCGGGTTTGACGTTCATAACGAACTTAACAAGGGCTACTACACGCTCGACCTCTCCTCCGTGCTGAGCAACAACCCGACAAAGGAGGTCTATATGCAACTCGGCGATGCCAGCCCGGCCGACGGCTGGGGTGGCGGTATATTCTGGATGGCGGCTTACTCCGGTAATATAGATATTCAGTCGGACCGTCGGGTGTTCAACGGTTTGCAAAACACCCCCGACGGACAAGCGGTGCTTATTTACGGCGGCCTCGATCTACTCGATCGCCGATACGCATTGGATCCGTCGAAAACGCTTTCGAGCATCGTCTTGCCCGCCAAACCGACGGACCCAAGCACGACCAACAGCATAGTCTATCTGCTCGCGGCGACTCTCAGTGCGCCGCCGCCGACTCTGGGGATTCTCTTGCAACCGAACAACACGGTGCGCCTCTCTTGGACGACGAATGCCTCCGATTACGGTCTGCAGTCCACACCCAACCTGGTGCCGCCGCAATGGATGCCGGTGACGGCCAGTTCTGTGGTGGTGGGCGACCANNGAGATTGCGGCGTCTCCCTGGCGGAGCCATCGGCCCAGTGGCTTGCGGCAAAGCTGGCGGAGACGCCGCGCGTTACAATCCCCGGGCTGCTGGCCTGTTGTTTGCCCGGTGGGACGAGGTCTCTGGAAAACAATCGGCTGAAACAGTAAATGAATATGCTGAACTACCTTGAGTTGCTTGAGAACTCTCCTTTTGCAGCACGCTCTGGAAGGATGGAATTCCTTCTCCGTTGCAAGAATAGAGCGTTCACCCTGATTGAACTGCTCGTCGTCATTGCCATCATTGCCATCCTGGCTGCCCTGCTGCTGCCCGCGCTGGCCAAGGCCAAGAGCAAAGCGCAGGGCATCATGTGCCTGAACAACAACAAACAGCTCATGCTGGCCTGGTCGATGTATGCCAATGACTTCAACGACCGCCTAGTCTACAACAAAACTATTTTTGGTACTGAAAGCAATCCCAGCAATAACTGGGTCGGTGACGTCATGAGTTGGAGCTCCGATCCACAAAACACGAACCTGGATCTGATAAAAGGTGCGCTCTTGGGGCTCTATGTCGCCAAAAACCCTGGCATTTATAAATGTCCAGCCGATCAAAAACCCTGCCCCCTGGGACCGCGAGCGAGGAGCATTTCCATGAACGCCTTTGTCGGTCCACAGGACGACAGCGGCTCGCCGATTAACTACCTCTGGCAGCAGTTCATAAAGCTCACCAGCATCAGAAATCCCTCCGCCATCTTTGTCACCTTGGATGAGCATCCCGACAGCATTAACGACGGCTGGTACGTTTGGTGCACCAGTGGCGACCCAAGCGAGCGGTGGACCTGGTGTGACCTTCCAGCTTCGTATCACAACGGCGCTTGCGGCTTCTCGTTCGCCGACGGCCACGCCGAAATCAAGAAATGGATGGCTGCAGCAACAAAAAGACCGGTTCTGGGGAGCGGGGACGGCTTTCCGCTCGACGCAGGCCCGGACAAGAGGGACATTGCCTGGGTCGCTGAGCGAACAACTTATAAAAAATAAGGGAGAGGAGGATATCCACGGCGATATGCACGAACTCCCAACGAGGTAAAGGGCCGCCGCCTGAAATAGGCTCTGCGGCCCGATACGATGGCCTGATGGCATTGGCGGTTGCTCCTGGCGGTCTCCTTGCTGCCAACCCGCGTTGCCGGGGCCGAACCCGGCCCGGGGCGCAGCCGCCAGGGCATCATTCTCCCTCACCCCTGTGGCCTCAATAATCGGCGGCGCGGCAAGAAAACAGTTTCTATCAGTCAGTTTACATTATGCGTTATTTATTGTTCGCTCTTTTTCTCTATACAACATTCAGGGCAAACGCGCAGAAGGGCATCCCTTCCGAGTTGATGCAGGATGTTATAAACCGGGCGGGCGTTCCAACCGGAGATTACACTCTGGCTGCCAATTACCCATACGCCCGGTTCGGGCATAATACCGGCTCAGAGGTCAGCGATAAAGACGCGCTGAATGGCAAAGCATTGGAAGCCTCATCGAAAAATGGCGTGGCGGAACACATGCTCTATGGCCCGTATGCCGAGCTTCCCGCTGGCGACTATGTTGCCTTCTACCATATTCGCCTGGTGGATGAGGTTAACGGCGATGAGGTCGCCTCGGTGGATTCCTGCGTGGATGCCGGACGGCAAGCGCTGAGCCGGAGAGATATCCCGGATACGGAGCTGAAACAGGGGAAATATGTATGGGTTCCCTTTGCTTTTCATAACCCGGGCGGCAGACTTGAGGTTCGGCTATACTGGAACGGTTCCTCTGTGCTGCGGGTGGACCAGGTGGCGCTCTTTTCTATTAAGAATGCGAATGTCAAAAGCGTTATCCGGCGTGTAGATCCCCCGAAACCCTCCGGCAACCCGCATGATCTGCTCCCGTTGCAGGAGCCCCGCCCCTTCCCGGAGATATTTGCACGATCCCAGCCCCCGGCAGACACGCTGGAGGTGGTGGATCTTCGGAAAGAAGCGCTAGATATCCAGCTTGCAGTGATCTCCCTGGAGGGCCT
Organism: Limisphaerales bacterium; assembly: GCA_003152225.1. Lineage (GTDB taxonomy): Bacteria > Verrucomicrobiota > Verrucomicrobiia > Limisphaerales > UBA8199 > PALSA-1440. Next base: position 5,637 of record PLZQ01000398.1, on the reverse strand, counting down.
GGTAAACCGGACGAAACCATCGGTTTACTGCATCCATATGGATACCGACCTGTCATGGCTGGATTGGATGCAACAGCGCGCGTATATTCATCACACGGTTAAGCTGACGGCTCGGGAGCTTATTAACAAACATGCCGGGGTGATCAAAGGTGGGGTTATCACCGACCCACGCCTGCCCGCCACCCGCAACATAGCAACGATGATAGGCGCCGTAAAGGGAGCGCTGCCGTTATCGCCTCGATTGTCTGCAGAGCTTAAACTGCCTGTTGTTGAAGATCTGCGAGGCCGCTGGAAACAGGCTGCGGATGCATACACATGGGCGCTCGATAACCTGTGGCCCCAGATGAGCCACCATGCCGCTGCGGCTATCTGGCCCGACCAGATAGGTCTGCGCGATTACCTTGTGGAGAACCGTATTTTCTGCTTCTGGGTATCCGGTCCGTTGGATGGCGCAAAGGCCACGGCTAATCCGAATGCCGAAGTTAAAATGGCGGAAAAGCTGCTTGCGAAAATGCCGATCAACTGCCCGATTATGTCCTATCCATGGGCGGGACAGGATGTTGGAATCGGCGAAGGCGCGGGGGTTGCCCTCTTTGCTGAGTTCGCCAAGTATCTGGTGGGCTCCACCGATGCCGATAACCTGAGCGTGCATAGCGGTATTCGCGGCATCACCTTCAAACAGAAGAAATATGCCTGTCCTCCCTTGGATAAAAAGAAGATATACGCCTCCATCATCATATCGGATGGCGATAACCTGCCGGTTCTCTCCGTAGGCAATTTCCCGCAGATCTGGAAGAGCGGTGTACGCGGTACGTTGCCGTTGGGCTGGACCATGTCCCCCTCGGCCAATATGCTGATGCCCGACATCGCCGAATACTACTACTCAACCGCTACCAGCAACGACTGTTTCGTGACGGCGGTCTCCGGGATAGGCTATACCTACCCCGATTCTTACGGGCTCCGGTATCGTCAATCCGACCGCACGGCCATCTATGATGGGTTTCTCGAGCAGACCAGCGAATATATGGCCAAAATGGACCACACGCTCATCTGGCCGATGAACGTGACCGGTCGTGAGATGATATCGAGATATGCTGAACAGATCCCAGCCCTCAAAGGGATCTTCCCGGATTATGGACGCAAGGTCTCAGGATACGATCAGGCGGTCTACCCTGTGGCGCGGAATGTGCCTGTGTTCCACGCGCTGACCGGATGGCAGGACCCGGCTACGCGAGAGGAGCAGATGGCGCATGTGCTAAAGGAGTTCAGAGAAATAACTCCCCGGACTCGGCCCGCATTTATGCACCTTTTTGTATGGAACTGGGGATTTGATCTGCCCATGCTCAAAGAGATCGTGGACAAGTTGGGGCCGGCTTACACATTTGTGCGTCCCGACCACCTTGCGGAGCTTTACACAGCCGATCTGGAAGGCAGAAAACAATTAATCTCCATTCCCGATCATGCATTCATGGTAGAGGGGCAGTCGATCACTGTACCGGTCGCCGTACAGAATCTCACACCGACCGCGATCCCCTTCTCCATCGAATCAACAGGGCTGCGGGGAGTTGTGCTGGAACCGGGGCCGGACACCCTTCCCCCCGGAAAGCAGATCACTCGCACCATTACCGGCAAGCCAACAGGCGAAGAGATCCAGTTGACGGTCACTGTTAAGGGCGAGCGAACACAACATAAAATGCATGTGGATAGGATCGCCCTTTCCGAAATCACCCAACCCCTGCCGGAGCGCAGGCTGCGCCTGGTGAACGAGTTCGAGACGCGTTACCTCTCGCATATCTCCGGGCATGATATTGCCGATAAAGATGCATTCTCCAGCCTGGCATTTGGAGCGATCCCGGGACAGGATAAAGCGGGGCCCCTTACCTTTGGACCGTACATTCCTCTTGCTGCAGGCAATTACGTTGCCCTGTATCGCATAAAGCGTGTCGGCCCGGGCGAAGGGCTAGCGCTGAAGCTGGATTCCTGCATCGCGGGGGGCACACCGGTAACCGTAGAACGGGACATAACTGTCGAGGAACTTCCCGAAGGTAAGTTCGTTTATGTTCCGCTGGTGATTACTCATCCGGGCGGTGGCATAGAGGTACGAACCTTGTGGAATGGCAACACACCCGTCGAACTGGATAATATCACTCTCTGGAAGCTGCAGTGAGATATTTGTTACCGCGGGCGTGGGGGTGAAGGATTCCTTCATGTCGTCGGTGATTGTCGGTTTGGTGAACGCGCTGCGGACCTTTGCCGGGTGTTGCAGGGCTCAGCCCAACAGCCAAGCCGGTGACCGCAACGGAGGACACGAGGTTTACTCGGCTCACCGCGCTGACTTCAGGACCGCGTTGGCAAAGGTAAAGACCAAGCACTTGGACGAGCCCGGCGCTACGACTGTTGCAGCGTTCGCGCCGGTTGCAGAGTGGTTGAACTCATAAACCGACCGGTGAGGAACCGGCAGGGCGCGCCGCGGCTACACCCACGCACACTAAAACCGAATCAGAGAAACTAGAACAAGCACCAAAAGAAGTGGGTAACGACAAGGGCTGAAGGCCGCCGCCGTTCTTTGGCTTTGGATGCGGATTCCGATGAAAGCGGACACCTGTTCCAATCCATATCGGACACCATTCCGGGCTTGTCGGACAGTTGTCGGAGCGAAGCGACGCTCTGAGTGAGTGATAAAGGGGTGTCCGACAGGAGTCAAGGTTTTGCCACCACTTTCGTGCTGATTCGGAGCCCCTCCGAGGGGCGATGCTTCGGTCGTTAAGCCCAGGGCGTTGTCGCGCCGTCTATTCGGGCGGGCGGTGAGCGGCGGGAACGAACTCTCGAACTCCAGTTCGCGTTCCCGCCGGTCGCTACGCGTAACGGACTCACTCGCCCGCCCGAATAGGCGCGCCTGTGACTGTCGAACTTTAATCTGCATTTTCCGAAGGAGGGTTTTTGCCTTTGCGCATCGATTCACCTTTGAGTTCGATCCGGTAGGCGTTGTGGACCAACCGATCCAGGATGGCATCGGCCACGGTGGGATCGGCAAAGACTTCGTGCCACTGGTTGACCGGGAACTGGATGGTAATGAGTGTGGCTCCCTGGTCTTGGCGATCATCGAGCATCTCCAGGAACTCGCGGTATAATTTTCCCGGCACACTGGCGATGCCCAAATCATCCACGACGATCAGCGGAGCCCGGGCCAGTTTCTTGAGCAACGGCAAGAGGCTCCCGTCGGCCCGAGCTGTTTCCAGCGCCCGGAAAAATTTGGGCGCATAGAAGTAGAGCGTGCGGTAACCTTCACGACAAGCTTGCGCGCCCACCGCGCAGGCCAGGTAAGTTTTGCCCGAACCAGTCGGTCCGGTGATGAGGCAGTTGCGGTGCTCCTTCACCCAGGGAGAGGCGCGCAGTTGGTCGATCTGCGCCCGCTTCAGGCCACGCGAGCTGCGGTAATCCAGATCCTCCAGGCTGGCGCTGATTTTGAGTTGGGCGTTTTTCAACCGGATGGCCAGGCCGCGATTTTCCTTCCATAGCCACTGCCGTTCGACCAAGAGCGCCAACCGGTCTTCGAAGCCCAAGGAGACGATGTCGTTTTGATGGCGTTGTTCTTCGAGGGCCTGGGCCATTCCCTCCAGGCGCAAGGCGCGAAGTTTTTCTAGTGTTTGGGTAAGAAGCATGAGGTTGGTTTTGGTTGTTTTAACTGTAGTAGTGACCGCCCCGGAGATTTTCGTGGTCCGGGCTGGGCAGGGGTAATTCCTGCTCCAGAGGCTGGGTTTCGAGGTTGTTTTGGAGAATGGATTTGAGGCTGGCATAGGAACAGGTGCCAAAGCGCAGGGCGCGCCGGCAAGCGGCTTCTAGGCGGTCATGGCCGACGGCTTTGCCCAAGCGGATGATTCCCAAGGCGTAGCGAAAGCCTTGTTCGGGATGAGGCCGGTCGGCCATGATTTTCTCCACGACTTTGACACAATCCGGGCCGATAGTTTTGACCCATTCCAGGATGCGGCTGGGAGTCCATTCCAAGTGTCTTTGATGAGACTTGGGCCGGTGTTCCTCCAGCGTCGTGAAGCGGCCTGGCAGTTGGCTGCGCCGGTGGGCCGCCACGCGTTTGCCGTGCTGAAAGAGTTCCACCGTTTGGTCGGTCAACCGCACGTCGAGCTGCTGGTGGATGAGTTGATGGGGAGCGCTGTAGAAGTGCTTTTCCACGGCCACGTGATAGTCAATACTGACCTTGGCCTTGGACCAGTTGGCCAACTCGAAGGTCGTGGTGGGCAGCGCTAAAAGCCGGCCCTTCTCCAGCGTCTCAAACCAACTGTTACGCGAACCGTCGAGCTTCTGAAAGGGTTGCTCGTTGAGCTTGGTCAACAGCGGGCTAATCGCCGCGTTCAATTCGCCCACATTGAAAAAGCGCTGGTCGCGTAAGGCCGCCAAAATCTGCCGCTCGGCGATTTGCACTCCTACCTCGACTCCTACCGCGAAGCGGTTTAGTTCAACGTATGTTTGGGACAAAGTCATATTCGCAAAGACAAAGCCATGGAAAATGTCCAGGCCAGCCCGCCTAGCCCCGCTCAGCCCAGCACGGCACCTGAGGTCATCTTCGCCAATTGGCGGGAGACGCTCCTCCTGCTGAAGCTGTACCTGAGGGCGTATCGCGACACCGGCACCGGCGCGCGGACATTCCTGTCAATCGCTGTCAATTTTACCTGAGTTAGAACGGGGCATGGTTGGCGCAGGGGCAATTTAGGTTCAGGGCATGCTGTTTACATTCGCACCAATGGTCGGCAGCAAATCCAGCCAATGTGTGCAGAGGTTTTCCCAGGTGGTCTGGCGTGATTTTTGATGTTCCTTGCGGGCGAGTTTGAGCGCCTTTTTCCAGAGGTCCCGCAAGAGGGGCTCCCAGCCTGCCCGGTCCAAAAAGAGTGTGCGGACCAACATCTGGCCGTGTTGTTGCAACTGTTTGGCCAGTTTGAGGAAGCTGATCTCACGCTGATGGAGGGTCTGGCAGGCGGCCCCGGCGTGCTGGTGCCAGACAAATCCTAAGACGGCTGCCAAGAGCCGCGCCCACACCGCGCATTGCCCCCGATTCTCATTGGTGCTGGGCAGGACCTGGAGGCGCAGCACACTTTTCCATTGTTTAAAAATCAACTCCACCTGCCAGCGCACCCGATAAAGGTAAGCCGCCGCTGCCAGCGGCAGCCGTTGGGCGGGGGCATTGGTCAACAGAATCAGCCACCCCGCCAATTCGAGCGCTTGGGCGGTCGGTTGGCGACCATAGGTGCGGCACTTCTCGCGCACATGGGCGCGGCAACGGGCCGCGCTTTGTGGCGAGAGCCGATACGCCCGCAAGCGCACCGGCCCCAAGCGGGCGTCGACCTCCTGTCCCAATTCGACTGGAGACCATTCTCTGGCCTCCGCGGTCGTGGCGCGAAGTTGAGCCGCCACGTCCAGGAGTTGGCGCTGGCCGACGGCGCTTTCCCAGACACTGACCGAGCGCGGCCAAGGCAGTAAGAAATAGCCGCCGCGCTGGTGGATGCGCCGCAACGGCTCGGCTTTGTAGAAGCCTTTGTCGAAGATCCCCAATTCGTTGGCCCCGACGTGCTCCGCCACCAGACCGGCCAAACCCTGATCCGAGCGTTTGCCCGGCAGCACCGCCAG
>PLZQ01000086.1:10205-29030 GCA_003152225.1 Limisphaerales bacterium | reverse complement strand
ATCCTCCAGGATCTGGATCGGTACGAGCTGCAGGTCACGGGCTTGCCGGCGGGAACCTATGAGTTGAGCATCGATGGCGAGTCGGTTGGGAAAGCCAATAGCGAAGAGCTGGCCAAAGGCTGGAACCTGGCAACCAGCGCCGGGCCGATCACCAAACAGGCCAAGGAAGTGCTGGCCCTGGTATTCCAAAAGAACAACCAGTTCTACCAACGATGGCGAGCGGTTCAGCTTTACGAGTTCCCTGGCTGGGCGCAATCGCCTGAAGTCGAGAGCAAGCGTGCCGCGGAGTTGGCGCGACAAGACAGCCAGATCGCTGAGACCGAGGCCCAAATTAACACCGCTCGCCAGCCCAAGTCGCATCATTTCGAGCTGCAGAAGCTCTGACAACGTGCCAATCGGTGCAGCCGCACCTCAATTAGCCCATTCGGGGAACGCGGCGATGGCATCAAGGATATTGTGCAGTTTGTCGGTGTGGGCATCTTCCTGCCAGCCGCCCCGGCTCGGGCCGGTGGCGCGCTGGCCGGGACAACCGTCGTCGTTGACCGCGTACAGGCAGAAGTTCAAAGCCTGGTAAGCGAGGCCCTTGAATTCATTTGAGCCGGTGGCTTTGGTGTACAGCGCGAGCACCGCGCCGTAGGTGGACAGAATGCCTCCCCAGGGTTCCCGATCATGTGTCTGCTCGCCGCAGATCGGGATGCCGTTGCGTATGCCGGTAAAACGGAGGTTGGTGAAGTTGATCAGTTGCTTCGCGTCCTGCTGCCAATCGCCATCGAGTGCTTCTTTCTGCTCTAGCAGGTAGCGGGCGAGGTTGAGCGGCGCCCAGGCGGTGCGGTTATCCGGCTCCGAGTGGTCTTCGAAGAACTGGACCCAGAGCGCCCCATCCTTCGCCAGGTCGGGAAGCTGGAAATGTTTAATCCACGCCCAGAGGCTGTCCCGTGATGCCTGGAATTCCTGATGACCGAGCGCGATCAGCTTGTCGAACAGCCGTAGATTGAAAGCCGTATTGCCGCAGACCGCACCGCGGCCCGCCCCGGTGCGGTAGTCCACGCGGAAAGGCCAGGGGGAATTGGTGGCCGTTCCTTCGACCCGGTTGGCCGCCAGCACACGCGCGTTTTGGAGCGCCTGCTGCAGATACTTATCATCCTTCGTTTCCTCATAGAGCAGCACCAGGGCATAGCCGGCGATGCCCCCCTTGTCCGGCTCAATCTCGTAAGGCTTGTCGTCCTGCGAGCCGCAGTCAGCCGGTTGCGGAAACTTCGCCCGCCAGCCGGTCGAGCGAATGAAGCGCGGGTACTTGCCCTCGTCAGGAGTGTTGGCCTCTTTGACGAGGTAATCGCCCATATAGCGGGCGATGCGCAACACCCGGGGATCCTTCTTCCCTTGGTAGGCATGGTATTTCAGGTAAGAAATGATCCCCATACCGTCCTGCATGGCAGGTATGAAGCTCGCGTTCTTTGCCATCGGCTGATAATTGCCGTCCATGAAGGTCGTATAAACGAACCGCGGGTAGCCGTTCTCGACGGGGCAGTTCAGATACCAGTTGACCTCACGCTGGATGGCGTCGCGCCAAGGCGTCCAGGGTAATAAGACGCCCTGCTGATCATAGGCGGCCGGATGGTTGCCAATATTCTGTGCCGGAAGGGCCGACACGAGCCCGAGCAGGCAGCCCAGGCACAAAAGCATCCTGCGCGGCGGATTGGCTAACCTCGCGTGCTGCCTTGCCACATTTCTCCCCTAATCAGGCCAAGTATGGTGAACGGGCAGATGCAGGCTGCGCAAAGCGCTTCAGTTCTTGTCGGGGTCCGTCACCATGAAGCTCGCTTCGTACTTCCCCAGGAATCTCAAGGTAATGAGGCCGCCATCATCCTTCCGCTCGGCGGTCATCTCGATGGGGTTTTCCTGCTGGCGAGAAATGGTCTGCATGGGGGCGTGGAGAACCGGCTCCTTGTCCTTCCCAAAGACCAGCAGTTCCAGCCCTCCCTCGGCGACCTTGCGCACGCCCAACGCGCAGCAAGGCACCGTGGCACGGCCTTCCTCGCTGCTCGCTTCAACCATCCGGAGCTTGCTGGACGGAACAGCCTGGCCGTCATTCATAGGAACGAGCTTCAACAACCAGAGCTGCCCAACGGGCGCCACTTCCTTGCCCGCCTTGGAAAACACCTCAGCGCGGAGTTTACTCTCCGGCAGCACCATGCCGCCGTAGTCGCCGTCATGAAGGGCGACCGGACGTTTCACGTCCGGATCTGTCGGGATCGGTGTCTTAAGCATCTCCGTCAGGTCGGCGCTGACGATAAAGGCGTACTTGAGCGAATCCTGACGTGATAGTTGCTCCTGAGCCTGCGCGGCGGCGAGACTCGCGATTAAGGCGGTGATGAGGATGATTTGTTTCATAGTATTAGTATTAGAACCGGCTGGCCAGAGTACTGGCCAGCCGTTGTGTGTCAAACCGCTAGTTTACTGGCCCTGATACGTGGCTACCATGTTTGGTTCGACCTTCTTGACAGGGCCGTTTTAGTGCAGCGTGTAAGTGATCACGATGTTTGACCCATTCCGCTGGACATGCGTGATCGTGGAAGGCCGTGGCGCGGAGATGCGGTAGAACCGCGCGGACCCAGGCATCGGGACCGTAAAGGTGCCGCTGCCACCGGACACCATTTGGTTGACGACGCTACCGCAGTCGCCGGTAACGTCGGATGTAGTCAGAGTCATGGTGGTGGCGGTTGCCGTCGGATCAAACGCATACGGGCCCGTGACCGCCGACGACGACGCGCAAACAATGGGATAATAAACATCCACGGCACCTGGCGGCTCGCCCGGATCGCCAACCACCGCATCCGCATTGACGCCGGCTAGATCCACCGCCAAGAGCTGCAAGACCGCGCCGCCACCGGTCTGCTCCCAAATGGAACGGAACGGATAGAGCCCGTCGGCCCCTACGACAAAGTCGAACGTCTGATTAGCGGTATTATCGGGCGACTCGAAGATTGCCGCCGCACTCGTGTCCCAGGGAGTTGTGCCGGAATAGAAGCCTGCCCGGTCGTCGCTGTTGACACGGAACCGGTGAGCGCCGGCGGTCAAATGGAGGTAAGCCAGCGATTCCACGGCGATGTTGTTCGGTTGGGCGAAGGTGCCGCACAAGCCGGGGACGTTGTTTGGGGTGCCGGTAATGTTCCAATTCAATTCCGCAACAATACTTGTGGCAACCAGATCCACCTGAACCTGCGGTGGAATTGCCAACTGCTGCAAAGCCCGCGACAAGCTGTTGTCCATATTCGCCTCGCCATTCTGGCCGCTCCACGCCATCCGGGTTTGGAACCCGCGCGCGGACAGGCCGCCGACAGGCAGGCTGTTGGCCGCCGACAAAAACGGGTAGCTATACGTCCAACTGTTGGTCTGCCACACAGCGGCGCTATCTTTGAAAATCAGCGTGTTGGTGAACACGGGCGCTGGCGGCAAGACGCTAAGGGACCAGTCCAGTTCAGCGCCACCCGAGTTTGGCGTCACGGTGAAGGGTACCGCGGCGCCATTGATCTTCAGTTGGATGGACGTGGTCTCAACAGTCGTATCGCGGTTGACGATGGTGGCATAAGTGGCAGGCGACGAACTGCTTACCTGTTGCCCCGGCAATGGAGAAACGGCGGACACGATTGGCCGCAGTGTGCCCGGGTTCGGCACCGGCGCCAAAACCAAATAGTTCTCCAGCATGAACCCCGTTGTGGTGCTCGCGTTTCCCGTAACGCGATTATTCACTCTCAGCGTGTCAACCCCGCCGGAGAAACGGACAATGACGAGGTTACCGGCAGCATCCGTGAGGGGAACGTTGAAATGCGGACCGCTACCGTTGGGCGAGCCCAGGAAGGATCCCAAAACTGCGGTGGTTTGGCTGGGTTGGGTTCTATCACTGGTGACCCGTTCCAGAGTCACGATCGATTGATTCAGTAAGTACTGCTCTTCTCGGAGGTAAACGGCGTAGGTGCCCGCCGGGTAGGTGTGGGTATAATTCTGCCAATCGCCGTCGTGGATATCCTCGACATCTACTTCGAAGTACCCGCTGGGGATCCCGCCGAGGCTCGCGTATTTGGCGCGCACATAGTCGGAGGAATAGGTTGTTCTTACCGCGTCGTTCCAGCGGAACACATGATCGACGTCTTGTGAACCGTAGCCGACACCATAGATGTCGCTGGCGTCGCGATTGTTATGGTAATCGACCCCCGGCAGGCCACCGTTGCCATTGTAAGCCAGCGGATCGGTAATGCCCGGGCTATTGAGATAGTCATCTGTGATTACTTTCGGGTTATCGAGGAATGAACCCCCAGTCGCGCCGCCATCCGGGCTGTAATTGAACTCTTCGAGCTCCACGATATAAGCGTTCTTGAAGGTGTCGAAACGGATCGGCGTAGGAGTTGCCGTGAGCCCCTGGCTATTCGTCGCCTGAATCAGTCCCACGTAGTTCATGTCGTCGGCCAGGGCGCCTGTCAGTGTAAAGAGCTGATCCTTGGCAGTGCCTGTGATGACAATTCCCGGCGAACCGCTTCTGTAGGTGACCCCATTGAGTGTTAACGAGATGCTGGTCGCCGGAGTACCCACGGCATCTCGCACCTCAAAGGAAACCGAGCTGGAGCTGGGCACATAATTCGTGCCGTCGAGGGGAGAGAGATTCAGCACGGCCGGGGGACTAGCGCCCCCGATGCTTTGGCTGACTTGGGCGTTTCTGAAGATCGCGTGGGCCGCATAGACGGGACCCGAGTCAAAAGCGAGCATGACAAAGGCGCCGTTGTAATTCAGGTAAGGGGCGGGGCTGCCTAACGTAGCACCGTCGCCGGTGAAATCCGAGGCCGGTGTATCCACCATAACATTTTGAAAAACAACATGATTGGGATCGTTCACGTCCAAGCTGTTATCCTCCAGTCTGGCCTCGATCCGCTCGTTAGTCCCCTCACCGGTCATGATGACTCTATACCGCAAGTTCGTCACAGGCAACCCCGCCGGATCATACCCACCCGGCAATGGTGCTCCCGACGGGGTGGCATAGACAGGACTGCTCTGCATGGCCGTCCACCATCCATCGTAATTCTTGCCCGCGACCAAGTAGTCCCCATTGAGGATGTCATGCGAAATATGGTATGAGCTGAGGCTATAAATCGCTGCAGGAGCGGGAACAGGGAGGTAGCCCAAAGCCGCGTAACTGCCGCCACCTCCGTTTAATTCTGTGTTGCCAGGGTTGTCGAAGTCGATGCTGAACTCGAGCCGGCTTCCGTCAACCACTTTGAAGGTCTGAGCCGCGTAATATGCGCCGGCAAAGCCACCTTGGCTAGCCAAGCCCGCGAGAACATCAACATAGCCGGGATTTCCACCCGACGAGGCGTGTTCCGTAACCGCACTGGTAATCCCCGGAACTGCGGAAGCTTTGGCGAAAGTTGTCCAGCCGCTCAAACCGTTGTTCACGCTGAAATCATCCAGGATTGAGTTTTGGAGGACAAAATACTGGAGATTGGCGAACGCAACCGAAGCTCCGGAAGCAGAGGCCTGGTTCAAAGCACCCAACGCTGCGTAACCGGAAGTGCCGATAGTGCCCGAGGGGTCAGTGGCGGTGTATTCGACGAGACAGGTGTAATCCTGTCCTATGACTGATCCCGTTTGCAGATAGACCCGGGCATCCACCATAATACTGGAACTGGACGGCGTCAGGCGCAATACCAAGGTAATGTTCGAGTTCGTGTAGGCTCGCTGAGCGATACCGGGGGAGGTCGTTGAATAAAGCACCGAGGCCCCCTTCTTGATTATCACGCTCGTTGAGCCAACATACAGAGCGTAACCGTTGGCTTGGAGCGTGCCTCCGTTCGGCACCCAGCCCAGGACAGACATTGGGTTGAGGGCAGGATTGCCGGGGCTGACAGCGCCCACATCGGCGCGAAGCTCTAGGGTGTCGCCGACCACAATGGCGAATGAAGTTGAGGTCTTGAGGCTATATGTCAGCGACCCGCCGGGGTTGGCGGTGGTGACTGTGAACTGGCCGCCCGACTGGACGATCGTGCCGCCATTCAGTGTGTCCGTCCATCCGGTCTTTGGACCGTTGAAATTGTCCAGCACCGTGGCCTGAAGGCCGGATACGGTAGCCAAGCCAAGAAGGACGGCAAGCCATGTCTTCTTGTGGGCAGGACCGGGACGATACTCGGTAGCGCAAACGCGTGATTCATGGGATGGGTTTCTCATATTTCCAGCCTTATTTTGTTATGCGACCATAGTGAACAACCAGAGGTAATAAGTCATGTCTTAACACAACGGTTAACAATGACGCCCATATATTCTAATGGGGCGTGAGCCTTGTCAACAACAATTTTTACCCTTTTCCTCCCCATCTCCCCCCTCACTATTTGCGTCGCCGACATCTGCATAACCTGCTACTGTAGCCGGACAGCATTACATGACCCACTCTTCAGACCAGAAAATGGACCAATCCGCCAATCTCGGGCTCCGGCGCCGCATCCGCTGGTGGCCGGTTGCCGTTATTCTAGTGTTGGCGGCAGGTGCGGTTATTTGGGTGTGGCAATCCTATGGGCGGCAGCGTCAGGACCGGAACATCGCCACGGCCATCATCGGGGTTTTCACTTTGTTCCTGCTCCTCCTCTGGTGTCTCTTCCTGTCGAGATTGCGGTGGCGGGTCCGGCTTGGGGTGTTTGGCGGAGTGCTCGGCCTCATTCTTTTGGTCATGGCTTTATTCCGGTTCCACGGCGTTACCGGCGATCTGGTGCCGGTCTTCCAGTGGCGCTGGGAACCCCCATCCTTGGCCTCGCTCGACGAGCGAACCAAACCAGTATTGAGCCCCGTCGCGGCCAGTTTGAATGAATTCACCAATGACTACCCTCAATTCCTTGGTCCACATCGAAACAGCATGGTCGAGCAGCCGCGGTTAGCGCGTGACTGGAAAGCGCAAGCGCCGCAGCGCCTCTGGCTCCATGCGGTCGGACCCGGATGGTCCGGTTTCGCCGTAGCCGGCAGCCGTGCCATAACCCAGGAACAGCGCGGAGAGAATGAAGCCGTGATTTGTTACGACCTGCTCTGCGGCGCACCGATTTGGTCCTATGCTTACCCGGCTCATTTCCAATCCCCGCTCGCCGGCGAAGGTCCGCGCGCCACTCCCACGGTCGCCGGCCAACGCGTGTATGCCCTGGGCTCAACCGGCATCCTGAACTGCCTGGATTGGGAAACAGGAAAGCTCCTTTGGTCAAAGGACATCATGCGGGATAATCAAGCCAAGGTTGATGAATGGGGCGTGAGTTGCTCCCCGCTAATTGCGGACGACCTCGTCGTGGTCAGCGCGGGCGGGCGGGATAACCGCTCGTTGGTCGCTTACCGCGCGGCAACGGGCGACTTTGTTTGGGGCTCGGGCACCGACGGGGCTGGATACAGCTCGCCTTGCCTGGTCACCCTGGCCGGCGTGGACCAGATTCTAATCTTCAACTCCGGCGGGGTTTCCGCCCACGACCCGGCTACTGGCACCAACCTCTGGAAATATCACTGGCCCGGCGGACATCCCCACGTCTCGATGCCAATCGTGATCCCCGACGACCGTCTGCTGGTATCAAGCGGCTACGGCGTGGGCAGTGAACTCCTGAAGATTCAAAGAGATTCCGCCGGGCAATTCGCTGCCACCCGCATCTGGAAGTCGAACCGGCTCAAAGCCAAGTTCACCAACCTCATCTATCGCGACGGCTATATCTACGGCCTCGACGATGGGATAATGGTTTGCCTCGACGCCTCAAGCGGCGAGTTGAAATGGAAGGAAGGCCGCTACGGTCACGGTCAGGAAATCCTGGTGGGGGATGTGCTGCTGCTCACCGCCGAGTCGGGTGAAGTCCTGCTATTGGACCCCAATCCACAGGAACCCCGGGAGCTGACACACTTTTCAGCTCTCAAGGGGAAAACCTGGAACCCGCCCGCGCTCGCCGGCCAGTATCTATTGGTGCGGAACGACAAGGAGGCCGCCTGCTATCGCCTTCCGCTGGCGAGTCGTTAGTCACTGCGCGCCATGAAACTGCTTCAGCAGGGCCAGTGCTTCGCGGTGAATGGTCGGCGCGACATCGGGGCCGGGGGAGTTTTCCTCACCGTACTGAGGTGACTTGGTCCGGCCGTAGGCGTAGGGCGGTTGCTTGTCCCACTGGCTCTTGGGAATAATATAGCCCAGTTCGTCATTGGCCAGCCCTACCATCATGTTCAGCCTGCCCTTCATCTGGGAACGCAATGGAGGCACTTCGATAGGTGGGCTCGGATAGTCCGCTCCCTCAGGAGACTCGATGCCGCCCTCGGCAATCTCCGGATACATCTCGCCGGGGATGGTTAGAATCTCCAGGTCGCCGATCCGGATTACGTCCAACTCGGTCTTGCCCTTTCCCCAATACCAGCCCGGATGGACCAACCCCAGGAAGACGCCGCATCCGAAGAGGCCGGGCATGGGCACGAAGATGGTCTTGGCAGCAATGGCGACCCGGGTGTCGGCAGGGTGCCAGGCCTTATCCCCGCGCAACGCATTGACCGTTAAGATGGCAAGGTTCTCCCCCAGTGCTTGGGCCTTCTCGAAGCTGGCATCCTTGAATTTGTCCACGCCGTTACGGTGAGGGACTGTGGTGTGGAGCTGCGTCATCAGGCCGCCCAGCAAGCCCTGGAAATAAATGCATATTCCCCCCAGCCCCTTCACGCCATTGGGATCGGGCACACCGTTCTCCACCGCGTCACGCCAATAGCCGCTGAAGTCGGAAGTCAGCAGTGAATTGGCGCCCCCTAGCGTTTCAGGGTGGCAGCCCCACTCCACCATCGTCGCGATGGTGTCGTCGGTCCCTTTCTTCACAAAACGGGCGCATCGGATCACGTTGTCATAAACGATCGGTTTGCGGCTGTCGTCCACGTAGCCGTCGGGTCCCGCAGTCACCTGCGCCAGGATTGTGTCCGCCGGCTGGAGATTCCTCGCCGCTTCCTCTACAGCCTCTTTGCACGACCGCTGCACCAACTCCATGTATTTGCGGTCGAAGCGCGGGCGGATAACTGAATAACTCCAGATCCCCACGGTGTCCGGCGCCTCGTGGTCGTGCAAAGAGGAGAACATCACGTGATCGATGCCCAGCGATGGATCGATCATTTTCCTCACCTCAATGAACTTCTCGTGGAAGATGCCTATGCTGTCCAGCGACACCATCACGACCGTGACGCCGTTGTTGCGGAAGGCGATGGCGCGCGCCCAGAGCCGGTCGTGGACACCTTTGGCTGGGCGGTTGTTGCTGAACCCCGCTATCCAAACAAGATCAAACGTCCCGTTGCCATTCTTGTCGGTGTAAGTGTCACCCTTGGCAGGCTCGAACTTGCCGTTATTGTCGGCATCCACCCAAGTGTCGTACGTATCCATCAAGGGCGTGATGTCACGCTTGGCTACCCCCACCTCCAGCGCCCCCGGCTGCCCGCCCTGCCCCGGCGCGGGCTTCATCATGTCTGCCCGATAAGAGCGGTACGGCCCGATCGAACGGTAACCGATCCATAGTGCCAGTAGCAGAACCAAAGCCAGTGCACTCAGCAGAATGGACCTAAGAACCTTATGACGACTGAGGAAGGAAGGCATTGCCATGATCGGACGTCGCGAGTTCGGTTTTCAGCCGATGAGGCTCGCCTCATCAGCGCCGGAAGATGAGGCGGCAGATGCCGGTCAGCTCATCTTCTGCTTTGCTTCCGCAGGCACCTCCAGCTTGGTTGAACCGGCGTCCTTGATCTCGACCGTGGTGGTGCACCAACTGTAGTTGGATTTACCTCCCAGTTGCTTGGTGGCGCTAATGATTTTGTCCTGGAGGCCAGAGTCCGTTGCGTACAGCGTGCCGGCCACCAGACCGATTAATCCGAGGATGAGGGCTTGTTTCACGTCTAGATCTTCCTTTGTGTTTACAATGTGCTCTTGGTGCCTTTTCGTCCCGCTCGAAAGCGTTGCGATTCCAGTCGATGGCAAACAACGCTAATGGGCGCAATTTGGCTCACTACGACACAGATGTAAAGCTGAATTCCATCTGGGGACCGGCGGGCGGGATTCAACTCCCGGTCTTCACAAGGCCGCACGAGTTGGCGTTCCAATGGCCGGCTTTACAGGCTGCGGGGATAGATGCACATTCGTCCCTATGAAATGGCCCTGCGCTCTCTTCGTCGTGGGCACCGCGCTGCTCCTCATTGCTTGGTCAAGCCTTGCTGCGGACAATGCCCCACTGCCGCGCAAGAAGCTCATTATGTCCGGTTGGGATCAGCCGGATGCGGCGCAGTTCCGCCGCGATATAAAGGAATTCGAGAAGTATCCCTTTGATGGCGTCATCCTCACAGTGCCAGGCAAAAGAAACGACGGCACATCCTTCTCGAGCTACGACAATCTCTTTAGTGCCGAGCCTTGGAATGAAGCCATGTTCGCCAGCTCACTCGCCGACCTCAAGGCGACCCGATCGGCCCAGGTGACCGACAACTTCGTGATATTATGGAGCCTGCCCGCCTCCGTGGACTGGTTCAACGACTCCGGTTGGGCCGTCATCGCCGAGAAGTTCAGAATCATGGCGCGGGTAGCCAAAGCGGGTGGGCTGCGGGGCATTCTCTTTGACCCGGAACACTACAGCCCGACGAAGAAAGCATGGCAGTATTCCACGCAACCAAATCGCGGCCAACGCACCTTCGCGGAATACTTTGCGAAGGTCCGCCAGCGTGGACAGGAAACCATGCGCGCCATGGCCGCCGAATATCCTGACATCACGCTGTTCGGGTACTGGCTCCTCTCCGTCAACCTGCGGGCTTTCGACCCTGGCGGCAGCCTCGCAGGCCTGGAATCCGAGCAGCACGGTTTGCTGGTTGCGTTCGTGGACGGCTGGCTGGATTCCGCGCCGGCTACAGTGAAACTCGTGGATGGGCAGGAAGCCGCGTACCGCTGGGACGGGGAGGCCCAATTTCAGGCCGGGGCGCTCCGCGTAAAGAACGACTGCCAGGCATTCGTAACCCCGGCGAACCGGGCAAAATACCGTGCGCAAGTGCAGGCGAGTTTCGGGTTCTACCTGGATGCCTACGTAAACCCGCCTGGTTCGTCGTACTACCTCGGCCGGGAAGGTGAGCCGCGGGTCAATCGGCTTGAGGCCAACCTGGATGCCGCTGTTCGCGCGGCAGACGAGTATCTCTGGATTTACGGAGAGAAGTATCGCTGGTGGCCGGTGCCGCCTGGTGGCCGCCAGCCGGCCACGAACTGGACGGAGGCGCTGCCGGGTATCGACCTGGCCTTGCTGCGGGCCAAGGACCCAGCCGGGGCCGCGCGCCGCCTGTTGGCATCTGCCGGAACGAACCTCCTTCTTAACGGCGACCTCTCCAATGCCGCTGACGGCACTCCGGCTAACTGGTGGGTGTGGCAGGATGAAAAGCAACCCACGGGCAGGTTTACCTGCGAGCAGTCCATAAGCGCGGTCCGATTAACCAGAGTGTCCGATGGCTGTTTCGGCCAAAACCTCAAAGTCCAGCCTGGCGAGCGCTACGCCCTCGCTGCCAAGGCCCGGCAAACCGGCCATGGCGTGGTCACTTTGCGGATCGGATGGAAGAGCGCTGCCGGCAAGTGGACCCGGAACGATGCCAACGTGAGGCTGGCTCTTGCCGACCCCAAGCCTGGCGAATGGCAGGAACTGGCCGGATCGGTGCGGGTTCCGGAAGGCGCCGCTGACTTGATTGTCATGCTCCACGCCGCCGGGCAGGCCGAAGATTCCGACCAGGCATGGTTCAAGGATGTCCGGCTCGCAAGGTTCGGCCAATAGATCTCGATTTGGCTGGCGCTCTGCTTTATATACCCCCAACCCAACCGAAACTGCGCCTTAGTTCCGAGTTGCCGGGTAGTGCCGGCGGTTACCCGCCGGCACCCCCTCCTACCACTGCCGAGCGCCTGGCGGAACTTCGCCGACCCATCAACGACACACTCGTACGCCCGGCACATTTGGTTGGCCGCGCTCGCTACCCTTCTTGGACCTCGCGGGGGTCAAGGCGATCGTTCAACTCATCCAGAAAGCAAAGATGGCACGCAGCCATTTGGGGAGGAACTGTGCTTAAAACTGTGCCTAACTGCGTATTCGGGGCGTGTTGGCTATTGCGCCGCGCTGCCCATCAAGACACGCACATGCGCTTCGACGGATGCTGCCAGCGCTTCCGTGTTGTAGCCTCCCTCAAGCATCGAGACCAACCGGCCATGACAAGACGCCTCGGCGATTCCCTTGACGATCCGGGTCAGCTCCGCATAGCCCTGGGGAGTCACCTTCATCCCGCCCAGCGTATCGCCATTAGCGGCATCGAATCCCGCCGAGATGAGCACGAAATCCGGCTTGAAGGCCGCGGCTGCTGGCTTCAATCGTTCCTCAAATGCCTTCCTGTAATCGGCGTCGCCACAACCGGCCGGGAGCGGCACATTGAATTTCGATCCGAGGCCCTTGCCCACCCCCTTATCCTCCGCGCTGCCAGTTCCGGGATAGAAAGGCGATTGATGGACCGAGAAATAGAAGACCGTGGGGTCCTCGTCGAAAATCGCCTGCGTTCCGTTGCCATGGTGCACGTCCCAGTCCACGATCAGCACCTTGGCCAGCTTGTGCTTCTGCTGGATGTATTTCGCGGCAATGGCTACGTTGTTGAACAGACAAAAACCCATCGCCTTGTCTTTCAGCGCATGATGGCCCGGCGGGCGAATCGCGCAAAAGGCGTTCTGTATCTTTCCCTCCATCACAGCGTCGATAGCCGACTGCACCCCACCCACCGCGTTCAACGCTACCTGGTACGAGTCAGCCGAGGCGGGTGAATCCGGCGAATCGACATAGCCGGAACCACCTTGGCAATCCTTCCTGACCCGCTCGATGTATTCCTGGGTGTGCACCGTGCGAAGCCAATCCGTCGAAGCCGGGACCGGCTTCAGGGCGACGAGTTCATTCAGCAACCCGTTCTGCTTCAACCGAGCCACGATGGCTGTCAGGCGCTCCGGCCTCTCCGGGTGACCCGACCCGGTCTCGTGCTTCAGGTAGATGTCGCCATAGAGAAACCCCGTCTTCAAGCGGCCTGGAGCACCTGCGGCCGCGTACCCGGGCCACGCCAATCCCACCAAGACCACCATTAGAACCAGGCAACTCCGCAGCCACGTCACTGAGGCCCCTCGTGGCTTTCTCTTCAATTCTTGATCAGGTGCCATGGAACCATGTTAGGGCATGTCGAGTCTTGGTGCGACCGCTTGTGTGCGAAAGGTTGTTGCGGCTCGGTGGGGCGGCCCCGCGGATGGTCGGCCATGGACTCTGTTCAGGCCGATCATTTCCTGCGCACGCAGCGGAAACCGTTTGAATCCATGGTCAAACACACGTCAGTCAGCCCCGCCTCGTCGCAGTTTCGCACCCAGGATGTGCAACTGTCCGCGCTGCTCGACCACGCACCGCCTCTCAATACCCGCTTTTCGCCTTCCTTCGGGCCGTGAGGATTATCTCGCGGACTGTCCCGGAAATACTTGGACCCGTAGAAGTCGTGACACCATTCCCAAACATTGCCAGCCATGTCATAGAGTCCCCAGGCATTTGGCTTCCGCTGTCCGACTGGGTGTGGCTTGGCCTTCGAATTGCCCTCGAACCACCCGAACGATTTCAGCTCTTCGGCATTCTCGCCAAAATAGAACCGGCTTTGGGTGCCCGCCCGGCAGGCATACTCCCACTCCGCCTCGGTGGGCAGCCGGTAACCGTTGGCCGAGAAATCGCACTCCCATGTGTTCGTGTTGTAGGAAGGCGTCAGGCCCTCCTGCGCCGACCGCGCGTTGCAGAACTTTACTGCGGCCGTCCAGGTCACCTGCTCTACGGGGTTCTTGGGATTCTTGCGCCGGGCGGGATTCTTGCCAGTGACGCTCTCGTAAACTTCCTGCGTGATCTCGTCCTGGTCCATGAGAAAGCCGTCCACTTTGACTTCATGCGCCGGCTTCGCGTCGATAGGGCCTTCGCTTACCCCCATGGTGAATTGGCCGGCGGGGATGGAAACCATGTCCATGCCGCACCGAGTCTTGGTCACTTGAATCCCGCCTGGCCGCGACTCCTCGGCTTGCCGACCGCATCCCACCAGGATTACCACCATTAGACCGCTGACGAATAGTTCCCGCTTCATTTGAAAAGTTCGTGCCCGGCCGGGAGGCGATTTGAATTGCAGCCCCGCGGCAAGTTAATGGGGGATTCGAGCCGCAAGACCGCTGTAACCTTTTCCCGCTCGGCAGTGTCTCTATATCGTAGGGCCTTTGGGTGCGCAGTGCAGCGCGCACCGTGGCAATGAGGAGCCGAAGTGGCGGGGGGGCCAGCCAAATCCAAGGAAACCATAGCGAAACCATAGCGAAGCCCTAGCGAAGCCCTAGCGAACAACAAGCTGCTTGCAGGCGGCCTGCGCGCCACCCCCAGACTGCGGGCTGGCTTGGAGTGGCGGGGCTGAAGGGAACTGATGCGTGCGCACATTTGGTGGGGCATAGCAGGAAGAAGTGCAAGATTACGGCTCAAAGAAGTATAATGTGCGCCGCGATTCCCAACGGGTTGGCTCCCGTAGGACTGCGCGCGATTGATCCCAGATGTGTTTGGCGATAACCGCCTTAGCAGGGGAGTCGCCGCATTTCAACGCGGCCGTCTGCGCCATCCTCATTACCACCCGGTTGTAGTGGCGACAAAGGTCATCCTGCGAGCCGGCGGTGCCCCTCACGTCGAGGTCGCCGCACTCGAAACCGTCGCCCCTGCCTTCCTGCAAAACCTTTTTCATGGCCTCGGTCTTCTTCTGCACGGACGAAAGCGGCGTCGCATAGATCTCCTTGGACTTGGATTGAGCCTCGGCGACCATGCCTTCCAGTTCGGTGAGATAATCCCGCAGCTCCGGATGCGCGGTCTTTTCGCTCGCAAGGTAGCCTTGAACCTGGCCGAAGAAGGCCACGTACTGATCGATGCGGCCCCGAATCTCGCGGACGAATTCATAAAGGTGGGTCGCCAGGTCCACCCCGACCGTCGGCTTTTCCGCCTGCCTGATCTTCGAAAGGCGGGTCGTCGTGGCGCAAACAGGACGGTCGTAAAGGAACTGGCCGGGGGTGGAGTATTTCAGTCTTCTAAGCCGGTTGGCGTCGAAATCGAACAAGGCTGCAGCCTTTTCCTGACCCAAAGCCTGCTCGACAATCTCGCAGGGCGAATAGAGATCGGCCGCCGCCGGTTGCAGGAAGTAGATCAGCGCTTCACCGTTGGGGATGAACGTCTTCTCGAAATGGAATACGGTACGCGGCCCATCAAAAAAGAAGGGATAATGGTTCCAATCCTCGAACCAGACGCCCCATATCCTCGTCTTGGCATCCGCAATTGGGAACGAATAGTCCATCCACGGCTTGCGAAACGACGGTTGGCCTCCCGGAGTCACGAAGAAGTGACTCATCCAGCGGGCCGGGAACGGGCGCTCCCATCCGACCGGGACGTATTCTCCGAGCCAATCTTCCTTCAGCGCTTCCTGGTGCCAGAGGCCGGCGTGCTCGACAAATGAGAGCGAGAAGCCGTTCTTCTCCGTAACAATCGACAGCGAATCAATCAGGCGATGCTCCCCTTCGCCTGACAGGCCCAGTGTCACCGCCTGCGAGTCTGCTTCCCAAACGGCGACGAGCATGCTGTCGTTGCCGTCCACCAACCCCACAAACCACTGCGTGGATGGGATGCTGATTTCTTTCCCGCCTGGCAGTTTAGAAGGGGAGTAGCAGAGGTCTGTTCCGGCGAAAGAAGGCAGCAGGCCATAGCGCAACCGACATTCCCGCACCTGAAACTGCGGTATCTGATTCGCTTCCACACTGATCAAACCATTGGGTGCGAACCAGGCGGTGTAAAAGCGGTCTCCCGCCTCTGAGCTGACGCGAATGCCCGTCCGACCGTTCGCCTGAACCAGCGTGCATTTGGGTGCCGGGAGGGGCACGGAGGGAACGACGACGCATCGCGGCTTGAGCCCGCCTGCTTGCAGCGCGGAGATCACTAGCCCACCGTCATTCTTGCGCACAGTGCCCGCCAGATGCCGGCCCAGGAGAACAGGAGTTCCGGCAAAAGTATGTGTTGGGTCCTCAACCCGGGACCACTGGTCTTTGTCGGACCAATCGAAAATGGGAGGCAGTTCTTTCTTCGCATCCCACACCGCCAGTGGAGCGAGCCCAGCGGGCGGCTTAGGCTCGTAACGGATCAGCTCGAAGTCGTCGGCCATAATCGACGCTCCCATTTCCCCGGCTATGCCATGATAGAACCGGAATTCCTTCGACATGCCGCCGAGTGTGAGAGTCAGGCTGCCAGCCCGGTCCAGGGCGCAGAAAGCCTCGATCTGCACCCATTGGTCGCGGGGCACCTTGATTTCGGCGCAGGTGTACGCGGCCCAGGGCCGGCCGGTATCCTGGAGCAGCAGGGTGACCGGTTGCTCGGCTCCGGACTTGACCCAGCACCGGGCCACATATGCGCCGGGAGAGGCTGAGTTGATCTTCTGCTCAATGGCGCTGTGGGCGGGGATGGCGACGCTTTGTTGGCCAGCGTGAGCCGCCTTATCAGTGAACGTAGCTTTGCCCATGCTTTCGGCACTGGTAGCCCAGTTCGGAAGAGTGTCCGCGCCCGAGGTCGCGTCTTCGAAGCCGGGATTCTTCAGCAGATTCTGCTCTGCTGCCGAGACAGGGTTGATGAACAGCATACCCGCCATCAGGATTCCCGCCGCCGCCAATGCCGGGAATCCACGAAGCCGACGGACACGGGTCCTTTTCTCAGTAAATATCATTAGAGCCATTCTGAATAATGTAACCACAGATGGACATAGATGAACACAGATCTCTCAGGAAAGAAATAGTAAGCGGAACACGCCTTCGGCGCCTCGGCCGGACCTTATTGTTTAGCGTATTTAGTGTGTTTAGCGGGCAACCCCTCCAGCCAGCTCCGGAAGCTTTCAGCGGCGTAAATGCGCTTGGCCAGCAGTTCGTATCCCTCCGTTAGCGGATGGCTGGCATCCGCATACAGCTCGCTGGGCAATATCTCAGGCACTACCACAGGGATCTGGTTTTGCGCCAGCCAGGCCGCGATACCGTCCCTGAGTTTCTTGTACGCCGGCCGGTTATCCTCCGCCATGAGGTGCTCGTTGAACGGCCCAAGCAGGACCAGCACGTCGTTCCCTCGGCTTCGCAGTTGGCGGATCATGCGCTGGAAGGCCTGCCACTGAAGAGATGCGTCGAGATCCACCCATTCAAAGCGGGTCGAGCCTTGGCCGTCGGTTGACCAGGCTTTGTGCCGCGGACTCTTTGGCCCGCGCTGGGGGTCGTCTGTCGGGGGGGAAGGAATGGTCAGCGAGATTTGCGCCAGCGGGTTCCGGTAAGCGTTTGGGTAACGCGGCGGATTGCCGCCATCATCTTCGAGGGTCCAACTCAGGATGCTCTTTTGACCGAAATAGGCGTTCTGCAAATGCCCAACCCACTGCAAGAAACCGACCTCCCGCTGCACGAGCGTGCTCAGGCGCTCGTTGGCATCCGCCTTGTAGCAGCGGATCCGCGGAGAAAACTGCGGGACGAGGCGGGAATGGTTGAACGGTTCTTCCTTTTCTGTGCTGAGGTCAGCCTTCGGGCTCGTCATCCAGAGCAGGTTGTAGTGCACGATCACTTTCTGGTGGCGGAGCGGCCCGCTGTAGTAGTCGATCAGGCCCTCCTCCGCGAGCGGGAACAACCCGTTAATGCCCCCGTTGATGAATCGATCCGGCTGGCCCGCCTGCTGATTCAGGAAATGGGACAAAGTGCCGTTCGGCAACACGTATTCACCCCAGACAACGGAGTCGCCCAATACAACGATCGCGCCAGGTTTGGCAACCTGGTCCAGTCGCTGCTCGTAAAGCCAGTAGTCTTTGCTGAGTTCGTAGGGCATCCGGTAATCGGGCCCGGCATCGAAACGTTGGATGCGTTTCCAAACCCGGGGCGTCAGCAACGCAACCAGCGCGAGGATGACGAATGTGGCGAGCCACTGCCGTGCGCTCAGCCGCACCTCGTTCACGCCGAATGGCACCTCCTTGCCCGCCGGAGCCGGTGGGACAACGGGAGGTTTGGCCGCGAGTGACGGGGTTTCCATATCAGAATTGGAAGTAGATGAACGCCCCTCCTCCGGACGAACACAGGCACAGGTAGAGCACCATGCATACTGCGCCGCCGACACGGACGAAACTGCTCTTGAGAAGCTCCCGAAATCTCGATTCATACAGCAATTCGTACATCCATACGATGGCCACCAGCCCAAGCATCAACGCAGGGATGTAAGGATTCTGCCAGGCCGCGGTGAAGGTCCGCCGCACGATCAGCAAGGCATCACTCAGCGATTCCGCGCGGAAGAAGATCCAGGTGAAGGAAACGAACAGGAACACCCCCGCCTGCTTGACCATCTTCGGCACTCGCTCGCGGTAAACGGCAGACCGCTCCAGTTCGCGCGTGATCAGCACGCCCAGCCCATGCAGGACGCCCCAAATCACAAACGTCCAGGCCGCGCCGTGCCAGATGCCGGAGATGAAGAACGTGATAAAGAGATTCCGATACGTCTCAAAGCTCCCGTTCCGGTTGCCTCCCAGAGGAATGTACACATAGTCCCGGAACCAACTGGAGAGACTGATGTGCCAACGCGACCAGAACTCGCCCAGGCCGGTTGAGAGGTACGGATTGTTGAAGTTCAAGATCAGGTTGAAGCCCATTAGCTTCGCGACGCCGCGGGCCATGTCGGTGTAGCCGCTGAAGTCGAAGAATATCTGCCAGCCGAACGCAACCGTTGCCAGAAT
>PLZQ01000086.1:0-10173 GCA_003152225.1 Limisphaerales bacterium | reverse complement strand
TGCGGGAAGAAGCACACGAACGTGGCAAAACGGAGGAAGTTGCGCTCCCGATGCACGTTGCCCAGATAGAAATCGATCGTGTAGCTCAGTGACTGGAAGGTGAAGAAAGAGATGCCAACCGGGAGCAGGTATTGAAAGCCGAGCGGCATGAGAGCGGAAGGATCGGGCAGATGCAAGGGGACATGGATCCAAGCAAAGATGCCGTTCAGGTTCTCCGCCACGAACCGCGCATACTTGAAGAAAAGCAGCAGTGCGAGGTTGTTGACGAGGCTGATTACCAGCCAGATCTTTCGGCTGCTGTAAAGCGCGCCCAACCCCATCAGCAACACGATCAGGCCGAAGACTGCCATCGTGGGCCGTAGCGTCTTGGGCCCGAATGCCGCCAGGAGGACGATCCCGATGGTGGCGAACACGGAGCCGAGAAAGGCAAACTTCAAGACCGGGTCATCGAATTTCAGGCCCGTCAACTGCGCCATCACATCCACCTTCTGACCTGCTTTCGGGCAGTGGTCCATCAAGGCCACAAGGCAAAAGTCGAGCAGGGTGGAATACACAACCAGGATCAGGTAGTAGGGATTCCACCAACCGTAGAAGAAGTAGGACGCCACCGTCAGCCAAGGCAGCCATAGCCTGGTCTTCCGTAGTGCGAAAAACACGGGCAGGACGACCAACAGGAAGACGAAGAAGGGCCAGGTGTGGAAAAGCATGTCGGCGCGCTCTCAGGCGGGATAATGTGGCTTTGCTCCGCTCACTTGGCGGTCTTCGAGCCCTGCAGTTCCTTCAGCTCGCCGGGCGTAACTCGGCGCACACAACGAAAGCCGCAATAGTCCGTGGAAAAACATGCGTCGGTGTCGCCGGTCCTTTCCCCGACGCGGGCTGTCGCCCGGCACTGGCCCGCGCTGAACTTCCAGCTTCCTCCTCGGATTACGCGCTTTACGTCCTTTCCCGGGTTCGCCGGCCCTCGAGGATCGACTGCAGGGCTTTCCTTATAGTACGAGGGGCTGTAAACATCCTCACACCACTCGGACACGTTCCCGTAGAGGTCGTAAATGCCGAATGCATTGGGCTTCTTCTGGCCGGTCGGATGCGTCTTCTGTTCGGCGTTCTCCGCGAACCAGGCGTATTGCCGGAGCTTGTCCGCGCTTCCAAAGTCGTAGTCACCTTCACTCCCCGCACGACACGCATATTCCCATTCCGCCTCCGTCGGCAAGCGGTAGCCGTTGGCGGAATAATCGCAATCCCAGTCTGGAGTCTTCTCATTGTAGCAGGGTTTCAATCCCTCAAGGATCGAGCGCTCGTCACAGTATCGTTTGGCATCACGCCAGCGCACGCGCTCCACCGGCTTTTGGGGGTTGTCCTGCCAATGCGACGGATCAGACATCTGCGCCTTCGTGAACATCGCATGCGTGACCTCCACGCTGTCCATGAGAAAGGGGCTAAGCTTGACCTTATGCGCCGGCCTCTCGTCGGGATTGCCGCGGTCGTTGCCCATCATGAACTCGCCTCCGGGCACATAGACCATCTCCACGCCGGATTTCGTGGTGATTACGATCGGCCCGGCTTCTCCGGCTTTGGTATTGTCGCTCGCGCCCGCCGGCGTGCTTTCACTTTGCGCGTTGGAGCCGGACTTTTCGCAGGAAGTGAAAAGCCCCACCACGACTGCCAGCGCAAGGAAACGGATGCTAGTCATTGTGCTGCTGAACACTGAATGTTGAGAGATGATGCGATCTTGCTTTTCCCTGTCAACGGTGCGGCCGGAACCAGGCAGGTTCCTTATTGCTTAATCCGTTGGTCGTAAGCATGAAGAAGTCCACGGGGGTGGCATTCTCCAAGTGCAATTCTCCCGGCCGGTCGGCCTTGACCACACAGATATTCCACCCCGGGGCATAAACGCCATGGACTTCAGCGGCCGCCTGGTGGGTCCCTGGTTTGGTCGGGTCGCCCTCACCATCGGGTCCACGGCTGAAGGCCAGGAACTGGCTGTCGGGCGACCAGTCCACGTGGTAGATCTTATTCCGCTCGTCTTTGATGCGCACCGCCCAGTTACCGACCGAGGGTTGGTCCGCCTCGAGATCGATGGGCGCGGTCGCTAATTCGTGGTCGCCCGCTCCCCAAGCCACTTGCTTGCCGTCCGGGCTGAAACAGGGCCGGCAGCCGGGAATCTTCAGGTTGATGATCTTGTTCCCGCGCGCCTCGATGAGCACGATGGCATGGTCATAGCCCATGCCGGCATGCACGGTCGCTATGATCCATTTGCCGTCTGCAGCCCAGCTCGGGTTGTAAAGGTGGTGCAAGTTGGTGCTGTTGACGTGGGGCTGGATCTTGCCGCTGGCCATCTCAAAGAATCTCATTCCCTTGGTAGAGAAATCGATCACGTCGAACTTGGTGAACTCCTGGGGCAAAAAGCCGATAATCTTGCCATCCGGGCTCCAGAACGGCTCCCGCGCATACTCCGCTACCTTCTTTCGGTTCTTCCCGTCAATATCCATCACATAGACGCTGCGGACCGTATCCCGGCCTTCGCCCACGTCGGACACGAAACACATCTTCGTGCCATCAGGCGAGATTTGCGGGTAATGCTCCTGCTCCTTCGGCGTCTGCGTCAGATTCACCGGATTCGACCCATCAGCGTTCATCACGAACAGGTCCGAGTTATCATTCACGTAGCTTTCGTAGGCGATCTTGAATAGCGCAGGCTTCAGTTTTTCACGCAACGGCGCCTGTGCGCTCGCTGGCTCAACAAACCAGGAGACGGTGATGAGCAGGACCGTATAGAAAAGTAACCCCTGCATCGGGCGGAAAAGGCGTCTCATAAAATGAATATGCTTCGTTGTGATCCGCGTGTATCTGCGATCAATCGGCTTTCCAGATTCGCCGGCACCAATAAGACTCCGCGTATTGACGAAATAACACGTCTCTTACGGTGGCGGGAATGTGGATGGATTTGAGGGGTGGGTCAAGTGCAGGGAAATGGAGGGGAGATGGAAGAACCAAAAGGGAGCGGCTTGATTCGGAGAAAGGGCTGGGTTTCGCGTTGTGTTTTCATCACCAGTACGCCAAACGAACTATGCGGGAGAAGGACCATTCCTGTCCGTTGACCGAGAATGGCCCGGATATCGGCTCTTTGCTCTTTCACGTTTTAATTTAA
Organism: Limisphaerales bacterium; assembly: GCA_003152225.1. Lineage (GTDB taxonomy): Bacteria > Verrucomicrobiota > Verrucomicrobiia > Limisphaerales > UBA8199 > PALSA-1440. Next base: position 7,025 of record PLZQ01000086.1, on the reverse strand, counting down.
GGAGGCGAGCGCTTCCGTGGATTCCGAACCTTTCCCCCACTGGGCTCACTCCGCGTCCAGGAACAGGCCTTGCTCGATCAGTTTCCGTCGCAGTTTGGGGTCAAGTCCTGTTCCGCGCCATTCGAGCAGGGTATCCTTGAGGACCGCACATCGGGGACCGAGCAAGCGCTGCACCCGCAGGGCGGTTTCGCGGTCCCCTGCTTCGATCAGGACGGAGCGGCGCGTCGTCAAGGGGCGGCAGACTGCGAACCAGGAGCGGATTTCTTCGGCTACATTGGCCGGAACGGGCTTGGACGAGTGCTTGGCCAGCGTAGCCAGCATCACCTCAGCCGTCGTGCCTTGGGCCGCAGCCAGAATCGCCTTGCGGCGGGTTATATGAAATAGCGCGCCCACATGCCTGCCGACGCGCTCAGCGAGCGGCGATAGTTCGACCTCGGCATTCAGATTGGGATGGAGGAAGACGATGTCGAAGTTAGGCTGGATGACGATGGCGGCGTCCGCGTTCGGCGCGCCGTAAACCAGTTCCGCGGTTTGACCGAACAGGTATTTGCCAGCGGTGGAGAGGCAAAACCAGACTTGGCCATCTTCGCGCGCGGTGGTTTCCACGCAACCAAGCGGGACGAGCCGCTGCCAGAAAAAGTTTTCCAAGACCTCACGACAGACCTCTTCAATGGTCTCGGCCCGAAAGGTCCGCCCCCAACCGCCGAATCGAGAAGTCGAGCGCGGACGGCTGGAGTCTGGAACCACGGGATTTACGAGGGGATGACTGAGGCGCGCATGATAGTCCAGGAACGCGTTCAAAGCCATGCAGCCCTCATCCGGCGTCTGACGCCAGATGGAACCGAGCCACGCGTGATGGTCAAAGTCGCCGCCTTCCGCGCCCTCGAACCGGAAGTCGGCCGGCATGTAACTCAGCGGGTCATTGTAGCCGCGAAACTCACCGGGATCACGGCGTTTGATCTCGAACAGCAGTTCGCGCAAGCGGTCTGCGGGCGGTTGAGTCAGCCACTTCCGGCCTTTGGCGGTGGCGACCAGCAGGAGTTGGCTTTGGCTGGATTTGTCCTCCGCCAGCTTCAGCCCGGTCAGGCAAGAGGTGGCATTAGCCAGCCTGCTCGGGAATTCGTGGCGTGCCTGCATCCAGGATGGCAGGGCCACGAAATCTTCGCGGAGCTTGTCCGCGATCACTTTGAAAAGCTGGTAGTCGTAGCTGCCGCGATTGAGGCGGCATTCGCCGGTCGCCGCTTCCGCTAATACTCGCGTCATGTCTTCCAGCAGAAACGCCGGGCTGATGAGGTCTTTGCAAGGTTCAACCGGCGGGGGCACCGCGGCCGGCCGGCTTAAAAGATAGACCACGGTCGGGCAAAGCCCGATCACCGCTTCGAGTGTATCCTGGCGTAGCGCCGGGTAGAGCAGCATGAACCTCAGGCAGGCTTTCAGCGCCGGTTGGATTGACGAGCGCAGGTGTTCCGGGAGCGCCTCAGGAAGGGAAAGCAACGGAATGGGCTGGACTGCATTCATCACATGCCGCACAAGACACTTGGCAGCCTCGGCCGTTTCGCCGTCTGGAAACCAGGTAACCTTGGGCGGTCGCGCCGGCTCGCGAAGTGAGAACCATGACGAACGGTTCTCGCCCTCCATTTCAAAGTAAGTCAGGTAGCCCTTCTCCCAAGCCTTCAGTTTCGGCTGGTCCAGAAATGATTGCGGCCAAGCCTGCGAATCCCATGCTGGCCCGCGCCCGAAGGCCCGGATGGAGTCGTTCTCCTCGCGAAGGTAGTGTTTGGCCGCGTATTCATCGAGCAACTGGCGGGTGGGCTTGTGATCGAACAGCGGGAACTTCGCCAACTGGGCCATCAGCGCCCGGAAGGGCACGCTCGCCTGGGTTGGTTTGAACCGGCCGGTCGAGATGGCCTCAACCAAGCCCACTTGCAGCACCAGTTGCTGTTCGCTGCCGTAGTCTTCCGCTGAAACCGTCGCCGCATGGGATTGCGCGGCCAGCAGGTAATGGCGGCGGGCCGGGACAGAGAGCTTTTCCCAAACTGCCAGCCACTGGAAGACGCAACTCCAATCCGTGTCGAAGAATCTCATGGTTCGGATCAACCCTGTTCAAAGCCAAGGCTGCCACAAGTGCCTTGGGGGATTTGCTCGGGAGCTACCTCAACCTCCGCCGTATCGGAATCAATGCCCTCCGCAATGACGCGGTCGGTCACTTCGCTTAGGAAGGAAGCCAGCGTCCGATTCAGCTCGTCGAACTCAGGCCATAGAACCTCGTTAACGAATCGCTTGGGGACGCGCGCCATAATCGTCGTGTAGCGCTGCCCGCGGTAGCGATAAGGACGGATCTGATAGCGCCGTAGCAAAGCAATGAGCAGCTTATGCGACCAGCGATCTCGAAGCTTGAAGGCAAACTCCATCGGCGGATCGGTCTGTTGCTGCTCGCGCAGACGGGCCCGGATGCGGTCGCGGGCCTGGGCTGCGGCATCGCGCTCGCCGGGCGTGGCGGCGCCGGCAAAGAGCGCTTCAATGCGCTGAAGTTTCTCGATAAGGCGTTGTTCGTCGGTCATGGCTGTACTGGTGCTGTGCAAATTAGCCAGTTGATGGGTCCTCTACCAGCGGTTGGTCCGGCTCATCCAATGTCACGATGCGGTATTCGTAACCCTGTTCACAGAGAAAGAGCTGCCGATTCAAGGCAAAGTCCTGCTCTACAGTGTCACGGGAGACGATGGAATAAAAGTGCGCCTGGTTCTCGCCGGGTTTGGGGCGGAGAATCCGGCCCAACCGCTGCGCCTCCTCCTGGCGCGAGCCAAACATGCCGGAAACCTGGATGGCCACCGCGGCATCGGGCAGGTCCACTGAGAAGTTCGCGATCTTGGAAACCACTAGCGCGCGAATCTCGCCGCGGCGGAATTGCTCGTACACGGCGTCGCGCTTCGCCTGGTTGGCGGCGCCGGAAAGGAGCGGCAGACCCAGTTCCTGCGCGAAGCCTTCCACCTGCGCCACATACATGCCGATGATCAGCACCGGCACATCGCGATGCCGTTCGAGCAGTTGGCGCACCAGGCGGAGTTTGCCGGGATTCTCCGAGGCGATGCGGAACTTGTGACGCGCCTCGGCCACCGCGTATTCCATGCGGCGCTCCTCGGTCATGGGCAGGCGGATTTCCGTGCAAACGGCCTGGGCGATCCAGCCTTGCTTCTCCATTTCCTTCCAGGGCACATCGTATTTCTTGGGGCCGATGAGCGCGAAGACTTCGTTCTCCAGCCCGTCCTCGCGAACCAGCGTAGCGGTCAGGCCAAGCCTCCGGCGCGCCTGCAACGACGCGGTAATCTGAAACACCGGCGCCGGCAGTAGGTGCACCTCGTCATAGATGATCAGCCCCCAGTTGCGCTGGTCGAAGAGCTTGAAATGGGTAAACTCGCTCTCCTTGCTCGGGCGGTAGGTGAGAATTTGATAGGTGGCAATGGTAATCGGGCGGACTTCCTTCTGGCTGCCGCTGTATTCGCCAATGTCCTCCTCGGACAAGGTCGTCTTATCGAGCAGCTCGTTCTTCCACTGGCGGGCGGCGGTGACGCTGGTGGCCAGGATGAGCGTCGAGGCCCGCACCAGGGCCATGCACGCCATCCCCACGATGGTCTTGCCCGCGCCGCACGGGAGCACGATCACGCCCGAACCGCCGCGTTCCGCGCCGCCAGCATGAAATATCTCCGCCGCTTCGCGCTGGTAATTGCGCGGAGCGAATGGCCTGCCCGAAATGGTGACCGGGCGCAGAGTTAGCGGGAATTCCTCGCCGACCACGTACCCCGCGAGGTCTTCTGTGGGGAAACCGAGCTTGATGAGGGCGTGTTTTAGGCGACCCCGTTCCACCGCAGGCACCGCGAATTCCAATTCGCCCAGTCTGATGCCCAGCAAAGGCATCAAGGTCTTTTGATGGGCCAATTCCTCCGCCAGCGGCAGGTCGCGCGCGCGGAGCAGCAGCGAATCGGCGTCCCGCCGGGTCAGTTTGAGACAGCCGTAACGTGCGGCGAAATCGCGGACGCTTGCCCCGACGTGCCCGGGCAACGCATATTTCGACAGCCGCCGGAGTGTGCCAACGATGGTCTCGGCGGTTTCCCCCACGGCACACGCGTTCCAGATGGAAAGTGGCGTAACGCGGTAGGTGTGGATATGTTCGGGCGATTTGACCAACTCCGCGAACCGCGCCAACGCATCGCGAGCCTCCGTGTACAGTGGATTATCCACCTCCACCAGGATGGTGTGGTCGCCCTAAACGATCAGCGGATTCTCCGGTATGTATTCCGTCACGCTACATCAGGCTGGCGCAAGGGAGGTGAATCGTAAATCCTAAACCACCTATGAAACCGACACTGGACCAGCATCTGATGAACCTGAACGGCGACGTACTCAAGGGCTGGTTGCGCCGCATGGACGCGATGGAAAAGGGTAGCACCCGCAAAGAGCAATTTGTCCGTGCCATCGAGGCGCAGTTAACCGGCAATCTGCCTGGTGTGATTGCGCGGCTTAGCCTTGAAGAGAAATGCTGGCTGGCCGAGTGCGCGCACCAGGGGCGATTCGTGTCGGCGCGCGAGTTTCAGGCGAAGTATCAAAGAATGCATTCGCTTGATTGATGCCCTGGGTGAAAACTGGGATGTGCTCGAAAGCGAGCGTCCCGCGCTCTACTTCTTCGAGCCGCAATACGGCTTTATTTGCGACAACGGCGGCCTCAACAGCCAGTTCCTGCGCGCCGTCTGCATGGAATCGCTGGCCACCCTCGGGGTGCTTGATGTCGCGTATATCTACCCGCACCGGCTCTGGCCCGACTTGAAAGACTCCCTGGGCGGAGACCTCCCTTTTTGCGGACGCTACGACGGCCTGCTCTACGTGCGGCTCAATCGTCTTGGCGCCTATGCGCTGGGTTCTGCCGAGAGCTACGAGTACCGCCCTGAGGCCGGAGCCAAGCTGTTTCGCCTGTTGCCGAACCTCGAAGTTGTTCTGGCCAATGGCCCCTTGAACCCGGCGGACCGGGCGAACCTGGAATTGTTGGCCGCACCGAAAAGAGTATTGTCTCGGCGTTAAATCCCCCCGCCCCAGGCGAAACCAGGCTTCTTCCCCAGTGGCTTGAGCAGTTGGGCGGCTCCTACTGCCATGAAGCTCGTATCCGTGCCCGCCATGAAGAACTGGAAACCTTGTTTCTGGAACCGTTTGATTGCCTCGGGTCGGAGGCCCGGCCGGCCCAGGAACTTCCCGTTTCTCTTCCCAGCCGCCACGATTTTGGCAATCGCCTTCTCGAGTCGCGGATGGTCCTGCTTGCCGCGCAGCCCTAGCGAAAAGGAGAGGTCACTCGTGCCGATAAAGAGCACGTCAATCCCGGGCACGGCGGCAATCTCATCGATATGTGACAACCCCTCGGTATTCTCAACTACCGCCACCACTAGCACATTCTGGTCGGCAAAATCGTAGTAGCCCTCGGGAGCCGGCCAACGGAAATGAGCGAGGTCGGCCCCTGAGCCGCGCAATCCCTGCGGCGGATACCAGCAGGCGGCTGCAGCTTGCCGAGCCAGCTCGGGAGTGCTGGTGAAAGGGAATATGACCCCGAGGACGCCGCAATCCAAAAGCCGTTTCGCCATCCAGAGCTCGTTCACCGGTGGACGGGCGATGGGCACAGCCGGCAAGCCGCGCGTGGACAGGACGACGTTGCGCACCGTTTCCAGGCTCACCGGCGTATGCTCCATTTCGAGCCACAGAAAATCAAATCCGAGCGCCGCCGCCTGCGTCGCCACCTCAACGCTGTTCACGCTGATGACGATGCCAACCGCCGGTTTGCCTTTCTTCAACAGCTCCTTCACCGGGTTCTTCCATGCCGACTTTAGTTGCGATGTCTTGGTGTTCATATTCAATGCTCTTACTGTCATTCATGGCGCTGAGAGCGGCGAATCCTTCATCAGCCAGACTTCGGAGACCTGGCACGAGCGGCCGTTGCCGCCCAGGCCAGGCTCGGCAAACCAGCTCAGCGAAAGCTTGCCCTGCTGCGTGGCTGCCGGCGGAATCGCAAACTCCAGCGGCTTGAAGGGCATCGGCTTGGCCAGATACGGGTGCACCTCTAGAGTGTCGTTGGCGACCAATCGCATTTTCCGTTTCGGGCTGTCGCCCGCATAGAGCACGCGGACTTTGTAGCGCGCCTTGGGATCGAGGCCGCTATACGTCATCCGCAGCGGGGCATCATAAAGCGACTCGGCATGATCCATCCAGGACACCCGCCGCGCCACCCCGGGATCTTCGTCCGGCTCGTCCACTACCAGGTCTTCCTCGAAGTCGGACCGCGCTGATTGGAAGCAGCCTGGGTCTTCGTTAAAGCCCGGTCCGCGCTGCAGGTGAGGTTGGCAGGCGCTGTTGCCAAGGTCATCATAAAAGCCGCCGCGGCCCGGGTTGGTCCATTGCAGGATTTCCTCCACCGCTTTGAGTCTCTCCGGGGCCGAAGGCAGCTTGCGAATCCGCTCGAACTGTTCTTCGAGCCAGGCGCGGTTATTGAGCGGGTAATCCAGTGTGTCGAGGCTCGCCCCGCGGTCCACCGCGATGGCCTGGTATCGCTCGACGCTCAGTTGCATTCCAATGCTCTGGAAAAGCGCCTCGCCCAGTTGGAAGATTCGGTTACGCCAGTCAGGGTCTGGGTGTTCTGCCAGTGCGCGATCCAAAATCTCAGTGGCCTGCGAGATCGCCCGGGAAACTCCAACCTCCGGAGCCCTCCGCAAACACGCCATCGCCTGCACTTCCAAGTCTGTTTCGTAGATCAGGCGATGGCGGATGTAGGCATCGTAATACGCACGGAATAGCGCTTGCTGGAAACGCCAGTTCTTCAAGTCGGCTGGGGTGGCCTTCTTTTCCAGCACCTGAAAGAGGGTGTTACGAAAGTTTTTGTAACTTGCTCTAAAAGAAGGAGATGCGTCTAAAATGGCGGGGTTGGTCATTGCCGCTGACGAGTTAGAGTTTCAGGCGTAGTCTGGCTCCCATGAATTCCGACCTTCCGGCCACCG
>PLZQ01000507.1 GCA_003152225.1 Limisphaerales bacterium | reverse complement strand
TGGGGAAACTATAAGCCGGAGGTCGTTCAGGGAAAATGGGGAACGACCACCGGAAAGGCGTCGGATGGCCCAGCACCCCGGAGAGGGGTGCCAGACGCGAACTCCGGGTCGCCGCCCCCAAAACCCCCGGCGACCTCCGGCTACCATCTGGCAACCCTCCGGGTTGGCTGCCCCAGAAGGTCCAAACTCCAGCGCTGTCACCAAAGGGGACAGCTACGCTGGATCGGACGGGCCACGTCCCTCTGATCGCAGGCCCTTGTGCTCCCTTCCCCTACGTTCACTGCACGAATCATGGCGATGCCTGCATCAAGCTCCGGCCTGCGCCTGTTCCTGCTGGAGTTGCGCCCGTAAGGCAAGATGGCCTGGTCCGCCAAACCGAAACAACGGTTTGGACGGCAATCTGCCCGAGACAACTCCGTGAATGAAGTCAGCAGTAAGTCTCCAGTGTGCCGCGCTAGATGCGAAGTGACGGGGACGAAGTCCGCCTTGGAAAAACGGGTGCACTACTCACAAGACATAAACTACTGGCGCGCAATAATCGGCACGATTTGGTCGCGGCCAGCCGCGCTGGGCCTGCTTGCCTCCACCGTCCTCCTGGGCCATTCCGTCTGCGGGCAAGATGCTGCAATTCCCCCTGCACCAGCCGCCGGTACCAATACTCAACCCTCAACCCTCAACCCTCAACCCCAGAGTCAACCCTCAACCCTTCCCACCGAGCTCCGCCTTGGCCCCTTCGACATCCAGCCGCGCATTACAACCGGCGTCACGTACGACGACAATATTTTCACCTCGTCGCATAACGCCAAGTCGGACGTGTTCTGGTCGCTGCACCCGGCTTTCCTGGCCGTGGCCGGTGACCGCCTGGCCATCGAGGACTATCGGCGCACCTACCACGAAGTGGTTAGCTTCTCGCCAGACACGTTCATCATCACCGAACCGTCGGAATGGCCCGGCAGGACACTAATGGTGGATTACGGCCCCAGGTTCAATTGGTTCACGACATACGACCAAAACAATTGCATTGACGAATTCCTTAGGATCAATGCGCTCTGGCCGATGCGCAAAATGATCCTGGGATTGCGCCAGGATTACACGCTACTAGACATGACCGTTATCGAGATCGGACAGCGTGCTCGGCAGCAAACCATCCCCACCGTTCTGATGGCCGGATACCAATTCAGTGAAAAAACAAGCGCGGAAATCAACCTGAGCCGTACTTCCGTCAGCTATGATCAGCAAGAGGGACTGGCCGACTATACGGATTGGAACAGTGACAACTGGTTGAATTACCAGTATAGCCCATTATTCAACGTGGCTTTAGGAGCCAATCTTGGAGTTTTGGATTTACCCTCCCAGCCCGGGCAAACTTACGAAACACCGATGGTCCGAGCGCGCTATCGTTACGGTGCGCGAATACTCTTTGATGGCTCGGTCGGCGTGCAACTGCGCCAGTATGAGGGCGGCATTCCAAGCACAGCCGAGCCGGTCTTAAGTTTAACGGCCTATTATCAAGCCTCGGAAAAGTCCAGTATTTACCTGAAATGTTTCCGGCGTGAAACACCCTCGGTCTCTATGGGCTACAATTACCTTTCCACGGGCGTTTCCCTGGGCTTCGCGCAGCGATTCGGAGACCGTTACTACACGAGCCTGGGAATGACCTATTACGACATTAATTACCTGGGCACATCGCCCGGGTTTGCAGCCGCCGGACAAGCCCGCAGGGTGGACAACGTCTTCGAAATCAGGCCCGCCTTCGAGGTGCGTTTCACCCGTCACCTGTTCGGCAGCCTGTTCTATCTTTTCCGCACCGTCCAATCAGCCCAGTGGGACGGATGGACCGATAACCAGGTCGGCACGCAATTTACCTGGACGTTTTAACCTCCGCCAATTCTGACTACAAGACTATGCAATTCATCGATCTAAAGACTCAATACAAATCCTATCAAGCAGAAGTTGATGGCCGGATGCGCACCGTGCTGAACCACGGCCACTTTATCATGGGGCCGGAAATCGCCGAACTGGAGTCCCTCTTGGCCAGCTACGCCGGTGTGAAACACTGCCTTACCGTGGCCAGCGGCACCGTTAGCCTTGAGATTGCCCTGCGAGCCCTGGGGATCGGCCCGGGTGACGAGGTGATTACCGTCCCCTTCACCTGGATTAGTTCGGCGGAGGTCATTGGACTCGTGGGAGCGAAGCCGGTGTTTGCGGATATCGAAGCCGACAGTTACAACCTAGATACTGATCTCCTTGAAAAGGCCATCACCCCGCGCACCAAGGCGATCATGCCAGTCAGCCTCTTTGGTCAGATGCCGGATTACGGCAAGATCAACGCTATCGCGGCCAGGTACGGTATCCCCGTTATCGAGGATGGGGCACAGAGCTTCGGGGCTACCCAACAGGGCCGCCGCAGTTGCGGTATCACCCTGATTGGCAGTACTAGTTTTTTCCCGGCCAAACCTCTCGGTTGCTACGGCGACGGCGGTGCCCTGTTTACCAGCGACGACGCCCTGGCCGAGAAGATGCGGGCGATCCGCACCCATGGCGGCCTTAAGCGCCACCACCACCCTTATCTCGGCATGAACGGTCGCTTCGACACACTCCAAGCCGCTGTCCTCCTGGCCAAGTTCCCTCACTTCCAAGCTGAGGTCGAGGCTCGAAGCCGCATTGGGGCCCGCTACACGGAAATGCTCCGCGGCCTTTGCACCGTTCCCGAGGTCGCACCCGGCAACACCCACGTTTACGCTCAATACACGATCCGCGTCCCCGACCGCGACGCTGTGGCCACGAAACTGAAGGAGAAAGGCATCCCGACTGCCGTCTATTACCCCAAGTGTCTCCATGAACAGCCTGTATTCGCCTCCAGCGGATACAAATGGGGCGAATTCCCCGCGGCCGAAAAAGCCTCCCGCGAAGTGATCAGCCTGCCTATGCACCCCTTCCTGACCGAGCCCGACCAGGACGCGATCGTGGGCGGCGTCAAGGCCGCCCTCACCACCGCTGCCATCCAAGTGTAATTGCCAGTTCGAAGCCAAGCTCCCGACAATTAAATCCACAAGCACTATGAACTCTCAACGAACATCGGTCCGCCCGCAACTTGCCGGGGACCCTAAACCGCCAACCCTCAACCCTCAACCCTCTCTCGCCCTCATCGGTGCCGGCTACTGGGGTAAGAACCTCGCGCGCAACTTCAACGAACTTGGCGCCTTGCATACCCTCTGCGACGCCAGCGAACTGACCCTCAGCTCATATAATGGGGAATTCGAGGCGGTGGCGAAGTGCCTGGACTTCGAGAGGGTGCTTGAGGATCCCGCCATCACCCGGGTGGCCCTCGCGGCTCCGGCCGTCCTGCACTATGACCTTGCTAAAGCCGCTCTACGAGCGGGAAAGGATGTCTTCGTCGAGAAACCCCTCTGCCTGCACGCCGGGCAGGCCAGGGAACTGGTGGCGCTCGCGAAAGCGAACACTCGAGTCCTAATGGTCGGCCACCTGCTCCAATACCATCCCTGCATCCAGAAGTTGCAGGCGCTTCTCGCCCAGGGCGAACTCGGTAAACTCCATTACATAACCTCGAACCGGCTGAACCTTGGCAAGATTCGGCGCGAAGAGAACGCTCTTTGGAGTTTCGCCCCACACGACCTCTCGGTCATTCTCTCCCTGGCAGGTCATCAACTTCCCGAACAGGTCCGCTGCACCGGCGAAGCCTATCTGACGAACGGGGTCGCCGACACCACCCTAACTTCCTTGCGCTTTGCCGGGAACATCCGCGCCCACGTCTTCGTATCCTGGCTTAACCCATTCAAAGAACAGAAGCTGACCGTCGTCGGGTCCAATGGCATCGCCGTCTTCGATGACACCAAGCCCTGGAACGAAAAGCTCATGCTTTACCGGCAATACCTCACGTGGACGAACGGCACCATCCCCACTCCCAGCAAAGCCAAAGGTGAGCCGATGGCTGTTCCGGAAGCCGAACCGTTGCGCGAAGAGTGCCTCCATTTTCTCAAATGCTGCCAGGACCGCCGCGCGCCGCGCACCGACGGCCACGAAGGCCTCCGCGTTTTGCAGGTCCTCGAAGCCGCCCAATTAAGCCTCGAAAAAGACGGCGAGGCGGTGAAACCCTCAACCCTAGCCCCACGCTCAACCCTCAACCCCCAGTCCTCCGAAGTGCGATTGTCGAAGGAGGATCAACCCTCAACCGACTATTACGTCCATCCCACCGCTCTGGTAGATGACGGCGCAGTGGTCGGGCACGGGACGAAGGTGTGGCATTTCTCACACGTCATGAAAGGGGCCCAGATCGGCGAGCGCTGTGTGCTCGGCCAGAACGTGAACGTCGATGGCGGCACCATTATCGGGAACAACGTCAAAGTGCAGAACAATGTCTCCATCTACACCGGAACGGTTGTGCAAGACGATGTCTTTCTGGGTCCCTCGTGTGTCCTGACGAACGTCACGAACCCGCGCAGCCAGGTGAACCGACATAGCCTGTACGAAAAAACGTTGATTAAGCGCGGCGCCACCGTGGGCGCGAACGCCACGATCGTTTGCGGTGTAACCCTTGGCCGCTATTGCTTCATCGGCGCGGGTGCCGTCGTTACCAAGGACGCGCCGGACTACGCCCTGATCCTGGGAAATCCAGGCCGCCAAAAAGGCTGGATGAGCCGCCACGGCCACAGGCTCAACCATCCTGATTCCGAAGGATCGATGCGCTGTCCCGAATCTGGATACCGTTACCAATTGCAGCCTCAACCCTCAACTCTCAACACCCCCACCGCCCAAACTCTCCACTGCCTCGACCTCGATGAGGACGCGGTCCTGCCGGATTCCCTCACGAACGGCAGCAAGACTTACGACGAGTTCAAGAGCAGCCTTCCCGCACAAGCCGCCTGACAATGACGCTTCTCACCACCGTCGGTGCGCGTCCTCAGTTCGTCAAAGCGGCGGTGGTCAGCCGTGTCTTGAGGCGAACCATCGGATTGCACCGCTCACAGACAATTGAGGCGCACGCAGAGGACCGCACAAAACCACCTTATCAACCACAAATGAAAACAGATATGCAAACCTCCATCTCCATAACTACGAATTCCCACCAAAGGAACTTGCATCTGCAAGCCGAGCAACACCCATTGGTGGATGATCAGTCCTTCCCGTCCATTGAGGGCTACATCAATCACTTGATACATTTGAAGGCCTATGATGAAGCGGCTCGATTTGTGGCGGGCAAGGCCGTTTTGGACGTCGGATGCAATGCCGGCTATGGAATTGAGGTGCTGGCGGCCACGGCCACTCTCGTTGCGGGCATTGACGTTTCGCCGCAGGCAGTCAAGGCGGCGCAAACGCGACTAGGCGCCAAAGCAGACATTCGCCTGTACAACGGGGTACAATGCAGTTTTGCCGCACGGTCATTTGACGTAGCAACCAGTTTTCAGGTGATCGAACACGTTTCTGACTACAAAGCCTATTTGTCCGAGATCGTCCGGTTGTTGCGGCCCGACGGCATGGTTGTGTTTACGACCCCCAATGCGCGGCTTCGTTTGGATCCGGGAATGAAACCTTGGAACGAGTTTCATGTCCGGGAGTTCAGCCCTTCGGAACTCAAAGAGCTGTTATCAACCAGTTTCGATTCAGTGGAAATCCGCGGCCTTTTTGGCGAGGACGAACTGCACCAGATCGAATGTAAGAGGTGTGCGCGAGCAAGAGTCGCAGCGCGGTCCCGGCCGGCAAGTCCTCGTCCAACTCTCGGCGGAACGGTGAAGCGAGCGTTGCCGTGGCTCGTTCCCGTGCGCAATAGAGTGCGAAAGTGGACCCGGCGCGAGCAGGAACCGGCGAGACTTGCGCGAACCGATATCGCGCGATTTTCAACGCAAGACCTTTTCTACAAGACGGACTCATTGGATGAGGCGCTCGATTTGATGGCCATTTGCCGCAATGCGCGGAAGCAATGAGCTTGGCCAAAACATCGTTCCCCAGCAAGTCTATCACCTATTCCCGACATCGTGCGCCGCTGGTAACGAATTGCTGAAAGTTTCTTCTGGATGCCACCTATGACTTCTCAATCATTCTTGAAAATACTACTCGAGCGGACTCCGGGTGTGCGCGGGTTGCGCGCTTTGTATGCAAAACGCCGCACTTGGTGCGCTTGGCCTGGGTCTGCTGAGTACTGGCAACGACGGTACAGGGGCGGCGGTAACTCAGGCAGTGGATCCTATGGCGCTTTGGCGGAATTCAAGGCAGCAACCATAAATCGGTATGTACGGCAGCACGGGATCGCATCCGTGATCGAATTTGGTTGCGGCGACGGAAACCAGTTGAGACAAGCGGAATATCCGAGTTACATCGGTTTGGATGTCGCACGTGAGGCGATCAGGCTTTGCAACGGTCAATTTGCCGCGGATCGGACTAAGAGCTTCTTCTTGTATGATCCGGAGTGTTTCGTTGACCACGCGCAAGTCTTCTGTGCTGAAGCCGCGATGTCCCTCGACGTAATCTTTCATCTTGTGGAGGACAGGGTATTTGAGCAATACATGGCTCACCTTTTCCAGTGTGCAAAACATTTCGTAATTATCTACTCGTCGAATCGACACAGATTGACAAATTCCCCACACGAACGGCATCGCAATTTTAGCGAGTACGTGGAGGAACATTTCGCAGAGTGGCGGCTTGTTGAAAGAGTCGAAAATCCGTTTCCCTTATCCAAGTATCCACCACCCTTGGGGTCTTTGGCGGATTTCTACTTCTTTGAACGAATTGCGGGGCAGCTACCTCGTCTGCGTAGCCCCGCGTGACTTCATTCCATCCCAGATCACTCTTCCGACAGATGGTTGGCAGTCTGTTTGCCCGCCAGGTCGGAACCACCGTGTTGAGCCGGGTCTTGACCTTAATGTTTGGATTGTTCACAGCTGCAATCACGGCGCGATGGCTAGGTCCGGAAGGCAAAGGACAATTCGCACTTGCGTTGTTGATCCCAAACATGTTAAGCTTATTACTGAGTTTCGGGATCAGCACGGCGAACATCTATTTCACAGGATCACGGCGACTGTCGATCTCTGCCTTGACAGCAAACTCGGTGATGTTTTCGCTGTTGGGAACATTTCTAGGTGGTTTGTTCGTGCTTTTGTTGGTTTCCTGCCGGCTGCTGCCAGTGATTGTGGCCGGCGTGCCCGTTAGTTTCGTGCTCCTGGGCATGCTTGCGTTGCCACTGGGTTTGTTAGCTTCGAACTTTTCATCCGTGCTTTTGGGGTTACGTCGTGTCACAACCTTAAGCGTTTTGAGCGTATTGCAGGCCGCGCTGGCGGTACCTCTGTTGTTGCTTTTTGTGGCTTGGATGAACCTCGGTGTCGCAGGTGCAATGCTCACCGCCCTAGCGGCCAGCGCCTTCACTCTCGCAGGAACGGCCCTATGCCTGCGGCGAGAGGGGGTGGCGTTTTGGCCTCGGTGGGACAACCGCGTGATCCGCCCCACCCTCGCTTACGGCATGCAAAGCTACGTTGGAAACCTTATGCAATTCTTCAATTACCGATTGGATGCGTTGGTCGTCAATGCCTTTGTTGGACCCATAGGCGTTGGAATCTACGGCGCGGCAGTGACTTTGGCCGAATTGTTGTGGCAGTTGCCCAATAGTGTAAGTTTCGTGATCCTCCCCAAGGCCGCCAGCACCGATCACGAAGCAATGAACCGCTTCACGCCGCGGGTGTTTTGGGTCGTACTCTTAACCTCCGTGATTGGAGGAATCGTTCTCGCCTTCTCCGGCAAACTTCTGATTCACATGCTCCTGTCTGACGCCTTTCTGGATGCCTACCTGCCGCTGCTTGTGCTGCTGCCCGGGGTGGTGTTACTGGGGGCCGGCAAAGTGCTCGCGAATGATATTGCCGGGCGGGGCTATCCTCAGTATAATTCCAAGGCAGCCGGGTTGGCGCTTGTAATAACCGTAGGGCTCGACTTCTTGCTAATTCCAAAATGGGGCATTGTTGGGGCTGCCCTTGCCTCAACGGTGGCATATTCGGTGTCGTTCACTCTGATAGTAGTGTTTTATGTGGTCGTCAGCCGACGACCCGCCGGGAGCGCGCCCGTTGGATTGGTGGGCCTGTCTCCAATACCGACTGGGAAGTGACAAGCGGGAGCGCTATGAAGTCCGGCTTGGAATGACAGCCAGCCCCACTCACGACGCCATTAGCTCCAAGGCGGTTTGACAAATTTCTTTTCCCTGATGCCCCAGATCTTCTTGCAAGTCCGAACGGACGCTTGGTGAATCCTCGCAATGGGACAAAAGCCATAACGATGAACATCTTGATAATACCCTCCTGGTATCCCACGGAAAAAAGCCCGTTGCAGGGAATTTTTTGCAAAGAGCAGGCGGAAGCCCTGGCCGCATGCACCGACTGCAACATTCTGGTCTGCGACTGGGGGCAAAACGACGGAGCTGTTCCATTTTGGCATCCCTTGCGAGCCCTGCAATGGCGGATACGTTCCAAGAGCGAAATCCGGAACCGACACGAACGGTTCTATGAATATTTCGAGCCTGCTCTGATCTGGTCGCCCCGCCTGCCAGGTGGAGGCGATCGCCGAATACTTGCCGCCATGCGCCGGGTTTATAATGCCGCCCTCCGCCGGTTTGGAAGAATTGATCTGTTGCACGCACACGTTGCTTATCCCTGCGGGTACCTGACCAATCTGCTCGCCGCAGAAACGGGTGTACCGTATGTGTTGACCGAACATATGAGCACGTTTCCCTTTCCGAACTTAGTAGTCAACGGCCGCCCGATTCAAGAAATTGAACTGGCCATGAAGGGTGCCCGGGCAGTGGTGGCGGTGAGCAGCGGAGCAGCGGAAAAAATAAAGTCCTTCGGCTATCAGCGAGTTCGCGTGATTCCAAATCTGGTGGACGAAAGCCAGTTTGTTTCAAAACCCAAGCCCGACGGGATTTTCAGATTCTTTTCTATGGGCAGCCTCGTCCGAAAAAAAGGCTTTGATATCCTACTGCGGGCGATCGCTCAGTGGTCGCCAGAGCCGGGCGAAGTGGAATTTGTCATTGCGGGCCAGGGTGAGCAGAAAATGGAACTGCAGTCGCTCGCGGAAGAGTTGGGAATATCACGGGTGGTCCGCTGGGTCGGTGCGATCTCCCGCACTGAGGCACCGGCTTATTTTCAAAACTGCCACGCGTTTGTGCTTGCGAGCCGGAAAGAATCGTTCGGGGTGGTCTTCGCTGAAGCCATTGCCTCGGGCCGGCCAATCATCGCCACGAAATGCGGCGGCCCGGAAGACATCGTGAATGATGCCAATGGTATGCTCGTGCCGGTCGAAGATGTCCCTGCCCTTGCTGCCGCCCTGGCCAGTATGAAGGAGCAATATCCACGCTTTAAACCCGCCACTATCCGTGAGGATTTTATGCGCCGCTTTTCGCGCCCGGCCGTGACCCGCCAAATCCGGCAGACGTATGAGGAAGTTCTGGATCGTAGGTGATCCAGTTGCAACAGCGGGTTTGCCAGAGACGATAGATTGAGAATGGATACAAGGGCGGCGCTAGTTGGAAAGGAAGGTCCTCTTTTCACCGGTCTGACTTTCCGATTTCGGAGATTTGAAATGAAATTCCAGAATAAGCGCAAGAGGCAGAAGCGGCTTCTCTTTATTGCCCATTCATTTCCGCCCAACCGCGGAATTGCCGGCGTGCGGTTGGGGTGTATTGCAAAGTATTTGGCGCGCCTCGACTGGAGAGTTACTGTCATGGCGCTGCACCCGCACGACCACCCGCGACAGGGTGAGGAACTCCGCGACACTCGGGCCATCAAATCTGAATGGCGGGAGGCCGGGGTTGAGCTGATCTGGGTTCAACAGGCACCTTTCCTGACCCGCCCAGCGAACAACTTATGGAGACGGGTTCGGGCCCGGTGGGAGTGGGAGAAGGCCAAAGTCTGTGGTGCGCGGTGCCTCGCACCTTGGGCGCGGCGGGTCTTGGCGTGTAGCAAACACATTAATTTCTCAAAGGTGGACGTAATCCTCGCCTCGGGCGACCCGTTCGAACAGTTCGCCCTGGCCCGTCAGCTGGGGAACGAGCACAACAGGCCGTATGTGTTTGACTACCGCGATCTCTGGCTGGACGGCCTGGGTTGGAGCAATTCCGGACGGGTGAGCGAACGCATCATTGGATGGCAACGCGACCTTCTCGCCAACGTTTCCGCGGTTTCCGTCGTGTCTCCCTCTATGGCGGAGTTCATGGAAAAGCGATTTCGATTGGGTGCGCGCCTGCACGTGATATCCAATGGTTACGACCCCAGCGACCTCGATGGAATTGAACCAAGAACGTTCGGGCACTTTGGAATGGTTTACGCAGGTCATTTTTATCCACCCAAAATCTCAGCCAATCCATTAATGCAGGCGCTGCGACGACTAGCGGAGATCGAGCCTCAACGTCTCTGGCGCTTCCATTACTACGGTCCTAACGGGGCCCATGTTCTAGAGAGTGCCACAAGTTACGGAGTTGAAAAGCGCGTTGAGTTGCATGGTGTGGTGTCCCGGCGTGAGTGTCTTGCGGCAATTCGTGGGGCTGGAGTCGCGGCGATAGTTGTATCGGTCCAAGATACAGGAGACCTGAGCGATCATGGAATCATAACGGGGAAAATATTCGAGCCAATCGGCTTGGGGACACCCATTCTTGTGATTGCGTCCCGGGGTGCTGACGTTGAGACCCTGGTGCAAACGGTCGGGAATGGTGCCGTTTTCACGGGATCGAACGTGGAGGGCATGGCGATGTTTTTTGCCGACCTGATGCGCGGGAAGGGGGTCGAGAGCAGGAGGCCAGAGACCTACTCTTGGCCCGCCCTCATTCGGCGTTTCGACGAAATGCTCTCGCAGGCAATTGCCAACCATCGCTCTCTGATCTGAAGTCGGTTGCTTCGTGCCTCTCGTCGAAGGGGTTTAATCTATGATTAACTCGTTAGCAAGCGTTAGCGTCGTTATTCCGCTTTACAACAAAGCCCCATACATCTGCCGCGCGCTGTCCTCCGTCCTGCGCCAGACTATCCAGGACTTTGAGTGCATTGTCGTGGACGATGGGTCCACGGACGGCAGCGGAGACATCGTTGAAGGCATGAGGGATACTCGCGTGCGGTTAGTGAGGCAACCCAATGGCGGTGTCAGCCGGGCGCGCAACAAAGGTATCGAACTGGCTTGCCATCCCCTGGTTGCATTCCTGGATGCCGATGATGAGTGGATGCCCGATTTCCTAGCGGCCAGTTTGCAAATGCATCAGGCGCACCCGGAGATTGTGGCATGCTTTTCAAACTACCGTCGTGCTAACGCTTCATTTCCAACGTTTCCCGACGACGGCCAAGGTCCGAGGGTGTTGTCGGACTACTTTGCCTTTTGTTTGTCAAATGCAGGCTTGGGCATGTGCAGCTCCGCCCTCATGGCTCGACATGACGCACTTGTTAAAAGCGGCGGATTTCCCGTGGGCAGGAAGATGGGTGAAGACCTCGACACTTGGGCCCGTTTGGCGTGGAGTGGCCGTATTGGCTATCTTCCGACAGTGCTCGCGGCTTATCATTTCGGCGACGGTGCCTGTGTTCAAACTGTACGCGACGTGCGTCAGGGAAAGGATGAGGTCTTTTGCGATATCCTTGACACCTACCTGGCGTGGTTACGTGGCGGGCTGGTGCCTCGCACTCTTGCTGAGAGTAGCGAAGCCTACGTTTGCCTTATGCGCTTTCTTGATATATATGCTGTGCTTGGGATGGGCCGACCTGATCTAGCCAGGGCCCTTTACTCCGGACTCCCGCGAGGGCAGCGCTTTTCCATTGCTGCCTGGTGCGGCTATTTTGCGCTCGGAATTCCATGTGCCCGCCGCCCTTTGTCGGGCCTTGGCAGGCGGCTTGCAGCGTGGCTTCCGGCCCGCCGCTGGCGCGAAACGCACTCCATCGCATCACCAGCGATCAACCTTGTCGAAGCATGCCATCCGAACGCAGAATTCGGAGGTATTTCATGACAACCCTTCAGCAACCTCACCCGCGCATTACCCTCGGCGAAGTCCTCCTCTATGCCACGATTCTGGCCCTGCCTTTCGAGGGTCTCATTACTGTCGGCGGTGGCGCCATCACGAAGTGGATCGGATTGGTTTTTGTTGCAGCCTCCCTCTCCGAAACCAGGACATTCTACAAGGTTTTCCCGCTGGTGTTTTTGTGTTACCTGCTATATGTAGCGGTCGGGGTTGCTGGTGACCTGGTTAGGACTCCGCTCAGTCTCTTACTACTGAACCAAACCGTGGGGCCATTGTTGACTTGCGTCTTCATGATCGCCGCCTACAACCTGGCGGTGAACCGCAGCCTGCAACGTCTTTTATTTGTGCTTTCCATTTCGGCCACCATTTTTGCCGTGTTCCAGGTTTTTGGTTTGGCCACAGGAGTAGCAAAGACCTATTCGCAGGTTGTTGCAGGAGAATCGGTGGACCGGATCAGTGCCCTGGCCACCGACCCGAACTTCGCCGCCTGTTTCATGTCTCTAGCGGTGATTCCCGGAGTGCTGGCAGTGTCGGGGGCTTTGCCGGTAGCCCGCTTCTACCGGGTTCTATCGGTGCTTGGAGCGCTGATGGCTGCCGGAGGAATCGTCATGACCGGCTCTCGGGGCGGGCTTTTAGCCCTCGTTATCGGTATTGCCAGTGTGTTGTTCGGAATGCGCAACTGGAACGGTAGGTTGAAGGTCATTTGCGTTTCCTTTGGGACTCTAGGGATCCTGGGGGGGGCTGTGTTGAACGATCCACTTTTTCGTGCCCGCTTGGAGTCGAGCTTCGAAACACGCGACACGGCCGGCCGGGAAGATATTTGGCAGGATTCATTGGCTCTTTCATTACACCATCCACTGTTTGGATTTGGCAATCGTTCCAGTACCAGTGAGCTGGGCGAGCTTCGCGGAGAGGGTACCCGAGCCACTCACAACCTCCCGCTTTCGGTTCTGTTGGCGACTGGTGTAGTCGGGTCGCTCGCATTTTTATGCTTTTACTTGAATGCAGCGCGCGCCGCCTGGCGGCATAGGCAATCCGCTATGGGCGTGCTTGTGTTTCCCTGGTTCGTGATTGCGCTCGTCGGGAGCTTGTCACTCAATCTGGAGATCGCCAAATGGTATTGGCTGATTACGGCGCTGGCCTTGGCGGTCCCGAAGGCTCAAGCTCTAGAAACCAGAAAGGTCACGGGTTTTGTCTCGGCACTGAACGACTCGATCGAAACCGCCTGTCGTCCGCCCATTGATGTTGAGCAACGTGGCGGTGACGCGAGATGTCAGACAAGGCAGGCGAGCGTAACTGATCGCCGCAATACGCGAATCACCAGCCCTTGGTTGACACACGGGATTCCGCGTTTGGGAGGGACTCAGCAATGAACGTTTGGAAACTGCACATCTTGCTGCGGCGTCGCATCCACTGTTTGCTCATTATGGTCTACGCCATCGTCGGCGGTATGTTCGCGCGCGTTATGCGGTATCGCTGGAATCCAAAGACGATCAGTAAACATGAGAAAATGCTCTACCCGCCTTTCGGCACATCCCTAACCCACAGGCTCGTCACGGAGGACGCGCAGAAAGATGTGACAATATCCTAGATCCTTGCCCTACCTCATCCTGCTTCACCAGCCAGCGATTAAGATCTAAACCTGTCATCGTCCTGCACACTTTTGGAGGGACGGGAGGAGGAATCTGGCGTGTAATGAGCCAAATAGCCTCCTCTGAGTTGAAGCACAGATTCGACTTCCGTCTCGTGAGTAGTCCTCAGCTATCTAGCTACGATCCACGAACACTCTGGCAATTGCAGCGTGCCATGCGGCGGCACAAGCCAGATCTGATCCACATAAGCGGACTACAAAGCGAGGGTCTTTGCGCTGCTCTCGCCGCCAGGACTTGCCGAAGAGCCAAGGTTTTGCTTTCAATACATGGGTCCACCAAGGATTTCTTTTTCGTAAGCCGCCTTCGGCGCAACGCCGTGCATCTTATGTTGGAACCCTTAACCCTGTGGCTTTCGGACGCTGCGTATAGTGTCTGCCGTCATCGTCAGGAGCAGAGGACGATAAAATGGTTTAGCCGCCGCAATCTGGGGGTTTTGCACAATGCGGTAGAAGTCCTTCCTCCCGAAAGCGCGGATCCAGCCGTAAGAGCATTTTTGAATCCTGAACATAACGATGTTGTCGCGCTGTGTGTCGGCCGCCTCTCGGCAGAAAAGGGCTTGCTCGTGCTGGCGGGTGCGCTCGACATCCTGGTGGCCAAAGGGCTGAGCGTGCCGCGTGTTGTGGTGGTTGGGGATGGGCCACAGCGTGCGGAGGTGGAGCATGCATTCCTGCGCCACATTGAAGCAGGCCGTGCCTGCTTTCTTGGAAAGCGTTCCGATGTAAGGAAATTGCTCTTGGCTTCCGATCTCTTTGTATTGCCCAGCCTTTATGAGAATCTTTCGATGGCAATCCTCGAAGCGATGGAGGCCGGCTTGCCGGTCCTTGGCACTCGCGCTGGAGGCAACCCCGAGCTTGTTGTGGAGAACGAAACCGGGCTTCTCGTACCTCCTAACGACGAGGCCTCACTAGCAAGCGCCCTTTCGGCTCTGACCTGTTCCAAAACGCTTCGAGCTCGACTGGGGCGGGCGGGGCGACAAAGAGTTGTGGAGTGCTTTGCCCCTCAGGACTTTGAGCGTCGGCTGGAGGCAATGTATTCCACCTTGTTGTCAGAAGGAACGAAAGCTGAGTCACACCTTCCACGAAAAGCAATGGCAAACGCCGCAACCTGAATTCAAATGATCCCATCCACCATAATTTGCTCGCAGGTGCTGCCTGTGGCGCACTGAAGAGCGCAACCAACAGTTCATGAAATATCACGTCGTTATTCCAGTGCATAATCGCATCGCCCTGACCAAGAAGTGTCTTGGGTGCCTCAGAGGGCAAAGCTTTCGCGAGTTTTCCGTGCTGGTCGTAGATGATGGATCCACTGACGGCACTGCAAAGACCGTTTCTAAGGAGTTTGGCCAGCTCATGGATATCACTGTCCTGCAGGGAACCGGAAACCTGTTCTGGGCAGGGGGTATCAAAATGGGGGTTGAACATGCGCTTCAGTTTGCGAGTGATAAAGATATCATTGTTACACTGAACAATGATGTGACATTTGGGCCAAACCTTTTCGCGGTTGCGGCCGATGCCATCCGAGCAAATCCAGGTGCTATGTTGGGAGGCATATCCATCGATAGCGCAGATAAGGACACCATAGCTGTATCAGGTTGGCAGTTGGTTTCCTGGCCGCTTTCGAGAACGCGGCGTGTTTGGTGGCCTGGGAACCTGAAGGATTTACTCACGGGTCCAACCACAATGGAGTTGGACTTTCTGCCAGGCACGCTCACTTTCACCCCTGTTTCTGTCATAAGAAGGTGGGGAACTGTAAGGGCGGACATCTTACCACATTATCTGGCTGACATCGAGTTTAGCTACCGACTCAAGCGGAATGGAGTTCGCGTACTGTCATGTCGCGATTTGCCGGTGTGGCATGATCTGAGCGCAACGGGGGATTTCGGCAGCTCGAAGAAGGTGCCCGGTTTCCTCGATATCGTTAGGTCCTTTCTAACAATGAGGTCGGCGAACGCGCTCCGATACAAGTGGAGATTCGCTCGTCTCTGTTGTCCTCCGTGCTTTGTAGTTCCATTCATGGCATTTAATACCTTGAAGGCGCTTACTCGGTCTGTTGGACTGTACATGTTCGGAGAGCGATTCGATCAAGTAAAGCTATTGATCGCGAACCCTCCATCCCCAGGTCGACTGCGGCGAAGCGCACCCGCCAGATGCCGGGTTGAACCTACTGGCGTTTACAGCACGGGAGGAGATTGCAACAAGGACAGGGGTATACCAACGGTTTCTATTGTAATTCCCTGCCTCAACGAAGAACGCACTATCCGGTTATTGCTGGATTCAGTTTACGCACAATCATTTTCCCGAGCCCACATGGAGGTGATCATCGCCGATGGGCGGTCCACCGACCGGACGCGCGAGGAGATCTCCGCTTTCCAAAGACCTCATTCGGACCTAATCATAAAACTCATCGATAACCCGCAGCGGACTATCCCGTCCGCGCTGAACCGGGCGATATCCGCCTGCACCGGAGAGTTTGTTGTGCGTCTGGACGCTCATTGCATACCGGAGCAAGACTACGTCGAGCGTTGTGTGGCTGCATTGCGGGCAGGCCTGGGCACGAACGTGGGTGGAGTTTGGGATATACGTCCAGGGGGATCCGGCTGGGTGCCACGGTCCATTGCGGCGGCGGCGGCCCATCGCATCGGAGCAGGCGACGCGGGCTATCGCTCCGCCTCCAACCCAGCCCAGGTGGATACAGTCCCGTTTGGAGCCTTTCCTCGGGCGCTGTTCGACCGGATCGGCCATTTTGACGAGACTTTGCTGGCTAACGAAGATTACGAATTCAATGCCCGAATTCGGCAAAGCGGCGGGGTTGTCTGGATGGACCCACGCATTCGATGTATTTATTTCGCTCGCCCGCGTATTTCGAAGCTAGCTCATCAGTACTGGGGCTACGGTTACTGGAAGTTTCGCATGCTGCGAAGGTACCCGTGGACTCTGCGCTGGCGCCAGGCGCTTCCGCCTCTGTTCGTGGTTAGTCTCATAGTGTTGGGGCTCGTGTTTCCCTTTTCGCAAAGATTCCGTGTCCTCCTTCTGAGCGAGCTCTTGATTTATATCGGAACTCTTGCTTTCGCGGGGCTTACGACTGGCATTCGCAAACGCGATCCAGGCATTGCTGCCGGGTTTCCTTTTGCGGTCGCCACAATGCACCTATCCTGGGGCAGCGGCTTTCTTTGGAGCATGCTATTCTCAGGGGTAGGCCAACCTTCCAGGCGAGGACTTGTTGATTCGGTTCTGTTGCGTTTAAAAGGGCAGCCCATCCAGAAGTTGGATCCAAAATAACAGGGTCAAACCTAATGCAGCCTTATTCGAAAACTCAGCAGGCTAAGTCCACAAAGTAATTAGTATGAATGGGATATCCCGGGAATTTAATGGGTAGAACTGGGAAAAGACGGCTTTTAGAGAGGAAAAACATGGAATCCGCAGCATGGTCTGTGAGGCGGCAGAGCGGGCTATGGTTCATGCCGAAGATGCGCCGAGGCGCGCTCCGTCGAGCGTTTGGCCTCGTTGGGGGCGGGGATTTGGTGCATGGAAGAGCCCGCAGGGTTCCTTGGGGGGCCGCCGGGCAGCCTCAAATCTACCCACTATAATCCCCGAAGGAACTATGAATGTGAATATAACCTCCTTAACGGCCAGCCCCTTACACCTCATTGCCGTCGAAGCAAAGGGGCGCGATCGGACCATTCCGGTTTCGCAGTATCATCGTGGTGTCCTTGGCTGGTCAGTCCTCGATTCCCTTTCGGCATGCTCCATGGTGTTTTGCGCCTGGTGGCTCTCGGCCGCATCTGCGGTAAACGGATTAGTTCATTTCGATCCACATTTCTCTCCCCTTGAAGCAGCCTTGCTGTATGCCATGCTCTTCCCGATTGTCTCCCATGTTTTTGGGCTGCACAACCCGCTGATGCAACGAGACAAACTAGTCCTGGCGGTGAAATAAAGAGACGCCGCGCAGTGATCTGGCAGGGCTTGCGCGCTCCACGCTATCCGGATTCCAGGTCAGCGATTACACCAGTTTCGTCGAAAGGACATTCTTCAAAGTGCCCGTGGAGCAAATTGCCCCCGAATGGTTCTTCCAAATCAATACTTCCGGAGACTACGTGCTATTCCGCAGCACAAAACGGGTGGCGGACATCATCCTGGCTGCCAGCGGGATGGTGTTGACGGCCCCGATCCTGTTACTTGCGGCTGTTCTGATCAAGTTGGAAAGGCCCGGCGCGTCTTCTACTCCCAGGTGCGGGTGGGTCAGTTCGGGCGGCCTTTTAAAATCTGGAAGCTGCGCAGCATGCGGAGCGATGCCGAAAAGCACGGGGCCCAGTGGGCTCAGCAACACGATGCCAGAGTTACTCGTATTGGTCTTTTTCTCCGGAAGACGCGGCTCAATGAGGTGCCTCAGTTTTTTAACGTGTTTCGCGGCGAAATGTCGTTCGTTGGTCCTCGACCCGAGAGACCGGAGTTCGTCTCCGGGCTTGCCAAAGAGATCCCTTTCTATCAACAGCGCCACCTCCTGAAGCCCGGTATCACGGGGTGCGCCCAAATCAATTACTCGTATGGGGCCACTACTGCCGATGCCCTCAACAAACTGGAATACGATTTGTACTACATCAAACACGCATCACCGCTGCTGGATGTGCAAACCGTCCTGCGGACTATCGGCGCCGTCATGAAAGGCGCGCGCTGAGCGCCCGAGAAGAGTTATTTGGTGAGTTTTCTCCTTCATTTGCAGAAAGTCTGGCTGAACTCAGCTAGTCGGGTCGTGGTACTGGGGAGGTGCATGCAAGAGCATGTTCACAAGCGGTACCCGTCCGGTTACCGAAAACTAGCCATGGTCGCTTCTGGCGCACAGTTTCTTCCACCGTAAACCTGACCATAAAACATGAATAGCAACCAATTACTTAGCAGTCGAGTAGAGCGGGAGAAAGTCGCACACGATGAAAGGGACGTTCTCGGAGAGAACCGTCGACTTCGTTCCAAATTCGCTCACGTGGATTGTTACCCATCAAGAGTCCGGCTTCTTGCTGAAATTGCAAAGCATGTCAGCAATCTGAAACAGAAAACCGTCTTGGATTACGGGTGCGGGCTCGGAATTGATGTAGTCAGGTACTTAAATGCGGGTGCCGCAAAGGTGTGCGGAATTGATATTTCGGAGAAATACATCGAGCAAGCCAAAGCCCAGTGTCTTGTGAACGGGTATTGTCCAGACCAGTATGATCTGCGGGTAATGGATGCACATAATCTCGAGTACGAGGCAAACAGTTTCGATTATGTCATTGGGCGCGGTATCTTGCATCACTTAGATGTTAAGGTCGCTTTGCGCAGCTTGCATCGTGTGCTCAAGCCAGGGGGGCGTATGCTTTTCGCGGAACCCTTAGCGGACAATCCGTTGCTGAAACTTTTCAGGCTATTGACGCCACACGCACGCACGGAGGATGAGCGACCGTTCACGCGCAGGCAGATAGCGGATTTAGTTCTCCCTTCGCTCTGGGAGTCCGAAATCTCCTATTGTGGCATTTTCGAGGCACCTGTGAGCATGGCGACGTCCATCCTAATGCCTTCAAAGCTCGATAACTGGTTTCTGCGCGCGGCGGATAAGATCGAGGTTTCATTTAATCGGCTTCAGATTCTCTCGTCGTGGAATCAAGTTATTCTTTTTAATCTTGTCAAGAAGTGATTTGTATACGGCCGAGTTTATAATCGAGGCTATTGCGGTTTCCGTGCTTATGTTACTTGCTTGGAGGGGTAGTTGGGAGGAATTGCATGAGTTGTCACCAAGTACAAATCGGATCGGTCTCGTCGGCGAGAAAAGCAAAGCGCTCACACTTCCTATTCGGATCTCAGAATTCCACCTGGGTGTGCCGAAGTCCATGGTGTAGATCACATAAATAGGTTCTTCCGGGATCTTCTGGGGGTTATTGATTGGCTAAAAACACACATTGCGCTCGCCGGGAACTCCGGTCGGTTATGGCCGAAGGCGACTCGGAGGCCTTGGGCGCGCCTATTCGCGCGGGCTGGGCGAGTTCGTTACGTGTGGCGACCGGCGGCGACGCAAACTGTGGTTCGGGAGACCGTCGCCGCCGCTCACCAGCCCACGCGAATATACGGCGCGATTCCGTCATTTTGTTAGTAAAGACGGGCTATCGGGCCAGAAAGGCCCGGTTGGACCAATGAAAAACTGCCGGAACATTCCTGAAGAGGCCATAAATAAGACATAGGTGAGGTCCTATACTCTTCTTTAAGCGCGCCCGGTGGCGTTTGCTGCAATCTTTATGGCGGTCCTTGCTTGGCACTGGAAAGGTCAGGGTTCCTGCTATAGATGTTCTATCAGTCTGAAAACATACATCGCTGCAGCACTGGGAACCGCGCGTCGCGCTTGGGAGCCGAGGGGGCGGCTGGAGGTCGGAAAACCCGGACATCGATCGGAACCCAAAGGCAACATCGTGTCAAAGTCCACCAACCAAAATGTCCTGCAATGGTTACAGCGAAATGGTCGTTCCACTCGTGGCGGACATACTAGCCGAAGTTCATTAAGCAGGTTCTGGAGCCGGTACTGTTCCCTCTTTCGCGATTGTGATCGTTTCGAACTTTGAATTCTCGACTTTTGGCCCCCAGCAAGGCCATCACAGAAAACGAAAATGCACGCGTCCACTTCGATTGCCAACCCGATTGAATTCCTTGGCTACAAAGCCAAGAAGGCCAGTCGGGCCTCCTGGCTTTCCCATTATCATCGGGGTGTTCTTGGCTGGTGGTTCCTTGATTCGATTTCCGCAATGCTCATGGTGCTGTGTGCCTGGTGGCTTTCGCCGGCGCGCCCGCTGCAAGCATCGATCCACTTCGATCCGCGTTTCTCTGCAGTAGGTTTGGCCCTGGTCTATGCCCTGATCTTCCCGATCGTCTCCCACATTTTTGGATTCCACAACCCGCTGATACGGCGAGACAAGCTGGTCCTGGCGGTGAAATATTTAGGTGTGGCAACGCTGGCGGTTACGCTGCTTTCGCTCGTTGAGTTGATGCTGTTTTACACACGCGTCGGGCGATATGTTCTGCTCAACACGTTCATTTTGTCCTGTGGGGGAATGATTGCGGTTCGCCTGGTACTCTGGCGGTTGTCCGATGAGACAAAAAGAATGGTGATGGTCCTCGGATCCAGCGCTTTAAGCGAGCACCTGGTTAACCTGATAAACAAAACCGGCATTCCCTACGAACTCGTGCCGTTGGACAGGGTGAATTGCGTTCGCAAACACGGTCCGGGTCAACCTCTCCCCTGCTTTGAGAGTTTCAACGGGCATTGTCTTGGCTGCGGAATCCAGGAAATCGTGGCGTGCTACACCGAAGAGACGCCGCGCAATGACCTGGCAGGGCTTGCGCACTCCACGTTATCCGGATTCCAGGTCAGCGATTACACCAGTTTCGTCGAAAGGACATTTTTCAAAGTGCCGGTGGAGCAAATCGCCCCCGAATGGTTCTTCCAAATCAATACTTCCGGAGATTACGCCCTATTCCGCGGCGCAAAACGGATGGCGGACATCATCCTGGCGGCCAGCGGGATGGTGTTGACGGCCCCGGTCCTGTTGCTTGCGGCTGTTCTGATTAAGTTGGAAAGCCCCGGCCGCGTCTTCTACTCCCAGGTGCGGGTGGGGCAGTTCGGGCGCCCTTTCAAAATCTGGAAGCTGCGCAGCATGCGGAGCGATGCCGAAAAGCACGGGGCCCAGTGGGCTCAGCAACACGATGCCAGAGTTACTCGTTTTGGCCTCTTTCTCCGGAAGACGCGGCTCGATGAGGTTCCTCAGTTTTTTAACGTGTTTCGCGGCGAAATGTCCTTCGTTGGGCCTCGACCCGAGAGACCGGAGTTCGTCTCCGGACTTGCCAAGGAGATCCCTTTCTATCAACAGCGCCACCTCCTGAAGCCTGGTATCACAGGGTGGGCCCAAATCAATTACCCTTATGGGGCCACTACTGCCGATGCCCTCAACAAATTGGAATACGATTTATACTACATCAAACACGCATCGCCGCTGCTCGACTTTCAAACCATTCTCCGGACAATCGGGGCGGTCATGAAGGGCGCGCGCTGAGCCGTTAGTCCTCAGTCAGGATAGAACCTGAAGTTGAAGGCCAAACATCTTATGAATATCCTCATCGTGGACGACAACGTCCTCAACCGCGAGTTGCTCTCCGCCGTATTGCAGGCTGAAAACTTCAATTTCATGGAGGCGGCTGACGGACTGGAAGCTCTCGCGCTCCTGGCGGGAAACCGGATCGATGCTGTCATTTCCGACCTCCTCATGCCCCGCATGGACGGGTTCCGCCTCTGCCAGCAAGTCCGCACGAGCGAAAGCTTCGCGCACGTGCCTATTATCATCTACTCCTCCACCTACACCTCCGCCGCCGACCAAAAACTCGCCCTGGAATTCGGGGCGGACGAGTTCATCCGCAAACCGGCTTCCGCCAAAATCATCACTGACGCTTTACGGAAGGTGATCGCGGCTGCGCCCAACCGCACACCCAAATCGGGCGAAGGGTCGGAGGAGCTTGCCCTGGCAAAGGAATACAGCGCGCGACTAGCAGCCAAGTTGGAGCACAAGAGCCTGGAGTTGGCGGCGAAAGCCGAAGAAATGCACCAGGCCGAGCAGCAACTGCGACTGCAAAGTGCCGCCATCGAGACCGCCGCCGACGGCATCCTGATCACTGATCGCCAAGGGGCGATCGTATGGGTCAACTCAGCCTTCACCGCGCTGACAGGCTATACGGCCGGCGATGTCCTGGGCCAAAACACGCGGCTCCTGAAGTCGGGTCGTCACGACCAAGCCTTCTATGCCAGGCTTTGGCAGACGATCCTCGCTGGAGACACTTGGCGCGGCAGTTTCATCAATCGCCGCAAGGACGGCGGGTTCTACGATGACGAGCGCGCCATCACGCCGGTGCGAGCCAAAGGCGGAGCGATTACACATTTCGTGGCCGTCATGCGCGACGTGACCCAGCGGAAGCGTGCCGAGGAGGAGCACGCGCGTCTGGCGGCTATCGTCGAGTCAGCCAATGATGCCATCATCGGCAAAACCCTAACGGGCCTGGTGGTCACATGGAATCAGGCCGCCGAGCGGATTTTTGGGTACTCGTCTGGGGAGATGATGGGAAAATCCATCTCGGTGCTGGTGCCTGGAGCGCAACTTTCCGAATTCCAACAAATGCAACCTCAGATCGCCCGGGGCGAGTCAATCGCGCCCTTCGAGACCCTGCGGCTGAGGAAGGATGGCCGGCAAATTCCGGTTTCCCTGATCGTTTCCCCCATCAAAAGCCCTGCCGGTCTGGTGATCGGCGCTTCCGCGATCGTGCGCGATATCACCGAACGCAAGCATCTCGAGGCGCAGGTTATCCAGGCCCAGAGGATGGAGGCGGTCGGCCAACTCGCAGGCGGCCTGGCCCATGACTTCAACAACTTGCTCATGGTCATCCGCGGCAATGTCGAACTCTCGCTCATGGATGCCGGCCCACTCACCGCCGAAAACCGTGACTGCCTCAAGCGGGCCGTCGATGCCTCAGAGATGGCCGCCAACCTGACCCGCCAGTTGCTCATTTTCAGCCGCAAGCAGGTCCTGCAAACCCAGCCGGTGGCCCTGAACGAGTTGGTCCAGAATCTCACCAAATTGCTCCGCCGCAGTCTCCGTGAGGACGTCCGGGTCGAATGTCGTTATGCGGACAAGTTGCACTTCGTGCAAGCCGATCCCGGCATGCTCGAGCAGGTACTGCTCAACCTGGTTGTCAACGCCCGGGATGCCATGCCTCGGGGCGGCCAACTGCTCATAACGACCGCCCAGGTCTCCTTCGACACCGCCTTCGCCAAGTCCAATCCCGACGCTCGCGCCGGCCAATTCGTCTGCTTGGAAGTCAAGGACAGTGGCACCGGCATTGCCCCGGAGCATCTGGCACGCATCTTCGAGCCGTTCTTTACCACCAAGGAGGTCGGCAAAGGCACGGGCCTGGGGTTGGCCACGGTCTATAGCATCGTTAAACAGCATCAGGGCTGGGTCGAAGTTTTCAGCCAAGTCGGTCTTGGCACCACCTTCAAGATCCTTCTGCCCGCGATTCCCTCGTCCCCCAAACCGGAAGCCGTTGCTCAACCTCTGACCCGGTCACGCAGAGGCACTGAAACCATTTTGCTGGTGGAGGATGATTGCGCGGTACGCAGCATTACACGGCGCGTGGTGGAAAGTTGCGGTTACAAGGTCCATGAGGCCGCCTGTGCTCGGGAAGCGGTAGATGTCTGGAACCGCTGCTCAGCAGAAATCGCTTTGCTCCTTACCGACATTGTTATGCCCGGAGGCATGACCGGCCGAGACCTGGTCAGCCAATTACGCGGCCAAAAACCCGGGTTGAAGGCGATCCTCATGAGTGGCCATAGCGCTGACTCAATTGACAAGAATACAGAACCCTTTCGGCCGATCGAAACTCACTTCCTCCAAAAACCGTGCTCCTCAACCTCCCTGCTGCAGACTCTGCGCGAATGCCTTGATGAGAGAGGATAGCGCCCGCCTCGGACGACGACCTTACTGCCTTCCGCCTCGGGCGCAGTGGCATCACCAACTTGATAGTTCACAGCCATGGGCCAACCATAATCCAGATCGAGAACTTTGCCAAAGGCCCTGTGCATCACGCGCACAACTGCTCAGGTCTAAGTCGGCGCATTCGATAACGATCGCATTTCGACGAGGCTGTTCTTGGCGACGTGCTGATTTTGGTAATGTGTGCCTGTTAATCGCCCGTTCGAGATCAAAGTCCTCCAATCGAATGGGGTCCGCCGTGTGCAGATGGCGCTCCTTCGTGTGGGATGTTCTGTTCACATTTTGGGACAGTGGTTTGCGTGCTCTGAACGGGCTGCAGAATCCTCTCCGGCTGAACTGCCTCGGGTTTTTCGCTTCCGTTACGATCAGTTCCCGTTGAATCCAGTCCCGAGGTGCGGCTTTGGTGGCTTAGATCCTCCATTAGGAGTTTCCGTGACGTCAGCTCAAAATACTGGGCCAAGCGCACGATCTGCACCGGATTCGGTTCGGCGCCCCCGAGAAGGGTTGCAACGATTCTGCAGTGCAATGCGCTTGCTCGTTCGGTAGGGGGCAGGCGCATCGTTGCGCTAAGACACTGTTGAGCCTGACACACTGACAAAACGGCGGGAATGCGAAGCAGTCAAGGCGGGGGTCCAATCCCCCTGCGCATAGATGGGAAGGTTCTTCCCGAAAAAGCTGCGGAGCGAGAGCCGACGGCGCTGGCACGGCCAGCTTGCATGTCTGGACGCGGTGTGAAACAAGAGGGCCCCCGGCGGGGTTGCTTGAAGGTGAATTGTGCCTTCAATTGTTACTTGTTATTTGCAAGCCGTGAGTTGCTGCTGTTTGTTTGAGGCGTGTAAATCGGACAAGAGTTTCTTGAAATTGGCCTCGAAAGCATCGTGAGCCTTCCAGTTCGAGAAATCAGGAATGTGATAAGTGCGAACTTCGGCTGCGAGGTCTTCGCCTGTATCCGAGTCGATACATTCCCAAGCTCGCAGTTGTGCAAACGAAACGACAGAGATTGGGAAGAGCATCGTCCTGCCGGTTTCGCGTTCCTGCTTGCGGGTTTTACGAATTTCCAACTTAACCCAATCGCTTTCCATGCTGTACTCGGAGAGCACGAGCAAGAGTTTGTCGTAAACGCGAATCGCTTCGTCGATTTGGGAAAGGCTTTTTTGGCCACCCTTCATGTCTTCAGGAGCATACCAAACGCGCAAGTGCTGCTGCTGCATTCGTGCGTGCAGTCGTTGCACAAACTCTGCGTCCTTGCCGCTGTGAGAAATGAAGCAGGAATAAAACTGGATGCCGTCTGATGCCCCGACGAGAGACGGGATATAACTGATTAACGTATCTGGTATACCGCATCCGCGTAGAAAGCTTTCGGGAATTTTGCCTTTTGACAGATAGATGGTGGCAGTGTCGATACTGCATGGACCTGTATGCTCTACTCGGTCCAACCCTTTAACATCGCTTAGATCAACAAAACTGAATGTTGTCCAATGTAGGTTTGCGCCAGCGAAATTTGCATTTTTGAGTTGGGTGAAATTGAAGTTTGCGAACGCAAGAGTGGAGGTCGTGAAATCGGAATTATTAAGGTTTGCACTTCTGAAGTCAGTATTGAAGAAATTCGCACCTGCAAATTGTGAGTCAATTAACTGTGCTCCAGTCAGGTCCGCGGTATAAGTGATTGGCAAGCTGCTGCTGCCAGGACCACCCAAAACCAGCGTCACCGGGTTAGCAGTGCGCCATTCATTCCACGACCGCACTCCCTTTTTCAGAATCTAAAGGTGTTCCTCGTTAGCCATAGTAAGGGTCGTTCATGCGGAATGCATTTAGCATGAAGCGTGAAGCGTGGCGAGCGGAAACCTGATGTGCTATTCAAGTGAGGTTGCTTCTTTGGTGGAGTAGGGAGTCATCGCGAAGCATCTCGCCGGGAATTGCCACCCGGAGTCCCCGCCCCGGCCATAGTCGGGCGGTTAGACGTGATGACTAAGAAGACTCTCGACAGCGGGGCGGGGCGGGGCCTCGGTGGCGTTTTGCTGGGGCAAAAAGCGGGGCAACAGCTGCTCCCGAAAAACTGTTTGCTCAATGGTGGAGGAGTTCCCGCACGGTTTCCATAGGTTCCACGACCGAATAGCCGGAATTGTACACTTCCACATGATCAATTTTCAGCCGTTGACTCCTCCAAATATCATAATAAGGGATAAACTCGGTCACAACGCCAACTATTCTCATTCGCACAGCAAGGGGGCTGTCTTTTTCCACAACGAACACGGGGCCTCCGCTATTTCCTCCATATGCAGGCGCATCAATGATAATGGTGCGGGCAGCAGCATTCTTCTGAGCCACGATGCCCTTGCGAAGTAGCGGTCGATTATAATCGATTTTGGGTGCTTCTCTTATTCCCAACGAGACTGGATACCCAAAGACATAAGTGTCTTGGCCGACCGTGACATTAGTATAGCCCCCCACAGCGTCGCCTCCTAAGGCCATCATCGTCATGTTGGTTCCAGTTAGCCCAGAGACGCCTGGCTGCAGGTGTATTTGAGTTGAAGAAACTTGGTACCACATGTGAATCGCAGCGATATCATGATTCGAGCTGACGAACATACACCCGGCATTCGAGAGCGTTAAGAAGTCTAGATCGAATGTGTATGAATCTTTGTCTTCCTCGACAGGAAACGCCGAAACGGAGCCCTTCTGCTCCAGCAAGTGATAGGGGGCGGTCTCCGAGTATAGCACATGGCGAGCCGTGACGAGATAAATGTTGGTCAAATCCGCGAAATAGAACCCTGAGCCGTAAAGCGCCTCGGCCCCGTGCTCATCGAATAGTTTAAGCAAGGTCGGAAAAGACTGTTCGTTCAAGGAAAACAGTGACCCAGCAATTGCGTGGCTAATCGGCACCCAAATAAGGGTCATCAGTATGGCGGACAAAACTTTCTTCATAAGGAATTGGACGGACAATCTTGCCTATTGCTCCGAGAAAAATGAGACCGCAGAATGAAACGATCCGCAAGGAGAATAGAGAAAGTGAAGCTCTTGCTTCGATTTGACTCATACTGGCTGCGGAGAGAACAGAGGGGTGCGTTTCTCATCGTTTTTTCGTTTGACAAGTTCGTTCTGTTCGTTTAGTTTGATCGCATATGGCTAAGAAATTGAACCGAAAGAAGCTCCGAAAGGGGCAAGTCGAACTCAAGCCCACCAAGCAGAGTGCGGGGCCAGAATCTCAACCTCCAGTCGTCGAGGCGAAACCGGAACCTCCACACCTTACAACTGAGCTGGAATATGCTCCGCCAGAAATGGTCGCAGAAGCGGCCAGGGGAGAAGCAAATCCGAGGCTTGTTGAGGATTACGTCGAGGCCATCGGAATCTTGAGGGATGAAAAGCGATTCACGTTTCGTGAAATCGCAGAATGGTTGAAGGATCGGTTCGGCATCGAGGCAGACCATAATGCCGTGTATCGGGCGTACACGAAGGGGATGCCGGACATGGACGCCGCTATTGCGGCGCGTGACGAAGAGGAGGACGAACGCAATGCAGCGCAAAGTTGAAAGCGGCGGGGCCGCGATGCCGCCCGAAGATAGGTTTCTCAAGAAAGGGGAAGCTGCGGCGTTTTTGGCATGTTCGGCAAAAACCATTGATCGCCTCGTTAGCCTGGGGCGATTAACGCGGGTTAAGTTGTTGGGTGGTGTGCGCTTTCGTAGGAGTGAGGTTTTGGGGATTATTGCAGGAGGTGCCGCATGATCTTCCAGGTTGAGAAGCGCCGTTTTCGCAGGGGTGGAAAACTTCGCGAGACGCGGTATTACTATCTGCGCTATCGGTTTGCCGACATGTCGGCTGATCGCTGGAAATCACTGGGCGTGACCGATAAACAAGTGGCTGAGCAGGAGGCCCGCAAGTTCATACAGGACAAAGAGCGCGAGGCGGCGGGAATTCTCGAACCGCGAGTGATTCGGGACGCGGCCCGCAAGCCATTGAAGGAACACTTGGGCGATTACATTGCCGACTTGGAAACGCGAGGGCGTTGTGGACGCGGCGGGCGCGGGGCGCGACTAGTCAAGGGGCGCATACTTCGAACGATGGAGGGTTGCGGCTGGAAGGTGGCTGTCCAGGTCACGCCTGATTCGTTCATTTCGTGGCGCAATCCACGGCAAGATGGGGCGCGCACGTTAAACCATTACTTGCAAGGGATGGTTTCGTTTCTGAATTGGTTGGAGCGTGTCGGGAGAATCAAAGCCAACCCGCTCAAGTTTGTGGGCAAGGTGGAAGAACGCGGCCAGCGTCGGCGCGAGCGTCGAGCGTTCAGGGATGAAGAACTCTGCAAGCTGGTGCAGAAGTCGGGGCCACGTGGCATCATTTACTTCATGGCGGCACGCACGGGGCTGCGGCAGGAAGAGCTGCGGCAGTTAACCTGGGCGGATTTGAGCCTCGACGCAGATGCGCCGTTTGTGGTCGTGCGAGAAGCGAGCGCGAAGAACAAGAAGGAAGAGCGCGTCTGCCTCGTGCCTGAAATCGTCCAGCGCCTGCGGTCTTATCGTCCCCCGGACTTCGAGCCTGGTGCTTTGGTTTTCCCGAACGGCATCCCTCGCGCTTCGCGATTGAAAGTGGATGCGAAGCGCAACGGCATCGAATACCTGGACGAGTCGGGGCGCTATGCCGATTTCCACGCTCTGCGCTACACCTGGGCGACGTTTCTGCAACGGAACGACATCCCGCAACGGTTCGCCATGAAGCTCATGCGGCACAGCGATATGAAGCTCACTGCGAAGGTTTACACGGACGAGACGCAACTGCCGATTTACGATGCAATCAAGGGACTTCCTTGGCTGCTCGACCATACACAAATACGCGCACAGATTTCAGGCGCAGCGGGGCTAAACGTGGCGCAAGGTGGCGCAGCGAGCGAAGGGAAGGAACCCGCAGAAACCCTTGTAAATGGCGGGGTTTGTCGCACTTTGGCGCACGGTGTCGCGGTGGGGCAAATGGAGCGAGCGAAGGGATTCGAACCCTCGACACTCACGTTGGCAACGTGATGCTCTACCAGGCTGAGCTACGCTCGCTTCCAAACAGGCTCGGATAGGTTACGGAATTCTTGCCAGAACGCAAGTCCTGTTTTGCAGAAATACGCTGCCATTGGTTCGACCGTGCCGCATCATTTTCCCGCGAAGTAACTGGCCAAAGTGAGTCGGCAACCGACGACGCGATCGGGGCCATGACTCGACGCTTATTTGGCGGCTGCTTCGATGGCGGACGGCAGGTCTGCCTGGGCCGCTTCCGGTTCATCAAGGTCGCTGCCGATGGCGATGCGTTCTTCGGCGATATGCTGTTTGGCAATCAACACGTAGATCGAAGGAATCACCAGGAGCGTGAACAGGGTGCCGAGCGCCATGCCGGCGACGACGGTGATGCCGATTGAATTTCGCGCGGCGGCGCCGGCTCCGGTCACCAGCGTGAGCGGGAAGTGTCCACAAATGGTGGCGGCGCTGGTCATCAGCACGGGGCGCAAGCGGATCAGCGCGGCTTCGCGCACAGCTCGGATCTTGGGCAGGCCAGTGCGTTGGAGTTCATTGGCGAATTGGACGATGAGAATGCCGTTCTTGGAGACCAGCCCGATGAGGGTAACCAGGCCGACCTGGGAATAAATGTTCATCGTCGTGGTCCACCCGTTCGTAAAGAACGCCATGCCCTGGCCGGGCATCTTGAGGAAGCTGAAGATCAGCGCGCCGAACATGGCCAGGGGCACCGATCCCAGAATGATGATCAGGGGATCACGGAAGCTGTTGAACTGCGCGGCCAGCACGAGGAAGATCAGGGTCAGGGCCAGGAGGAAGGCGGGCAGGAATTTGCTACCCTCCACGCGCAGTTGGCGGGATTCGCCGGTGTAGTCGAGTTTGTAGCCCTTGGGCAGGATCTTGCCCGCTTCCGTTTCGAGGTAGCGCAGCGCCTCATCGAGCGGGCGGATGGCCACGCCGCTGATCTTCACCGCGTTGAATTGCTGGAAGCGGTTGAGTGAGCGCGGCCCGGTTTTCTTGTGCAGCGTGGCGAACGTGCTCAGGGGCACCAGCTTCCCGTTCGGCCCCTTAACGTACGTGCTCTCAAGCTGGTTGGCGTTGAGGCGCTCGATGCGCTTGACCTGCGGGATCACTTTGTAACTGCGGCCGTCCAAGCTGAACCGGTTCACAAAGTTGCCGCCCACCAGCGTGGACAGGTCCGCGCCGACGGTCGCCATATTGAGGCCCAGCGCGGCCACCTTGTCGCGGTCCATGACCACTTCCACTTCCGGTTGGTCGAGCTTGGTGTCGATGATCGGGGGGAAGGCGAACATGCCGCTGGCGGCAGCGTTGGTCTGCAACATCTCCGCATACTTGAGGATTGTCTCGGGCTCAGCGGTAGCGCCGATGACAAACTCCACCGGGAACTGGCCGCCCCCCGGCAGCGCAGGTGGGGCGGCGGCGAAGGCGCGGATGCCGGGGACGCTGCTGATCTTGGTCTGTACTTCCGGCGTGATCTGGAACACGGTGCGCTTCCTTTCGCCCCAAGGCTTGAGCACCAGACCGGCAAACGCATTGTCCGGGAAGGTGATTTGGAAGGTCTGCTCCGCCTCCGGGACGCTCAACAGGGCGCGGTTGACGGCCTCGGTATAGAACGTGGTTTGGTCGATCGTCGCATCCGCCGCCGCCTCGACAATGCCCATGACAAAGCCCTGGTCCTCCGCGGGCGCGAGTTCTTTGGATTTCCAGACCATGAAGAACAATGGGATCGTGAGCAGACTCAGGCCGACCCAAATGGTATAGACGGCGGGACGCGCGGAGAGGGTCGCGTCCAGCACGCGGCCATAGGCCCGGCGGAGGCGGTCGAAACCACGATTAATCCGGCCAGTGAGACCGTGATCCTCGCGTCCGGCGTCGAGGAGCTTGGAGGACATGACCGGCGAAAGCGTGAGAGCGACGACGCCTGAAATGAAAACCGCGCCCGCCAAGGTGAAGGCGAACTCCCGGAAGAGCGAGCCGGTGAGGCCGCCCTGGAGGCCGATGGGGGCATAGACCGCAGCCAGGGTGATGGTCATGGCAATGACCGGGCTGACCAGCTCACGCGCGCCCAGCAGGGCCGCCTGCCGCGATGACTTCCCAGCGCGTACATGGCGCTCGACGTTCTCGACGATCACGATGGCATCGTCCACCACGAGCCCCACGGAGAGCACGATTGCCAACAGGGTGAGCAGGTTAAGCGTGAACCCGAACACCTGCATCAAGAAGATGGCGCCGATCAGGGAGATCGGGATGGCCACCAGCGGCACCAGAACCGAACGCACGGAGCCGAGGAAGAGGAAGATTACGATGGCCACGATCAGCAGCGTCTCGGTCAAGGTCTTCAGCACCTCATGGATGGCATCCTCGATATACTTGGTCGCGTCGTAGGCAATGGTGCCGGTCAGGCCGGTGGGAAGCTCTTTCTGGATGAGCACCAACTCGGCGCGCACCCGTTTCATGACATCCAGCGAGTTGGCATTGGGCAGCGGCCAGATGCCCATGAACACCGCCTTGGTGCCGCCAAACCTGACCTCCGTTTCGTANNGGCCGACGGCGGAAAGGAAGTTGTTGGCGGCCAGCGCCTCCCGGATTTGAGCCGGGTTGATGTTCAGCGCCGTCATGGGGTCGGGCTTGAGCCAGATGCGCATGGCGAACGTCCGGCCGCCCATGATGTCGGCGCGTTGCACCCCTTCGATGGCGGAGAGCCGGGGCTGGACGATGCGGACCAGGTAATCGGTGATCTGGTTCGCCTCCAACACGTCCGAAGAGAAACTCAGGTACGCGGCGGCGAACTCGGAGTCGGCGGAGGCGACGTTGATAATGGGCACCTCGGCTTCGGGCGGGAGGTCGTTGCGCACCTGGTCCACCTTCGAGCTGATCTCGGCGAGGGCCTTGGTGGGATCGTAGTTGAGCTTGAGGCGGATCGTGATGGTGGACAGGCCGAGCTTGCTGCTCGATTCGATGTAGTCAATGCCGTCGGCGGCCGCGATAGCGCGCTCCAGCGGCGTGGTGATGAATCCGCGCACCAGGTCCGCGTTGGCGCCCACATACACGGTGGTAACGGTCACCGCCGCGTTGTCGCTGCGCGGGTATTGCCGGACGACGAGGGTGCGGATCGCCTGGACCCCGGCGATCAAAATCACCAGGTTCACCACCAGGGCGAGCACGGGACGCCGGATGAACAGGTCAGTGAACTTCATGGAAGCGGCCCGGGGATCAACGATCGGGCGGGTTCGGCGCCAGGTCGTTCTTCGGCGCCAGGTCGTTGTTCTCGACTACAGACATGCCGTTGCGCAATTTGAAGATGCCGGCACTGACAATGCGCTCGCCGGGCTTGAGGCCCGATTCGACGCTCACAAAATCTCCCCGCGCGGTCCCGGTGCGGATGAACTGCTGCCGCACGGCCAGACCAGGCTTGTCGTTGTCCTTGCCCGGCTGCGACTCGACCACATACACCGAGTCGCCGTAGGGCGCGCTCAGGACCGACGTGGCCGGGACCGCCAGCACCGTCTGCTCTTCCGGCAGGAGCACTTCGACGCGGGCAAACATGCCCGGGCGCAGCAGTTGCTCCGGATTCTCGAACGTAGCCTGCAAGCCCACGCTGCGCGTCTGCGCATCCAGATCAGGATTGATGGCGGTAAGCGTGCCCTCGAAGGTCCGGCCCGGATAGGCATCGGTCGTGACATGCACCCGCATGCCCGTCTTCAGCCGCGCCAACTCCTGCTGCGGCAGTGAGAACTCGGCGTACACCGGCGTCAGCGACTGCAGAGAGACGATCGGCTTGCCCGTCTCCAGGTACTGGCCCAGGTTGACGCGGCGGATGCCCAGGCGGCCAGCGAACGGCGCGCGGATGGTCTTCTTCTCGATCGTGGCGCGGATATTGTCGGCGTTGCCCTGCGTCTGCTTCAAGGTGGCCTCGGCGGTGTCCAGTTCCGATTGCGGCACCAGGTTCTGGGTGCGGAGGGTGCGCTCGCGGGCGAGGTTGATGCGGGCCAGCTCTTCCTGGGCTTCCAGCGCCCGCAGTTGGGCCTCTTCGGCTGAGGTGTCCAAGCGGACCAGCAGGTTGCTGGTGGACACCACCGCGCCGGATTCAAAAGCAATCTCGCGGACAAGGCCGGCGATTTCCGGGGTGACCGTCACGCCCTGCACTGCGGTCACGGAGCCGATGGCGGTGAGCGTGCCCTGCCATTTCTCCTCGCGCGCCACGACGGTGGAGACGGACTCCGGCGGCGCGGCAAAGCTCTTGCCCCCGGCCATAAGCTTCCTGATCTGGAGCGTCTTCACCCCGGCCAGGGTGCCGACGACCAGAAGCACGACGAAAACTGCAATGAGTATCTTGCGTATCATCAGTAGGCAAAGGCGCGACGAACGGTCGCGCGGTTTCTAATCCTAGCCACAAATGCAACGCATGGTAGGACAGAACAGGCGTTCGGTCAAATGAGAGCATAAAACGGCCGACAGAGGCGCGGACAGGCATTAGTGGTATTGATGCTGCGGGAGAAACCATGAAGGGGTGATGGTACGAAGTGTCCTGTTTTGAGACAGGGAAAGAGGCTTCTATGGTACCAGGATGGTACCAGGGAGGTACCAGGGTAGTGCCAGTCTGGGGGGTGGGTTAGCCGCTGTTCGCACTATTGCGAATGCTTATCCTGCGCCCTGCCTTGGACTGGCTGCTGGACTTTAGGAGGCCGGCCCCGCTTGCCCTTATGCCAGGGCTTGGTGCCGGACCGTTCTTGCTGCCGCACCCGGTTGCTGATCTGGCAGGGGTCGCACAAGATGGTGTAATGCTTTCGCTTCGCGCCGCAACGCGCGCATCGGCCCTCAGCGATCTGCTTCTGCTGCCACCGGTATTGACGGGAGGTCGTCATCTGTGCGGACGTTCGCCGACTCCGCCGTGCTTGTCAAGTGTGAAATGTACCAGTGTGAAATGTACCGGCCTCCGTCGCTGTTTGACGGAGTCGCAGTAACGGGTGTAGGTTACGAGAAGACAGAATAGTTTCTTCTGCTTTGGCAGATAAAGGGTCCGGGGGTTGTGGGCCTCCGGAGGTCAGCGCGGGTGGTCGGGCCGCCACCCGTTAAACAGGATCCGTGATCCGCCGAGAGGGCTCAAGTGCCGCCGGGGCGGGATCTGGTTCTTTCCTCATAATCCACGCATGCGGTTAGTAATAGTATCCAATCGGCTGCCGTTCACTGTAGTCAACGGCGAGGGTGGGCCGCAGTTCAAGGTAAGCTCCGGGGGGCTCACCACGGGGCTGTGGAGCTACCTGGAGCGCGGGGCGGCTGGCTCGGGCGAGCGGCCGGAGTTTGTTTGGTTGGGTTGGCCCGGGGCGACGGTGGCGCCGCAGGACGAGTCGGCCGTGAAGGCCTACGCGGAAAAGGAGTTCAAGACCCTGCCGGTCTTCCTGCCGGAGGAAAGCATGGACCACTTTTACCACGGGTTCTGCAACAAGACGCTGTGGCCGCTGTTCCACTACTTCCCATCCCTGACGCACTACGAAGAGGACTACTGGCAGGAATACAAGCAGGTGAACCGTATCTTTGCGGAGGCAGCGCTCAAAATGCTGCAGCCCGACGACTTGCTGTGGGTGCATGACTACCAGCTCATGCTGGTGCCGGGGTTGGTGCGCGAACGGTTTCCGGACATGCCGATCGGATTCTTCCTGCATATCCCGTTTCCGTCGTACGAGGTATTTCGGCTTCTGCCGAGGGCGTGGCGGGTGGAGCTTATCGAGGGCTTGCTGGGGTCGAGCCTGGTGGGCTTCCATACTTACGACTACACCCGTGATTTTCTGACGAGCGTGCTGCGCACGGTCGGCTATGAACACCAGCTTGGCACCCTGTCGTTACGCGAGCGCGTGGTCAAGGTGGACACCTTCCCGATGGGGATTGATTACGAGCGTTTCGCCCGGGCGGCGGCCTCACCGGAAACGGAGGCGCGGGTGGCGGAACTGCGGACGAAATGCACCGGCCAAAAAGTGATCTTCTCAGTGGATCGGCTGGACTACACCAAGGGCCTGATCAACCGGCTGCAGGGCTACGACGCCTTCCTGAAGCGGAACCCGCAGTGGCACGGGAAGGTGGTGTTCGTCGTGTCAGTGGCGCCGTCACGAATCGGAGTGGAGAGTTACCAGGCTATGAAACAGGAGCTGGAGCAAACCGTGGGGCGGATTGTCGGGACGTATGGGAACGTCAATTGGAGCCCGCTGATCTATCAGTTTCGCAACCTCGGGTTCGAGGAGATTGTGGCGCTCTACCGGTTCTGCGATGTCGCCTTGATCACCCCGGTGCGCGACGGGATGAACCTGGTGGCGAAGGAGTTCGTGGCGTCGCGTCCGGACCAAACGGGGGTGCTGATTCTGAGTGAGATGGCGGGGGCGGCCAAGGAGATGGGCGAGGCGCTGATCATCAACCCGCTGCACAGCGGGGATTCTGCCCAGGCGCTCGAGCAAGCGCTGGCGATGCCGGTCGAGGAGCAAGTGCGGCGGAATCGGCTGCTCCAGGATCGGCTGCGGCGCTACAACGTGGTCCGCTGGGCTGAGGACTTCATCCAGGCGCTGGTGGGGACACAAAACACGGAGGCCGCCCGGCGGGCGCGGATGCTGAGCGGGAAAGTGCTGGCGGGGTTAATCCAGCAATACCGGTCGGCGGCTCGGCGGGTCTTGTTGCTGGATTACGACGGCACCCTCGTGCCCTTTGTGGAAGACCCGAAACTGGCGAGGCCAGATCGCGAGGTGCTTGAACTGCTTACCGCGCTGTCCGCGGCACCGGGCAACGAGGTGGTTATCGTGAGCGGCCGGCCACGACGAGACCTGGAAGAGTGGGTGGGCGCATTACCGGTGGCTCTGGTGGCGGAGCATGGCGTCTGGCTGCGGCCCAAAGGGGGCGCCTGGCGGATGCTCAAGGCGATCATCACGGAGTGGAAAGAGCGGGTGCGCCCGATTCTGCAGGTGTATGTGGATCGGTTGCCGGGAGCTTTGCTGGAGGAGAAGGAGTTCTCGCTGGCGTGGCATTACCGCGGAGCCGACCCGGAACAGGCGTCGCGCCGGGCCCGGGAGTTGCTCGATGCCCTGGCCGGATTCACGCGGAACATTGACGTGCAGGTGCTGGAGGGGAACAAGGTTTTGGAAGTGCGCAACACTGGGGTGAGCAAAGGAACCGCGGCGACGGAGTGGCTGAGCGGACTGGGAGCGGACTTTATCCTGGCGATCGGCGACGACTGGACGGACGAGGACCTGTTCCGTACGCTGCCGCCGAACGCGTACTCAGTGCGGGTGGGCCTGGCAAACACCTCGGCGCGATTCTACCTGAGCAACCACACCGCGGTGCGGCGGGTGCTCCGTGAGTTGAGCCAGGTGACCGGGGAGAATAGCGCCGAACTGCCTGGCTCGGACGGGCCTTCCCGAGCCGCCGGGGGCGCATGACCGCCATGCCCGCTTCCCCCCGCAACCGCGAAGGGCTGGACCCCGACCCGCTCTGGTACAAGAGCGGCGTCATCTACGAAGTGCACGTGCGTTCGTTCCATGATGGCAACGGCGACGGCTGCGGCGACTTTCCTGGCCTGACGGCCAAGCTGGACTATCTGAAGGACCTGGGCGTGACCGCGGTCTGGCTGCTGCCCTTCTATCCTTCACCGCTCAAGGATGACGGGTATGATATCGCCGACTATTGTGCGGTCCACGCGCAGTACGGCACGCTCAAGGACTTTAAGGTCTTCCTGCGGGAGGCGCATCGGCGCGGGCTGCGAGTCATCACTGAGTTGGTGTTGAACCACACTTCGGATCAGCACGAGTGGTTCCAGCGCGCGCGGCACGCCCCGCCCGACAGCCGATGGCGCAGGTTTTACGTCTGGAGCGACAGCCCCGCCAGGTACAAGGAGGCCAGGATTATCTTCAAGGACGTGGAGACCTCGAACTGGGCCTGGGACCATGTTGCAGGGGCTTATTACTGGCACCGGTTTTTCTCCCATCAGCCGGATCTCAATTACGACAGCCCGGACGTGCACGAGGCGATGATTAAAGCGTTGGATTTCTGGCTGGACCTGGGCGTGGATGGGCTGCGCCTGGACGCGGTGCCATATCTTTACGAGCAGGAGGGGACCAACTGCGAGAACATGCCTCAAACGCATGAATTCCTGAAGCGGCTGCGCGCCCACGTGGATGCGAAGTATGAGGACCGGATGC
Source organism: Limisphaerales bacterium (assembly GCA_003152225.1). Classification (GTDB taxonomy): domain Bacteria; phylum Verrucomicrobiota; class Verrucomicrobiia; order Limisphaerales; family UBA8199; genus PALSA-1440. The sequence continues at coordinate 18,415 of PLZQ01000507.1, read as the reverse complement.
TGCTGGCGGAGGCGAACCAATGGCCGGAGGATGCCGTGGCCTATTTTGGCCAGGGCCGGGGCGACGAATGCCACATGTCGTTTCATTTCCCGCTCATGCCGCGCCTGTTCATGGCGGTGCGGATGGAAGACCGCACGCCCATTGTGGACATCCTGGAGCAAACCCCTCCCATACCGGAGACCTGCCAGTGGGCGCTCTTCCTGCGGAACCACGATGAGCTGACCCTGGAGATGGTGACCGACGAGGAGCGGGATTACATGTACCGGATGTACGCCCACGTCCACCAGGCGCGGCTCAACCTGGGCATCCGGCGGCGGCTGGCGCCGCTGCTGGGCAATGACCGCAAGCGGATTGAACTATTGATCGGGCTATTGCTCTCGTTGCCCGGAACCCCGGTGCTTTACTACGGCGACGAGATCGGCATGGGGGACAATATCTACCTGGGCGACCGCAACGGCGTGCGCACGCCCATGCAGTGGAGCGCGGACCGCAACGCGGGCTTCTCTCGCGCCAACCCGCAGAAGCTGTATCTCCCGATCACGCTGGATCCCGAATACCACTACGAAGCGATAAACGTGGAGGCGCAGTTCCGCAACCCGCACTCCCTGCTGTGGTGGATGCGCCGGGTGCTGGCCCTCCGCAAAGGCTGGCGCGCGCTGGGCGAGGGGCGCGTGGAATTCCTCGCGCCGCAGAACCGCAAGGTCCTCGCCTATGTGCTGCGGCTTGAACACGAGACGCTGTTGGTCGTGGCCAATCTCTCGCGCTTTCCACAACCCGTCGAGCTTAACCTATCGGCCTTCAAAGGCCGCGTGCCCGTAGAATTATTTGGCCGCACGCCCTTCCCGGCCATCGGGGAGTTGCCCTACTTCCTCACGCCGGGGCCGCACGGCTTCTATTGGTTCTCGCTCGAAGCGCAGCCTTCCGCCATCGCCCGCACCGGGCGACGGACCTCCGGGCCACGAGTCGCGCTAAGCGTCGCGCGGCATTGGGAAGAAATCCTATCGGTGCCATCGAGGCCGGCGCTGGAAAGGGCGTTCGCATCCTACGTCCAATCCGTGAGCTGGTTCGACGCCGGCGGCAAGACCATCAAGGCGGCCACGCTGCAGGAAGCGATCGACCTGCCGTTCGGGCCGGCCATGGCCTTCCTGACGCTCTGGCAGGTGGACTTCGCGGGAGCCGATGCCGATTGGTACGCGGTGCCGCTCGCCTTCACGGTTGGCAGCGAGGCCGACCGTTTGCTCCGCAACGAACCCCAGCGCGTGGTGGCCGACGTGACGATCGGGCGCCCCGGACAACCGGGGGTCCTGTATGATGCGCTGGGGGACCAGGAGTTCGACGCCGCTTTACTGGGGATCATCGTCCGGCGGCGGCGGCTCAAAGGCCGGGGCGGCAATGTGGTCGCCTGGCGCAGCCCCTGGCTCCGCGCCTTGTCGCGGAAGGGCACAGCGTTGTTGGAAAGCGCGCTGCTGAAGACAAGGCAGCGGCACACTTCGGTCCGGTTCGGCGAGCGGCTGGTATTAAAACTGTTCCGCCGGCTGCATTGGGGCATCAATCCAGAGCTTGAGCTGGGGCGCTTCCTCACCGAGCGGTCCTTCCCCCATGCGCCGCCTTTGGCCGGAGCGCTGGAGTATCATCGGGCCGACGGGGAGCGTCTGGCCCTGGCGGCGGTTCACGGCTGGGTGCCCAAGGCGGAGAGCGGCTGGGAATACACAGCGCGAGCCCTGGATCGGTACTACGAACGGGCGCTCTCGCTGACCACGGAGGGCAGGAAATCTTCAACCGTGGACAAGCCGTTGATTCACCTTGTTCGGCAGCCGTTCCCGGCTGAGGTGCCTGAACTGGTCGGCACGTATCTTGAGTCAGCGCGACAGTTGGGGCTGCGGACCGCCGAACTGCACCTGACGCTGGCCGCCGACCTGAAGAACCCGGAGTTCGCCCCTGAACCCTCCACCACCTTCTACCAGCGAAGCCTGTATCAGACCATGCGCAATACCGCCCGGCACAGCCTGCAGAAGTTACGCGAGGGGCTGCCAGGGCTGCCGGCGGAGACGCGCCCGCTGGCTCAGGCCGTGCTTGACCTGGAGCCCCAGCTTCTCAAGCACCTCCATTCGCTCCTGGCCTTGCGGATCAGCGCGGCGCGGATTCGCTGTCACGGCGACTATGGATTGCGACAGGTGCTGCACACCGGCAAGGATTTTGAGATAGTGGACTTCGAAGGCCACCCAGGCCGGGCGGCGAGCGAACGCCGGATCAAGCGGTTGGTGCTGCGGGATATTGCCGGGATGCTGTGCTCCTTTCGTTATGCCGCGGATACGGCGCTGACACGGCAGTTTGGGGAGGGCCGGCTGGCCAGGGATGAGCGACCCACGCTCGCCCCGTGGGCGGGCTACTGGCGGCATTGGGTGAGTGTGGCGTTTTTGAAGGGCTACTTTGACACCCTCGGACGCTCGCTACTCGTGCCGGCTGCCGACGACGAACTACAGGCCCTGCTGGAGATCTACCTGCTCCACAGAACGGTGGATGAGCTGGGCGATCATCTGGCTGCGGAGCCGGCTCTAGTAAGGCCGGCGTGCGAGGGAATCCTGGAGCAGTTGGAACCACTCCGGCAGCGATGAAAGTGGACGGCAGTGTATCACCATAGCGGCGTGTTGCTGTTCATGGGACCAGCATCACGCGGTAAAACCGCTGGGCCGTGCTTCCCAAGTTACCGCTCACCACGATCTGCGAGCNNGGAATCGCGCTGGCTTGGATGGTAAAAGTCCCGCCAGCCTGGACGACGAACGCGCCGAGCTGAGGCGAAGGCGGCGAGCCCAGGCGGTTGCTGGCGCGGGGCGACCAGTTGGTGAAGAAGTAAACCGCATTCGTGTTGCCGTCGGGATAGAGCCCCTGGCTCACATTTTCCAACTGCGCGCCGAAAGTGACCGTGTTCTGTATCGTGCCGTTGGCCGCGAAAAAGCCGAGGGTCATGCCGCTCTGAGGGAGCTTGAAGTTGACGTGAAGATCCCCGTTGGTGCCGGAGCCATTCAATGCGGTGTTCTTGTCCGCCCAAACCAATCGAAATCCGTAGGGCGGGATGACGGTGCCAGCCGGAACCTGCGATTGGGTGGGATTCGAGAGGTCGTCGGTAAGATAAAAGCCTGAGATGTCCGCCGCGGAGCTGTTTGGGTTGTAGAGCTCGAACCAATCGCTGAATGTGTCATCAACCGGGTCGGCGAAACCGCCGGGCCCGTTGTTTTTGGCCATCCATTCATTGATAACGACCGGTTGCGGTGCGGGTGCGCCCAGGTTGGTCACGACGATGGAGACGGATGCGTTAGTGACCAGGGCACCGTAGTTGTCGAAACCCTGGACCGCCAGCGGATTGCTGTAATTGAACAACGGCACGGTCACGGTCCAGTTGGTGAGGCTCAACCAGGTGATCGGGTAAGAGACGCCATTAATGAGGATGTCTTTGACCGTGAGCGGAGCGGTGCCGCCGAGGGAGATCGGGCTGCTGGCGGTGGCGAATCCCCTGCCCCCATTGTTCGTAATCGCGAAGGCCGTGGTTAGTGGCATTGTAGAACGGATGAAATTGGCGCGTTGCTGGAGATAATTGACCACGCCGCTCCAATCCTGCCCGAGCAAACCGGCATAGCGCTTGGCCCAGGGGTTCAGATGGGCGCTATTGACCGTCGTGGTCATCAGGTCCAGGAGGTGGTTGTAGTAACGGCGGTAGTTGTCCGGCAGCGTGACGATGTTATACATGCCCGGGGAAGAGTTGCCGGGGAAAGCCGCATTCACGGGCGCGACAAACGATAAGTCCTCGTCCCAAAGCAGGCCGAGCGCCTTGCCATCGTCCTGACGGAAATAGACCATGAAATTGTGGTTGAGGCCGGCCGTGAATGTGTCAACGTCGCCCGTAAAGGCCTTGAAGGCCAGGGTGCGCATCCACTCGTCCGAGTCCAGCAGTTGGGCCGTCTGGGTTTGCAGCGCGGGGCCGGTGAGGCTGAAGGATTTGCTGAACGTCATGAGCTGACTGTAATCATCAATGTCCGCGTTGTTCTCCTCGAGAAACACCCATCGGTAGTTCTCGGAGTCGTTACCCCAGTCCTGGATCTCCATGTTGATAACGTCGTCCGGTTGCGGGAGTTTCGGGGCCTGCGGATCGCCGGTGAGCGTGGTGGTGGGATAGTAAATGAGCTCGAGTTTGTAGAGGTTCCCATTGCCATAGTTCGGGAACTGCTCGTCGAAGTAGTTCCCGTCGAAACCGGAAATGCGCAACATGGCAGTGCTGTTCAATTGCGGGTTGGGGGCGAAAACCTGGACCAGGTCGCACTCGAACCCGAGCAACCCGCCGGCGTGGTTGATGGCGTGCCAGAGCAGGATCTCGTCGTGCGTGCCGCCGAGGCCGGAGTAGCCGCCGGAGCGATCCATCGTGACCGTCTCCAGCAAGTCGCGGAAGGGTTGCTCGGGATGCATCTTCACGGTGAAGCCTTGGCGGCTGGGGCCGTCGCGGCCCCGTTCGCTGCTCTGGAGATGAACGCCGACATCATAAAAGACCTGGCGCTCGTCATGGATGACGGTTAGGCCGATTAGGTCGTTGCTCATCACATTGGTGTCTGCCAGCAGCAATGCGGTGTCCGCCGGCGTCATCAGCAGGCGCAACCGGTGGAGTTGGGGCATGGGGGCGGTGCCATCGTCCACTTTGAACAGGGCGCGGGAGTCAGGGCCCCGGGCGGGGAAGGTGGTGGAAACCCCCAGGTTGTCGGTGGCTGTTACGTAGAACTGAACCAGGGCACCAGCCGTTTGACCAGGGATCAAGGCGGCATAATTGGCATAACCGGGCGGACCTGCTACCGGGGCGAGAACCATCGGCGCTTGCTGCCACGCTCCGCCGTTGATCGACCACCAAAGGGTGAGGGCTTGAACCCCAGCCGGGTCGCTCGCGCTGGCGTTCACCGTAACCGCCTGGTTAGGCTGTGGGATGATCGGGCTGTGGCCGAAGGCGGCAAAAGTCGGGCCCAAGTGGGCGGTGAGCGTAGAGTTGGGTCCGCCCGGAGTGCCATGTTGGGACGGCATAGGCAGGACGGTCGTCTTCGCCACGCGATTGAAGTAAAGGCGCGTGTTCAAACGGTTATTCCCCGCGAGCCATTTGGCCCGGAACGAGACCTGGTAAGTCTTCCCATCCGTGATGCTGCGGCCGCTGGCGTAAGTCGTCTCCAGGTGGTTGTGCAGGTGTTCAGTGCCGCCTGTGGCCACGAGATGCAAGACGTGTCCGGCGGAGTTGTCCGGGTCCGTCTCTACCCGGCTGTGGCTGTGAGTGCCCAACATGCGCCAGGCCGCCAACCCGGTTTCAAAGGAGCCGTTTTGCAGCAGCTCGACCGGGGCGGTGGTCGGCGATTCAACCACGTGCAGGTCGTCGAGAAGACACTCGCCCGCATCCAGAAGACCAAGCTGGAGTTCATTCCAGAGCGTCGGGCCGAGGATATTAGCGGAGACGGCCTGGTAGGTGTAATTGCTCCAGCTTGACCGGCCGGATTCGTCGCTAGCGGCCCAGGCTTCGGGCTGGGAATTGTCCGCCCAGGGGTCACGCAATTCGAGGCTCGAGCCGCCGCCATCGGCATAACCAGGCCAGCGTCCTCCGTCAAAATAGTGAACCTGGTTGGCAACATTGCCGGCAGCATCGGTCAGCATGATCGTATCGTCATGATGGGAGAGTTTTCCCGTAAATGGACCGACCACAGCAACGCCGGGATAGTTCGATTGCATGTAGCCAACGTCCTTGGCCAGGACCAGGTAGCCCCCCGCGAGGAGGATCGTCCCGGGAGCAAAACTGAATCCGATGCCGCCGCTGACAGCCCAGCCGGTCAGGTCCACGATATTACTGCCGCGATTGAAGAATTCCACCCAGGCCTCGGGCGAATCCTGCACCGGTTGCGCCGGGCTGTATTGCACCTGGAAACTGACTTCCATGCCGAAAGCCATGTCGGCGGCAATGGGATTGGTCGTAAACTGATGCACCTCGACCGCGAGGAGATTTGTGCCCGGCAGGAGGTTGGTCACAGAAACGGTAAAAGGCCCGCTGTAGGCCGGCGTGGCAACGCCGACGCTGGTCAAGTTGGTGTAGCGGATGGTTCCGCTGGGCATGTTCTGCCGGTAGATTTCCAGGCCGTTCAGGTAGTAAACCGCACCATCGTCCACGATCGGATGCAACGTCAACTGGCCGCTGTTGGTTTGGCCGCTGAACACGAACGGGGCGCGAAAGTAATAGGTGATGATCGGCACCCCGGTCGAAGAATCGAGGGGGAGTTCCGTGTTCTTGGGCGCCGGCAGGACCGACGTTGTATAATAGAAGAGCGCGGGGCCAGCCGGCCAGGCGCTGTCGTCATAGCCGGGAGCGCTCCAGGCGGTTCCCAGATCAATGCCCAGCGCGCTGTATTTCCAGATGTTCGTGATACTGATCAGCGGAGTGCTTCCAAATGACGCCGGCACCGCTGGCAAAGGAGGGGCGTGATACATGATTTCATTGATGATGACGTCCCGCTGGAAGACCACCAAATTGGAGGACCCCGGCGTAAGGATGGTGGGATTCCTCCAGGCGCCTTGTCCGTCCGGCCAGCGGGCGCGAGGCGCCGCGGCAGCGACCACCGCATCGAGCACATTCGAGTAATTCGGACCGTAGAGGAACAGGCGGTCTCCGGCGGAGACCCCAAAGCCGAGGGCAACCTGGGTTACCTGGACTAACCCTCCGGGCGGCACCGTCTGCGATGGGAAGGAGTAATTGGCGTCAGGCCCCGTACCCCGCCGCGCCAGCACGCAATTGGCGAGATCGAGGTTGCTCGTGCCGTAGTTGATGAGTTCGAGCCAGAAGTTGGTGTTGGTGGCGGCGGGCACTTCGTTGAAAGCGAGGGGCATGGGCGGCGGCACGAGGATATTCGTGACCGAGAGCGTCAGGTTGGCCGCAAAGAAGATGTGGTTCGCGCCGGGAGCGGCAGGGTGGACTTCGACCGCGAGGACGTTGGTGCCGGAGACCAGAGCTGAGCTCGGCAACACGAACGGCCCCCAAAAAGCGGGGTTGGAAACATTCGTCAGCGCGAAGGTGGCCGCCGTGATCGGGCCGGCGGGCAGGTTCAGCCGGAGCGCCTCCACGCCATTCAGGTAAAAGACCGCGCCATCAGCAATGACCGTCTTGAGTTGGAGCGCCGCGAGTTGAGGCGCGCCAGACAGGGTGAACTTCGATCTGAAATAGTAATTGGTCAGTCCGGCAGCCAGGGTGGTGTTGGGCGTTAGGGCTTGGCGGGCGGTACCGGTGAGCTTGGCCCGGAAACCGCCTGGGTTCGGGCCCGGCCCGTCATCATTGACGGTGAAAAAGTCGAGCGTGTTCGTGCCGGGAACGAAGCCGTTGGTGAGCGTGAAATTGCCGCTCAGGGAGGCAAAGCCGGCAAACGTGATCGGCCGCGAAACGCCGTTGAGCAGGACGTTGGTGAGCTCATTGTCAACGCCAACTTGCAGCGTGAGCGCGACCGTGGCGAGGCTGAAACCGGCGAGGCTGAAAGTGGTCTCGTAGTTGTAGTCGCCAGCGTTCACATTGGCCGTGCCCGGGTTCACGGGGCCGATCCAGCTCGATTGGGTGTCATTGGCGAGCCAGGCAGGGTGATTCTGAATCACCGTGGCTGGTATGGCCGGCGGCGGTGGCGCGCTCTGGGCTGACAAAGTCAGCCGATAATGGGGGTCGGCGGAGCCTGGCCCCAACACCGTCCCGTCCGCCCCCACGCCGGTGCTGAAAACGGTCGGCAGAGACTCCGGGGCGCCCAGGATCACCGGCAAGGCGCCAGCTTGAAACGGGGCAGGCGCGGCGGACCACGCGCTGTCATCAAAGGCCGGCTGGCGCCAAGTCGTGCCGAGATCGACGCCCGAAGCCTGGTATTTCCAACTGGCGGTCAACCCAACTGGCGCGGAGTTCGTGACCTCGAATGGTGTTGTCGGGAAATTGCGGCGGCCCGGCGAGCCGCTCGCCTGGGCACTGACGGTCCAACTCGAAGCCGACCCGCTGGCCGAATCCTCGTCTTGCTTGGCCAGCGAGACGCCGGAGCCATCCGGGCCGACCGGCCAATCCCCGTCCACGCCATAACTCACGCTGTCCATCAGGCGCTGATTGCGGTTATAGAGTTCGAGCTTTTCGCCGGAGTTGGAGAGGTGTCCGGTATAGGGGCCCAGGATGTTGGTTAACCCGGTGGCGGCGCTCAGCTCCGCCGGCAACAAAGCGACTACCTGATAGCCGCCGCCGGGGATTACGGTCCCTTCGGGAAAAGTATAAGCCACGCCGTTGGCAATGGACCAGCCGGACAGGTCCACATCCACCGCCATCTGGTTGTGCAATTCCAACCACTCATCGCCAACGGCATTGGTGCCCGGGTGGTACATGATTTCGTTGAAAACCACCACGCTATCAGCCTGGGCCGCCAATGCCCCGGCAAGGAGGAGGAAGAGAAGCGTGGCGAGTCGGCCAACGCCGGCCTGCAGCCAGCGTGCCGGAGAGCTTGATGGGACCGGGAAACACGGAGGAAGGGGCACGTCAATCATTGGCATGTTTAGGCATCATCATGCGGGAGAGGCCGCAGGGCGGTCAAGGGAATGCCCTGCCGACCGATCCAGCGCAGCCTGGGTTATTGCACTGCCCCTCAGAAACCTTAAGAGCGGGTGCTTGGCCCGGAGGCGCATCTTAATAATAACCCAGCCCCGCAACAGCGGGGCTGGGCTCTTGGTAACGGTACCTTAGGCCCAACCACTACGGACCGGAGACGCTCGTGCGCCCCAGGTCCGGTGGGAGGCCGGTACTGCGGCGTCACTGGCTGACGCGGTAGAACGTGTTCGTGGCCCCCAGCGGAGTCGTGTAAGGATTGGGCGCGCCCGTGATCGCCTTCCAAGGTCCGTTGGGAGTGGGAGCGGAATTGAGCTGTTGGCCGGCACTGTTCGGGGACCAGGAGATAACCGCACTGCCGCTGCTCAGTCTGATTTTGAGCGTCGGCCCGGTCGTCGTGACGGGGGTTCCGATCGCCCGGATGTAGAGATGGCCGCCCGAGTCGCCGGGCACATAGCCGCCCGCGGCCAGTGCCTGATTAATCGGTTTGGCTTGGCTCAGATCATCGAGATTGAACGTATTGGGCGCGCTGCGATCCCAATAGCTCCCGGTCGAGTTTGTGGTCTTGTCTATCGGGAAAGGATAGACGTCATTGGGCGCGAGCGCGATCACGTTGGTCATGGAGATGGCGACGAGGAAGCGGTCGCCGACGTTTAGCGCAACTGGGCTGGTCAGTGTGATCTTGTTCAGATTCGGCTGACCGGTGCTGCCGGGAATGGGTTTGAAAGTCTGGGAATACAACCGCACGGCACCCAGGGCCGGGTCGCCGCCAGTGCCGGTAACGCGGTAGAGAGATGCCACTGCGAACGACCCGGCGGTAACGGTGCCGCAGCCGAAATCCACCTCGGTGATCACGTTGCCACCCGCGACCGCGGTGAACTCGTTTGCCCACCAGTTATCAAGCGGCTCGGTCCCGTCGCTCGCATGGAGTGAACTTCCGGCAGGAGTATTCATATCGAGCGAGTAGGGCGTGAAGCCGATCGGGAGCAGACCGCGCAGGTCAATCCGCAGCCCCGTAGGATTGGGCGTGACGGGATCGTTGTGCACTACGAAGTCGAGGATGTTCTGGCCCGCGACCAGGCCGTTGTTGACCGTGATCATGAACGGAGTCAAACTGCCGAAGCCGGCGCCATTGTTGAGGCCTGTGCTGGCACCGTTGACCAGGATGTTCGTGCCTTCATTGTCACACGCCCAGGCGCCGACGATCTGGACCTTATTCAGATCGGCCGCAGCCAGAATGAAGGAGGTTTCATAGGTGTAATCACCTTCGGCATTGCCGCCATAGGTCCCGTCACCATGGTCAGTACCGCTCTGGTCCGTCTGCGGCGCTATCCACGACGATTTCGGGCCGTTCACGAGCCAGGTTCCGATCGGATAAACGTTACTCAAGACCATGGCGTTGGGCCCGGGGAAGTTGAGGTCGGCGCTCACGCTGAGGATGTAATGGGGGTCCACCGAGCCGCCGGGCAGCAACGTGCCGTCGTTCGTCACACCGGTGCCATAGACGCCCGGGACCGCGAGGTAGGCGACAACGACCGCCGCATTGGAGCTGACGGCGCTTCCCCAGGCGTTGGACACGCCAACCCGGTAGAGGCCGGCATCGTTCGTGGTCACAGCGGTCAAGGTCAGCGTTGCATCGGTCTTGCCGGGCAGGTCCACGCCATTCTTCTTCCACTGGTAGCTGACCGGCAGTGTTCCCGTGACGTTGACCGTGAGGGCAACGGTGTCCCCTTCACCAACGGTGGCGCCCTGCGGATCCTTGCTAATGCCGGCGGGAATGCCCGGCAGCGTGCGTGCGCTGGCCAGGGTGAACTCAACCCGCAGACCGGTCGATCCGGCTGACAAGTTGTTGACGACAAAGTCAATGGTGTTGATACCCGGCAGGAAGGTCGCGTTTGTGCTGGCGAGCGTGAAGGTCGTCCAACCGTTGAAGGCGAAACTCCCCGGCACGTTNNTTGATGTCCCGCCCGGTCAGATCTACGGTGGTGCGATAGCGGTAATCACCCTGCGCGATGTTGGTGTCGCTGAGGCTGGCGCGTGGGCCGACCCATTTCGAGGTTGTGCTGTTCGCCAACCAAGAAGTCGGAAACCCGTCGTTGCCCACATACACGTTGGTTGAGCCGCCGTCCGGATTGACCTGCAGAGTCCAGAACGGATCTGTTGCGCCGCCCGCCAGGACCGCACCGGACGCATCAACGCCCGTGTTATGGAGCGACGGAATCGTCTCGAGTAGCGACAGCGGGGCTACCGAGCTGGTCACCGCGCCGTAATTGTTGGTGACGACCAGGGTGTAGTTGCCTTCGTCCGCAAACTTCACCGCGGCCAGGGTGAGGACATTGCTGGTCGCGCCGGCTACGGGGACTCCCCCGAGATACCACTGATAATTGACCGGCGAGCTTCCGATCGCGTGGCCCGTAAAGCTAGCTGCACTTCCGATATAGACAGTCACCGGTTTGGGTTGGAGGGTGATCGAAGGAGGCGTGCCCGCAGCCACCGGAAGGATGGCTACGTTATCAATGAGCGCTGTGCAATCGCCGCCTTGCGGGCTGCTTTTCACAAACGCGAGTTCCAAGTCCGTGGCGGATGCCACAAACACATCACTGAACATCTCGTAGTAAGGATTTGCCCCGCCGACCGACGAAACCGAATGTGCGGCCAAGACGGTACTGCCGCCGACCTTGACTTCCATCCCTATCGTTGGCCCCGTTCGTGCGTTCTCGTAATAGTGCACGTAGTACTGCGCGCCCACTGTAAATCCGCTCAGCACTTGACTGGCTGTACCGTCAGTTTGCATGAAGAGAACCTGGCTGCCATGCGGAATCGTGCCGTTGTCAGCAAACGGGCTGCTCCCGGCCGGATTGATGCCGTGGCCCCCCAGAGTCGTCCAGCCGGTGATTGGGAAATTGCCACTGACGTAACCCGGATAGACCGAGAAGCTATCCACCTCGAAGCTGGGATTGATAATGGGGACGATGCCCACCGTAAGCTGGGCGACGGCACTGGTTACGACACCCGACACATTGGACACGATCACGTCATAGCCGCCAGCGTCGGCCGCGCTCACTGTGGGCAGAGACAGGGTGGCATCCGTCTTGTCGGCAAGCGCCGCACCTTTGAACCGCCATTGATAGGCTGGTGTTGGAACGCCGACGGCCACGACACTAAAGCTCACCGCGACATCCGGAGAAACGATGACACTCTTCGGCTGAGCGCTGATGGTGGGCGCTTCGTGGCCGGAGACGGCTTTCCGATTGCTGAAGCCATAAGTATGGAAGCTCACATTCGCCGGGACGAGTGGGGCGTATTTGAACGTCATCGTTCCGTTTGTGTCCGCGGTGTAGCGATAGGCGAGCCGGATACCGGCGTTGTTGCCGTACTGGTCTTGATTGACCGTCAAATAGTCGTCGCCCACGTTGAAGGTGGCCCAGCGAGAGCCTACGCTTGGATCATCAAATCCCACCGAGTAAACGGTGATCACGTACTCCGTGCCCGCGGTCAGCCCTTGAAGCGCGATCGTTTGATAAGAGTCGGCCGGAACATTCCCACCGTAGATGAAGGAGGCGGCCAGCACCGCGCTGCCATCGCCGTTAGGGGTGAGGTTGTTGGCATCCGGGTTAAACACATTCGGCAGGAAGTCGGTCGTGAACTTGCCCGACACGGAGGGATTTCCGCCCGTCAGGCCGGTGAAGGTCACGCCATTGATGGTGGTGTTCGCACTGCTCCCGAAGTTGTACGCGTGGGTGTAAAGATATTGAGAATCCACGCCCGAGTCGGCATCTCCCGTCCAGGCGTCAACCGTCCACTTCCCAGAAGTGGGGGCGATCTTGAAATCATCCACCAGCAGCGTCTGGTCGCCAGTGGCGTCGTTAACCAGGGACAGGGTTTGGGATGCCGCAGCAGCCGTGAACTCAAAGGCCACGTGCCAATACCCTTTGCTCCCCGTGACGGCGGCCGTAGAAAAGCCGTCCACGCCGGGCAACAGCACGGCCGCGCCGTCTATGTAGATTTTCACGTTAGGGGTGTTGCCTCCGCGGGCGTTGGCCCGAAACATGACTTTGTAGGTCGTTCCCACTGTCAGGCCACTGATCGTGGTGCTGAGCGTGGATACTGTTCCCGGGTCCGTGGAGTTTGCCTGGATGAAGGCGACATTGTTACCGGCGGGAATGGTCCCGTTGTCGGCGAACGGCCCCGACGCCGAATTGAGTCCCACCCGCTCTGGCGGAGTACCGGTCCAACCTGTGATCGCCGCGTTCGTGCTGATATAGCCGGGGGAGTTGGTAAAGGTGTCAGCCTCGAAGCTGGGATTGGGAATGGTTTGCCCCAGCGCCGCACGGCATAACAACCCGACGATCACGCCGACCACCGCGCCGGCCCTGTTGAATGTCCACGCTAGTTTAATCAGTTTATTTCGCATTTGGTTATTTGGGTTTAGGAGGTTTGTTGTTTACGACTGCAGACCGTTGAGAGGGAAGCGAGCAATCCATCGATCCCAGTCACGATGGCTGCTCTCAAAAATGTCGCGTTGGCCAGTGGCGCATTCTATCCATTGGCGCGCTGTTGTCATCGCCTGCTTCCTGAACATGGCAAATAGATCATGTCAAATTAACTTGCGGGAGAGTCTCAGGATTGATTATTGGCGTCAGCTCTAATTTTCCTCGAACGAGAACAAAAACTACAGCACAACCCCAATCTTGTCAACTCATACTTTTTGTGGGTTGCACAACTTCAATTAGAGCATCTGGAACCGGGACCGCGCGCCCGCTGACCAGCCCCAAACGGTCGAGCCAGTTCATTCCGAGCTGGAAGGCCAGGGTCCCAGCCCCCGCCGCCAGCCCGCAGATCCGGGATTTGCACAATATCGGGAGGTAATTGCAGAAGTCGGGAATAGCCGCGAAAAAGCGCAGAAGGCTCAAGAAAGGGCCCTGTTTCCTCAGCTCTTGCGTCTTCTGCGCCTCTTTGCGGCAAGCTCTGCAATCGGCTTTCGGCTTTAGCATTCACTTCACCCTGTATAGGTCCACAAAACCTGTTACTTGAGTCACAAGATTTGAGTCATCAGCGCGCGCTCAACCCGCTGGCCCATCGCAAAGGTCAGCGACGCGAGCCAACCGCCGATGACGTTCGGTTTGTCTCGGCGCGAAACGGCTGGCTCCCGTTCGCTGCACCGTCGTGTTGAACACGGGGGCGGCCCTACCCCATTTCAAAGTCCCTTCTGAATCCCTGCGCCGGTGGTTATCTCGCCCCCGCGTTCTCTACATTCCTTTTTCTGTTAGGAGCGTTTTCGGCGTTACGTGCCTCAGATTGCAACGGCTGGCCACGTCGGTGGGTTCCGGGAGGACGGCGCGATTGGCACCCAGGAAGAACCTGCCGGATTCGGTTCAGCGCTGTTTTCGCTGGAATTAGACTTTGGGCCAGCTCCGTTAGAAGCGGCATGTTTATAGAACACGAGCCCCAAATCGCCATCCAAGCTCCGTCAGGAGCGGCATGGCTCGAGTTGAGTGCGTGGCTACACAGGGTTACTAACGTTCAGCTCCATGCCGCTCCTGACGGAGCTTGGATCAATCAAAGATGGCTTCGGCTATAAACATGCCGCTCCTAACGGAGCTGTCACCACACGCCAGCACGAGTGGAGTATCCGGGGGCGATCTACCACGTGGTGGATCGTGGGGACCGGCGGGAGGATATTCTCTTAATTGGCACAGCCCAAGCGGCGAAATCCTTGCTCCATCATTTGGCCCATGAACCACCCCAGCATAAATCCGCCAGGATGAACAAAGCCGATGGACAGCTTGAATTCCAATCTGCGGGTTGACCCCTTTCCGGCTTCGTTCAACCCGGGAATGTAAAGAACACGGGGGCGGCCCTACCCCATTTCAAAGTCCCTTCTGAATCCCTGCGCCGGTGGTTATCTCGCCCCCGCGTTCTCTACATTCCTTTTTCTGTTGGGCAGATGGAGCGGTGGAGACTCATACGAGACTCTGTCAGCAAGAAACGGACGCGGACCAAAATACTGCACGCGTACAATGCCGGCGTCCAAACCGGACTGGGATATGCAATCGCGGATATCATCAAACTCATCCGACAGCAGCAGCCCAACGTTCGCGGTCAGGCAGGGCGGGCCAAACGCGTCCAGCACGCCATAGAACGGCGCCCCCGCCCTTGCCTGCACCGCGCTTGTTAGCCCACCTCTTCATCGTCTCCTCATGCTCTGAACCAGATCATAAACCGGTCCAACAACGAGCACAGCCGCGCCGCCGTAAAACAGCCACAACACAACTCCAGCAAAAGAGCCATGCTGGTCAAGCATGCCACGAACGATCAGGCCCGCGCACATGATCAGCAAACCGACCGAAAACGCAAGCGAACCGAAGCCGGACCGCAGAACGCCCCCCTTCCACTTCGCACTAGCGCGCCAACGCGGATGCAGGCCGGAAACCAGCGTGCCGCAGGCAACGAGAGCGAACACGCCAGCCATGATGAACATCCGGGTCGGTCCAACCTCTGCGTCCGGATTTATGGCGGCGAACATGGCGTGCGCAGTGGGACCGGGTAGGTGCAGGCGGTTAACCCGCCCACACCCCCCTAAGAACCGTGCGTGAAAGTTTCCCTTCACACGGCTCGGGCCTTTCTGAGGACGCGCCCATGCGGGGCGTCCCGGCAATCGTTTGGACTAACGTGAGCATCCTGAGCCCCTTATATGCCTGCGAGGACCATCTGACCAGTCCTTTCGCGGGGTAAGGTCCGCCACGCAAAACAGCGGCGGCGCTCAAAATACTCGGTGTAGGTAGGGTCATAAGGGTTGGCCTCTCCTCTGACCTTGATGTGCCATTCCAGCACCGTCCGGGCGATGGAATACAGGCGAAGCACCGCACTTTCGTTGGTGTCGGCCCGTATCCGGGTGGCGAAGCCGAAGGTGTCTCCCAGGCTGAAGTACTTGCGTTTAAGCCAGCCGTAGGATTTGTTCGGATGCGTTCGCCGCGCCCAGCGCAGCAGTTGGTAGTGGATGATGCGGTCCGCGGTCCAGAAGGCTTCTGCCGAGCAGACATAACGGTGATAATTGGCCCAGCCCCGAAGGATCGGGTTGAGCATCTTGATCAGCGTTTCTGCCGTCTGTCCCAGCATGCCCTTAATGCACTCGCGGGTTTTCTGCACCAGCGCCTTGAGCCCTTCCTTGGCGGGCTTGATGACCAGCTTGTTCCTGTATTTACGCACGTTCTGACCGAGTAAGTTAAACCCCGCTTGAATGTGGGTCAGGGTGGTCTTTTGCTCTGAGAGTTCCAGACCTCGCTCGGCGAGGAAGGCCACCACGGCGGGTTTAACAATCTGTTCCAAGGTTTCTTTGGTGCGTGCGGTCACGATGAAGTCATCCGCGTAACGGATGAAGTTGACCTGGTCGCGTCGGACTTTGATGCGGCTGCGGATGGCCCCTTCCATCCCGTCCAGCGTGAGGTTGGCCAGCAGGGGCGAGATGATCCCGCCCTGTGGAGTCCCCTCCCGCGTCGGGAAGAGTTGGCCTTTTTCCCAATAGCCAGCTTCCAGCCACAGGCGTAGCATCCTCGCGTCCATCGGGATGTGCGCGAGGAGCCACTTATGGCTGATCCGGTCGTAACAGCTTTTGATGTCGCCTTCGAGCACCCAGACCGGCGCGTAGCTTTTGGCCAGGGCACAGAAGCACTGGCCAATGGCGTCGGCGCAGGACCGGCCTTCTCGAAACCCGTAGGAATTGCGGTCGCCGAGCGTCTCGGCGATGGGTTTGAGAGCCAGCGCGTGGAGCGCTTGCATGGCGCGATCCCGCATGACGGAGATGCTCAGGGGACGTTTCTTGCCGTTCTTCTTCGGGATGTAGTGCCGGCGCAAAGGTAGCGGCCGGTAGCCCCGACGTTTCAGGTTCTGCACTGCGGCATACTTCTGCCGATCTGTCCTCCAGACTACGTTATCTACACCGGGGGTTTTGGCCCCTTTGTTTTCCGTCACCCGCTTCACGGCCAACAGCTTGGCCGACCGCGAGTGTGTGAGCAGCCACGACAACGCCTTTGCCTTGCCGTATTTGCCTGCTCGGATTGCCTTTGCAATACGCAACTGTAGCCTCCTGACAGCACACCGGACTTTGGGCCATTCAATGGCTTTCCAATCCGACACTCTGTTGGAGGACGCACCAAAGGATTGCTCCTTCGTCATTTGCTTTTCCTCCTCAAGGATGGTTCGACGGTTTCTCTTGCAAAGAGAGACCTGACCGACGTGGGCATATCTGGTCCATTACAGGCCAGCCTTGGCTTCTTCGGTCTTCTCAATGCTGCCTCCGCTTTCCCGGCCTTGCGGTAGGGACGGCCACGAACGGCGTGGCCCGGAGAGGTGCAGCGTTTCCATGTTCTGCATTCGATACAGGGGGGGTTAGGTCTGCTCTGCTACACCGGCAGTTCGATGAGTGCGCGCCGGGCCACGTTAGACAACCCGGACTCGACTGCCTGCCATTTTGGCTCCAGCCTTAAACAGCCTCGTATGGCTGGGTTCGCTTTCACGATGCTTGCGAGCATTTACTGGTTTGACCTTGTCCTCCGACTCTAGCGCATCCCCCGGCTTGAGGCTGCCAGGTTCGCTACATTACCGGGAAGGCTCCATACCCCTGGACAGTAGCGGCCACTCGGCCACCGCCCGTCCGGCGCATGCTTCCGTGGAGTACCTGCGGACACACGCAGGGCTTGGTCAGGATTACTCCAGCCAAGCAGTACCGATTGCAACTTCATGTCACAACTAACGCTCCAGATCAGTGACCCGGCGCCGCTGATCCCCAATTGTCAACCAGAGGTTTATCGCCGGGTTCGCTGCATCTGGCTTGTTGGCCATCATCCGGTAGTGTCTTAATCTGAAAACGCGGTGCTTATTTCGCCAAGAGATTCGTGCTCACCCGAAAGCTGATGGTTGTTATGACCTCTGACCCGTGTGGTCCGAATGTCTGCAAGGTCATTGCCTTCTCTGGCGGCACCGAGACAAGAGTAATGTATTGCGCTGCCCCCCGTTCGGCGCAGAGCTTTCTAAGTTCATCGCAATATGTCATTGGAAGAGGCATGACTACGGTTATATCCCTGTTTTCCTTTGCCAGCTGGAACGTGACATTTGGATCCATACAGTTTAGAGCCTCGATCACCCGTTGCTTAAGCGGTTTTACCTGGGCCTCCGCGATCGCCTTTGCAATTGCCCGATCTGCCAGCGTGTCAATCCGCCTGCTATACGGGTACGCATACACCTCACACAAAACCGCAAGCGCAAAACTAATCACGGCTGCAACTTCGAAGAAATGCTCTTTCTTGGGTGTCTGCTTGCTCAGGAGCGCCAACGTTTCGAAAAGCACCAGCACTGCGAACAGCACTAGGGCGGTCACTTCAAAAAAATCGCGGACAGCCCTAACCGTTTCAAGGGTGTCCCATCCGGGGAATAGAGCCCGGGGGCGCCATGCGAGGAGGACCACGATGCAGACCATCGCGCCGGCGGTCAATTTGCATGCTCGAATACTCATCGCGCCGATGCAGGCCAACGTTTTGGCTCAGGCACGCGGGGCCAGTGAGGCAGGAGAAACAGCCAGACGCAACCCCGCGTTGCCTGAAGCCAATGGTTGGGCCTATTTAATGGGTCGCTTGAAATAGAATAAGTTCCCATCGGTTTGGCTAACCAGCACCCAGCCCTCCTTGCCGAGGTCGTTCAGAAAAGCCTGTAAGGCCTCTGACACAGCCGCCGGACCCCCGGGGCCTCCGGCACCACGAAGGTGGGGGCTCGCTACCTTATACTCCCATCTAGTGGCAC